>PAIY01000078.1 GCA_002704825.1 Phycisphaeraceae bacterium
ATGATGGCATGTATGTCTACCGTTCCATTTTTCACAAGACATTTAACAGTGGCGGACTCGGCATGCCCAGCAGTCACACGATGGTCGCCTTTGCTGCTGCATGGATATTGGCGAAGCTTTACCCGCGGATCAACTGGCTATGCATTGCCGTCGCCGCCGGCTGTGGCATGATGCGCGTTGGCAGTGGCGCTCATTTTTTCAGTGATGCGGTGGTGTCGATGGTCGTGAGTTATCACATGACCAATTGGATTTGGGAAAAGTGCCAACGCAAGCCGGTGTGTGTGTTGGAGTCATCAGCATCACGCAGTGATGCAGCTGGCGTGATTTGAAAGTGTCATCACTTGCAGAACTCATTTTTAAAGTCTGCCACTTTTCATCCGTCATTTCCCAATGACAATAAACCGAGATGCCGCGATAGTTGGCACGTTGCATGTCATTCAAATCCGCCAAACCTGCATTGATGCCGCGCAGCGCGTGATGTAGATTCTCGACCTTAGGATCATGCCAGGGGACATCCGCATCGTCATAGGCAGGTAAGCCCAGCAGTGTTGGCGTTGGTGCTCCCCACGTTAAAACTTCCTTTGTCCATTGACGCATGAGTAGTTCGTAGGGCTTGGCATATTTAATGCTGGTGTCATACATCATCACCACCATCTGATCCGCGCGGCTGGCGACTTGCTGGTAGTACGTTTGATCCCAATGGACTTCCGGTGCCGGTTGCCAACGGGTCGGTGGGGGATAGGCTGCGATGGAGAGGATTTTGTTTTCAGGTATCACAGCGTTGAGTTCATCAAGCAGGTTCAGCAGATCTCGATTGCCGTTGGGCCAGGGTTCGATGTTCAGTTGGATGCCATCAAGTTGGGGATATTCGGATAGACGTGAAGTAATGCTTTGGACGAAGTGATCACGCCATGATTTTTGTGCTGGGAAGCAGTGTTTCTGATACACACCACCCACCCACGGCATGACGCTCAGTCCGTTTGCCTTAGCCAGTTCAAGAAACAGCTTGCTTTGTTCAAAATCCATACCAGGCAGTTCACCGCCGGGAGTTGCAGGACACAGATGCGGGAAGATGTCGGTGATGTGATGTTTTTGCAACGGCGTGAGCAGTTTGAAAAACGCATCACTGCCACGGTAGTTTTGAGTTGATCCTGCTTGTTATATTTCTCAAACCACGCATCGTCTCCCAGATACCCATGTCCAATCCAGATGCCGTTTTGTTTGAGATCAAAGCGCCCGTCATTGATACGTTTACCCGGATGCCAAAGCAGATAACCAATCGCCGGCAAGAGGATGATCGGCAGATACACAAACAACAAGCGTCGGCGAAGTGGTGTTCGCAAAAGCCAATGCTCGGATGTGAGTGTGTTGGTTTTTAAATCAGTCACAACAATCTCCCATCTTGATCACACATGGAAATGGTTCTGAGCATCTGACTATCATTACTAAAACCAACGCCACAAGCGTTCAAGAAGATCGGCAGAACAAAGAGGACGGCAATGGCAATGATTATCAGAAAGAGCGGAATCCAATTGTTGAAGTGGGGGATGGTTAACATGACACCCAATACGGCTGTCATGAAAACGGCAATCGTAATGTGACGGTAGGCCATTGGGCCGACACCCAGAGCAAGACAGGAAGATTGGGGGTTGGTTGGGTCATATCGAACGAGCACGAATTCACTGCTCAGTAATTTTGTGTACACGTCATCGAGCATACCGGTGCGGGCTTGGCTACCAAGTCCAGGCATGATGCGCGAGTTGGCGTATTGTGTGTTATCTACTTGATAAATGTATTGCAGATTCAATTCGCTGAAATCAACACTGCCTTTGTCGATGCGTTTCAAATCACAAGCTTCAATTCGACCGATGGTGGTAGGCCAATTCCTGATTTGTTTGGCCAAATGTCTGGCGATGAAAAATTGGACATAGCCGTAAACCAAAAAGCCTAGACCAATGAGCCAGACCATTGATGAGAGGATGTTTCCCCAGTTCATATTTCCATCCCTGTCTAATCCAAATCTTCGTCATGTTTTGCTGATGCGAAATATGTGAATTCAGACACCAAAGTGTTATTGTTTGTATCTTACCCAACTTCGCATCGCCTGTCGGAATTTGGTAATCTGATGGGATGCAAGTGATTTTACCTCCACCGGACAATCACCCCCAGGAACTCGCTGGGGCGTTGGCTGAAGCGACTGACGCATTGAAGCAGGGCAAGCTCGTGGCATTTCCCACGGAGACTGTCTATGGCGTTGGGGCTGTGGCAACGAACGATCAAGGCTACGACAAGCTGGTTGCACTCAAGAGTCGTCCCGGCTCGGTGCCCTTTGCCATCCATATGGGATCGCCCGATGAGGCAGGGCGTTATGTCGATTTGTCCAGCCCGATGTTAAAGCGCCTGATCCGTCGCGTGTTCCCTGGGCCGGTGACGTTGGTGCTGGCGGTCAGTGACGAGACGATCAAAGCCAAGTGCGAGCAGATGGGTTTGCCGATCGAACAGGCGGACCGCATTTACCACAACAACACCGTGGGCTTGCGTTGCCCGGATCACCCGGCAGCCAACATCCTGCTTCACCACGCCAATGCCGGTGGGCCGGTCCTGGCTTCATCAGCCAATCTCCGTGGGCAGGAGCCATCCAAAAATGCAGACGACGTGCTGGCATCACTGGGTGACACGCCGGAAGTCGAAATTCTGATTGATGGTGGTCAAAGCACATTCTCAAGACCGTCGACGGTGGTGCGTGTGACAGAAAATCCCAACGGCTCAGCCGACTTCCAGGTGGAACGTGAAGGGGTGTTCGATGAACCGACCATCCGCCGGATGTTACAGTGGACGCTTTTGCTGGTTTGCAGTGGCAATACATGTCGGTCTCCTATGGCTGAAGTGCTTGCCCGCAAGGAACTTGCAGTAGCCAGGGATATCCCCATGGACAAGCTCGCTGACGCAGGGATTCGCGTACTCTCAGCGGGTACATCAGCCATGTCTGGGATGCCTGCCACCGAGCAGGCTCAGCAGGTGATGGCCAACATGGGACTTGATTTGAGCACGCATCGATCAAGAAGTTTGTCCGCGGAGATGATTCGTGACGCAGACGTGGTATATTGCATGACCGAGTCGCACCGCCAGGGGGTATTGAGCCTGGCGCCGGATGCGGGTTACAAAGTGGAGTTACTCGACAGCGCTGGTGATATCAGCGATCCGTTCGGCTCGGATGTGACGAATTATGCGCGGTGTGCGGAAGTGATTCGCCGCCGTCTGGCGCAACGCCTCAAGGAGCAGCAGGTATGAAAATCGCAGTGGGTGCAGATCATCGGGCCACCGAAGTCGTGATGCAGGTTATTCAGAGTCTCAAAGCGGCCGGTCACGAAGTCGAGCATATGGGTGTGAACTGTGATACGAGCAATGGGAACGGCAATAGCTGTGACTATCCCGACCAGGCTTATCCTGTCGCCAAGGCCGTTGCCGATGGCGCTGTCGATGGCGGTATCCTGCTTTGCGGGACTGGTATCGGCATGAGCATCGCCGCCAACAAGGTGCCGGGTATACGTGCTGCGCTGGTACACGATGAGATTGGCGCTCGCGTCTGCCGTCAGCACAACAATGCCAATGTGCTTTGCTTGTCGGCTGACATGCTGGGCATGCGCATTATCGAGCAGATCATTGATGCCTGGATCAACACGCCGTTTGACGGTGGTCGTCACGCCCGTCGTCTGGCCAAGATCACAGCCATCGAGCAGGGCAGGGAACCGTCGACCGTTACCGATGCCGACATCCCCGCCTGATCGGTTGGCAACGTTGGTTAGACGCATCTGATTCGACACTCCGACATCATGTCAGGACGCACATACGGGGGACGAGCAAACCATGACACAACCCCACAGGCCGGTACGCGTGGATCAAGTGGCCTGGGCACAACTGCTGCCCTGGCTGGCGATCTTCAAAACCTTTCGCATGGCCATCCGCCCGAGCAAACTCGGTGTGGCATTGGTCATGCTCATTCTCATCTTCGTCCTGGGACATGGGCTGGATGTCGTCTGGGGGCCACAGGTTTACCGGGGTGAAGTTTCAGCGTTCGGCACAAAAAGTCCAGACCAATACAATGACTGGCGTGTTGAACGTGAACGGCAGATGGATCTTGCCCTGCGCGAACTCATCCAATCCGCGTCCTATGCAGAGCCCGGTGTGACAGCCAGTGACATCCTGGAAAAGCCCAATCGCTATCAACTCACCCGTGACAGGCTCGAAGCGCACTTTGCCAACAAGCTCAAACGCATTGATGAACTCGCAGCCGAGCGTCTTGGCAATGGTGTCGATGAAACGGATGTCCAAAAGCAGAAAGACCGTAATCTTGAGTCACTAAATCGTGAACGTCTCAAGGCCATGGAATTGCTCAATGCCCTGCAACCCATAGGGATTTTCCGCGCAACCTTTGAGTACAAGTTCAATGCTTTTGACCGACTGGTGCAGTCTGCGATCAGTTTGCGTTTTGGGTTCAGCCAGATCCTTGCCGGCCAGGAGACCGATCCCAACACCGTGGTCGGATCGCTGCGGTCAATGATCTACATCCTCCCGAGTTGGCTTTACAAAACCCACCCCGGTTTCCTGGCATTGCTCTCGGCATGTGTGCTTCTGATGATGGCATTTTTCGGTGGTGCGTTGGCAAGGTTGGCAGCACTCGATGCGACCGGCTCGTCCCATGTGCCGATGATGTCGGCGTTTGGTTTTGTCTGTAAACGTTATGTCTGGTTTGTCCTCACACCGTTAATGCCGGTGATCATGATCGCCGTGCTTGGTGGTATGCTTGCAGTTGGCGGACTGGTGTTCTTCAACGTTCCTGTTATGGACATGCTCGGCGGCTTGCTGTTTTTCATTGCACTTGGACTTGGCTTTGCGATCGCGATTTTGCTGATCTTCACGCTAGCAACATACCCGCTGTTCTATCCGGCATTGGTGATGGAGGGTACGGACAGTTTTGATGCCGTCTCTCGCAGCTTCGGCTATCTCGTTGCCCGTCCATGGCATTGGTTTTTCTACTCTGTCCTCGCATTGGTTTACGGTGCGGTTGGATACCTGTTTTTAGGGGCGGTGATTTATCTGACATTAAGCGTGACCCATGCCTGTATTGATATGGGCGTGATCACACAGATGGCAGACGAAACCTCGCGTTGGCATGCCCTGATGCCTCAACCGCGACTGGGACAACTGCTTTACACCTTCGACTGGAACGCAGGCCTGGGCTTCACCGGCAAGGTCACCGCAGGCATGATCTGGGTCTGGAGTTTCTTCCTGACCTCCATCATCGGTGCCTATACGGTGAGTTTCTTCTACTGCTCCAACACCGTCATCTACCAACTGCTGCGTCAATCCTCGGAACAGACCCGCATGGATGAGATTGTGGCCGAAGCGACTGACGAAAAACCAACGCAACCGCAGACTCCCGACAAGGTAGAAAAGCCGGCTGAAACACCAACAAATAAAAATCCGGATGCGCCCCAAACCTAACCGCTTGCGGTTTTGCGCTGCATAAAACGTACTGATAAAAGTTTTATTCGAATCTCGACAGACGCGCTAAACCGCAAGCGGTTAAGATTCGAACGAAATCCGAAATCCGAAATGCGAAATGCCCCGTCTTGTTCCTGACGTTCCCTGTCTCTAGTATGGTTTGATGATGTTACGTTCTTTGATTTTATTGTCTTGCTCGCTGCTTTTGCTGACCGGTTGTGATCGAAAAACCGAATCACCACAACCGCAAGCAGCAACCCCTCGCTATGTAACCCTGGCTCCAGCCATGAGTCAGATACTCATCGACATGGGACAACAGAAAAACATCGTCGGCATTGCACAGTTCGACATGACCGCTGCCAAAGACTTGCCGGTGGTGGGTAACTATTTGGACATCCACACCGAAAAACTGCTCAAGCTCAAACCGACTCACGTGCTGATGATGGCGGGCAAGAACGGGACCCCGGAGAGTCTCAAGCAACTGGCTGAGCAACACCACTTCAAACTCATCTCCTTTGCCTATCCCGACACCATCAATGATGTCCTGCAGATCGTCACACAAACAAGCCATGACATCGGCATGAAACAACTCGGCCAGGAAACAGTCGATCGGTTTGAATCTCAAATGCGTGATGTCAAAAAGTGGGTCCAAGGACAGAAGTCGCAACGCGTTTTGGCACTCATTGGAACCGAACCGATCATGGCCAGCGGTCCCAATACCGTGATTCATGAAATGATCCAGTTCGTCGGCTCGGAGAATGTCGCTGCCAATGCCCCCGTCAGTGCTCCGACTTATGACCATGAAAAACTCGTGGCTCTGAATCCTGATGTGATCCTGCTTTTAAGACCCAATGCACCACCTTTGGAAAATGGATTGGATGATCCGCGTTTGGAAAGTTTAAAGAATTTGCCGATCAATGCGGTGAAAAACAAGCGCATTTACATCATCAACGATCCGCTGACATTCCTGCCTGCAACAACCCTCCCGCGGATTGCAAAACAATTCGCACTTGCGATCCACCCCCAATTGTCCGACACTGCTGCCGATGGCAAATGACTCACATGCTTTTCGATTCGGCTGGTTGTGGATCGGCCTGATGCTGCTTTTGCTGGCTGGCATTTTTATTTTCCGGTTATCGCTGGGGAGCAGTGGCATCGGTTGGCCTGAAGGCGAATTTGCAGACTACTTCTTACAACTCCGATCCCTGCGTGGTGTCGAAGCTATTTGCGTTGGCGCCGCGTTGGCGGTGGGTGGGGTGGCGTTGCAGGTCCTGCTGCGAAACCCCTTGGCTGAACCCTATATCCTAGGACTCTCAAGCGGCGCTGCGGTTGGGGTGATGGCACAACTGCTGCTGGTGCACTCAGGCCTGGGGATCGGTCTGGCGATCCAATCCTCGGCATTAGCCAATCACGGGGGGGCGCTGCTGGGGTCACTGCTGAGCCTGGTCATCGTCTACCTGCTCGGTCAACGCAAGGGTGTCATCGACCCGTTGGGGTTGCTTCTGGTCGGCGTGATTCTTTCATCGATCAATGGTTCGATCATCATGCTCATCAACTACATCCCCGGCTCGGCCGGACTCCGCGAAGACATGGCGCGTTGGATGATGGGCTACCTTCACGAATCACTGCCCAGTTCCACCGTCTGGACAATCTGCATTATCACCGGCATCGGTATCGCAGTCCTCTGGAAATTTGCTGCCGACATGGACGCAGCCACTTTCCCATCGGATGAAGCACACAGCTTGGGTGTCCGACTCAAACGGCTGCGTATCATCCTCTTTTTGATCTCCGGCATATTGGCGTCCGGCGCGGTGGTGCTTGCTGGTCCAATTGCGTTCGTTGGCTTGGTTTGCCCGCATCTTGCGCGACTGCTCGTTGGGCCGACACATCTGCGTGTGATCCCGGCATCGGCATTGTGTGGGGCGATCCTGATCCTCGTTGCCGACTGCTTTAGTACATGGATCGACATCCTGACCAACCGAGGCCGCCTGCCGATTGGCATCTTCACCGCGGTCATCGGGGGTATCAGCTTCCTCTGGCTACTCCGCCCGCAACTCGGTCGCAACAACAGTTAAAAACCGGTAAGATACCGACGAAAATGATTTAACCACAGAGGCACAGAGACACAGAGAAAAACAATTCAGAGTTTTCTCATGTCTTTTCCGGCTCTGTGACTCTGTGTCTCTGTGGTTTAAAAATGTCTTGAATAAGGAATGTGCCCTGATGCATTTTGCCGACCGACTGCTTGATACGATTACCCGTAAAGGTTCACCCGTCTGCGTGGGGATTGACCCGGTGCTTGAAAAGCTGCCCCGTGAACTCCAGCCGTCGACCAATGGTTCGGATGAAGTGAATATCAATGAAGCAGTCGCAGCCATCACCAGTTGGACGCGCGATGTGCTCGATGCCGTCGTGGATCACGTCCCGGTCGTCAAGTTCCAATCCGCCTGCTTTGAACGCTATCTCTGGCATGGTGTTGAAGCCCTGCATCGATTAATCCACCTGGCCCACGAAATGGGACTTGTCGTCATTTGTGATGCCAAACGCGGTGACATTGGTATCAGTTCCTCGCACTATGCTGCAGGTAACCTTGCAGACAGCCAACTTCAGGGTGCAGGCACGCTCAAAGGCGCGGACGCATTGACCGTCAACGGCTACATGGGCCATGACTGTCTTCAGCCGTTCATCGACGTTGCCATCCCGCAGAAGAAAGGTTTGTTCTCACTGGTCCGCACCTCCAATCCCGGCGGTGACCGTATCCAGACGCTTAAGCTTGCTGACGGCCGCCAGATGGTCGACGAGATGGCAACCTTCATCGCTGAACTCGGCGAACAGTCCGTCGGTGATTGCGGCTACAGCCTGCTTGGAGCGGTGGTTGGCGCGACCAAAGTCGAAGACATCGCCCGCATGCGTGAGTTAATGCCTCAGCAAATCTTCCTCGTCCCCGGTTATGGTGCTCAGGGCGGCGGAGCCGAAGACGTCAAAGCCAGTTTCAAGGAAGACGGCACCGGCGCCATCATCACCGCCAGCCGTTCTGTCATCTACGCGCACACCCGCTTGCCGGACATGGACTGGAAAGATGCCGTCGCCCAAGGCGCCCGTGAACTCAATACCGAAATTCGTGAGATACTGGCATAACGTCGATGACTTCGCGAGCCAGATCGTGTCGATCCGATGCTTTTTCAAGGCAGTTTTTACCGCCAAGTCGCCAAGGTCGGAAAGAGAGACAGCAAGGCATTGTTACCGCAGAGGCGCAGAGGACTCAGAGTTAAGAGAGAAAAATTGGGAGTAGTCAAGGTGCCCTGTGTATTGAAGCAGTTTATTCAGGTTCTTTTGTGTACTTTCTTGTGTGTGGTACTTGTTTGCATCGGCTGTCAATCTGAGAATTCAAATCCGTTTGAGTATATGGATGACAAGGCTAGTTCGACGAATCTATCTAAAGATTTGAAAATGATGTGGAAGACTGAGATTCCAAAAAGGTTGATTTTGGAAGATGGGGAGCATGTTTCGACTGAGCCGGCTATTCTTGCAGCATCGAAAGTATTCAACACAGTGAAATTGGAAGGTAAAACGAAATTAGAAGTCATTGCGCTACTCGGTGATCCCGTTAAATCCAGTAATAGTATTTATAGCAACTATCCATTTTGGCCTCGCCCACAACAGGGCTTGTTGTATCGCTTTGACTGTGGCTTTTATGGGTGGCAATTCAATGTACACTTGGATGAAGATGACATTGTTACAAAAGTTGAGCGACTTTGGATTCACTGATGCAGTTACACATCAATCGCGCGTCGACACGACGAAGCTCACCTGAATTAAATATCAAAAAAATTTCTTCTCTCTTAACTCTGCGTCCTCTGTGTATCTGCGGTTAAAATTGTCTTGAAAAGAATAACACAAAGGCACCGGATCGACACGATCCGGCTCGCGAAGACAGTGGTGTGGTAGGGCAATAGACATTACAACACATCAAACAAAAACACCCCGCGAAGTGTTGGCACTTGCGGGGTGTTGTTTTGTATTTGGTCACCGGAGTGATGCCGGGGAATATTTCGAAAACTTCCGGGGCTTCCGGAACTTTCGGAACTTTCGGAACTTCCGGGGGGGGTTATTTGATCTTCCAGCTTTGGAGAACCTGCATGTAGTTGGCACGTTCGTAGGCTGAAGGGTCGGGGCATTTCTGGAGGTTCATGCTGCCTTGCATCTGGTTAAGTGATTCGTACTCGTGTTCAGACAACCATTGCTTGAGGTTGGAGAGCAGGGTACGAATATACTCGGGGCCAAGTTGCAGCAGGGCAGAGACGATCTGCGTGGTGGAGGCACCACTCATAATAGCCTTGACCATGTCCATGGTGGTGTGAATACCACCGGTGGCAGCGATAGAGGCGTTGACCTGGGCAGAGAGAATGGCGATCCAACGCAGACGCAGCAGCAGTTCGCTTGAATCGCTGAGCATGGCGTAAGGCACGGCATAGAGTTCTTCCACGTCGATATCCGCTTGGTAGAAACGGTTGAAGATCACCAGGCTCTTGGCACCGGCGCCGACGAGTTGCTGACTGAAGTTGGCCAAACTGGAGTAGAACGGGCTGAGTTTCACGGCAACGGGGATGTCCACGCTGGAGCAGACTTCCTTGACCATCGCAAGCGTACGCGCTTCGATGTCCGCACCGCTGACTGCCGGGTCGGTGGGCAGGTCATAGACGTTGAGTTCCAGACCATCTGCACCGGCTTCCTCAATGAGCTTGGCGTAACGCAGCCAACCGCCAGTGGAGTGACCGTTGAGTGAACCGATAATCGGCAGACCAACGGCATCCTTGAGTTGGCCGACGCGTTCGAGATACGCTTCGGGACCTGTACGGAAGTCTTCAGGAGCAGGCATGTAGCTCAGTGCTTCAGCGTAAGACTCAGCAGGCGTTTCAAAGGCCATATGCGTCTGCATCTGTTCCTGAAGGATTTGTTCTTCAAACAATGACGGCATGACAATCATCGAAGCGCCCGCTTCTTCAAGACGCTTGACAGTGTCGATGTTGTCGGTCATCGGTGAAGCACCGACGACGATGGGGTTGGGAAGTTCGATTCCCATGTATGTCGTGGATAAGTCCATTTTCAGACTCCTTGCTGAGAGGACATCAGCTTTAATTTCTGGATCAAATGATCAGGCAAAGTAAAAGCGACGCACCACGTTGGTCATGGTGCGTCGCGGTCAAGGAAACTTAGTTCATCTCACCTTCGTTGGTCGGCAGCGTCAGGGCAGCCATGTGCTGATACAGACTCACACGACGTGTGGTGTTGTACTGAGCCATGTTAGCCAGCATGTCGAAGCGTTCGGGATCCATCTTCTGAACCATGCGGAAACGGGTTTCGTTCATCATGTATTCCTTGACGGAACCGGACGTCTTCTTGTTGTCCAATTGGAGTGGCGGCTTACCGAGGTCAACCAGTCGCGGATCGTAGCGATACAGTGGCCAGATACCGGCTTCGACTGCCTTCTTCTGCTGATCCAGACCGTAGGTCAGGTCATAGCCGTGAGCGATACAGTGGCTGTAGGCAATGATGATCGACGGGCCGTTGTAGCTTTCAGCTTCCTTGAATGCCTGGACGGTGTGGTTGTCCTTGGCACCCATGGCGATGGAGGCGACATAGACGTGGCCGTAACTCATGGCCATCAGACCCAGATCCTTCTTGAAGCTGCTCTTGCCTGCTGCCTGGAACTTGGCGGCGGCGCCGATCGGGGTAGCCTTGGAAGCCTGACCGCCGGTGTTGGAGTAGACTTCGGTGTCCATGACCAGGATGTTGATGTCGTGGTGCATTGAGAGCACGTGGTCCAGGCCGCCGTAACCAATGTCGTAGGCCCAACCGTCACCACCGAGAATCCACACGGACTTCTTGACGAGGTAATCAGCGAGTTGGAGCAGTTGACCAGCGGCGAAGGTTTCGTTGCCAGCAAGCTTGGACTTGAGAGCTGCGACACGTTTACGCTGTTCGATGATGCCTGCTTCGTCGGACTGATCGGCATTGAGAATCGCAGTGACCAGTTCATCACCCACGGTGGGAGCGAGTTGCTTGAGATACTGCTGAGCCATCATGGTTGAAGCGGTGACGGACAGCCGCATACCCAAGCCGAATTCTGCGTTGTCTTCGAAGAGCGAGTTGGACCATGCCGGGCCGCGACCTTCGCTGTTGGTGCAGTAGGGGGTGGTGGGCAGGTTACCGCCGTAAATCGAGGAGCAACCGGTGGCGTTGGCGATGAGTTGACGATCGCCAAAGAGTTGGGTCATCAGTTTGACATACGGCGTTTCACCGCAGCCTGCACAGGCGCCGGAGTATTCAAACAGAGGCTGGAAGAACTGCGAGCCCTTGGCATCGATGCGTTCGACCTTCGTGCGATCCAACTCGGGGATGTCCAGGAAGAAGTTGTATTTTTCCTTTTCGACATCGGAGTGTTCGCGGTTGTTCTTCATGTTGATGGCTTTGAGCTTGGGCTCTGCCTTGTTCTTGGCAGGGCAGGCCATCACACACACGCCGCAACCGGTGCAGTCTTCAGGAGCGACCTGAATGGTGAACTTCATGCCTTTGAAATCTTTGGCCTTGTAGTCCATCGCGGTGAAGCCGGCGGGGCAGCCTTCCAAGTCCGATTCGTCATAGACTTTGGTACGGATGGCAGCATGCGGGCAAACCAGGGCACACTTGTTACATTGGATACAGACGCTGTCATCCCAGATCGGAATCTCGTGGGCGATGTTGCGCTTTTCGTATTTGCAGGTACCGGTGGGCCATGTGCCGTCTGCCTGGAAGACGGAGACGGGCAGTTGGTCACCTTTGCCAGCCATCATCAATGCACTGACTTCCTTGACGAAAGTCGGGGCATCATCGCTGACCATCATCGGCAGCTTCCAAGATGCGGTGACCGCTTCAGGAACCTTCATTTCATGCATGTGGGCAAGGGATTCATCCACAGCAGCGAAGTTGCGACGAACGACTTCGTCACCCTTCTTGGAGTAGGTTTTCTTGATGGCGCCCTTGATCTTGTCGATGGCTTCTTCACGCGGAAGCACGCCGGACAGAGCAAAGAAGCAGGCCTGCATCACGGTGTTGATGCGGCTACCCATGCCGGTCTTCTGGGCGACTTCGTCAGCGTTGATCGTGTAGACCTTGAGCTTCTTGTCGATGATGACCTGCTGAGCTTCGATGGGCAGATGTTCCCAGACTTCTTCAGTCGGATACGGCGCGTTAAGCAGGAAGGTCGCACCTTCGCGTGCGATATCCAGCACGTCGATTTTTTCCATGAACGTGAACTGATGACAGGCAACAAAGTCGGCCTTGGTGATCAGGTAGCTGGAACGAATCGGACGCGGGCCGAAGCGAAGGTGACTGACGGTCATGGCACCGGATTTCTTCGAGTCATACACGAAGTAACCCTGAGCATAGTTGTCCGTGCTCTCACCGATGATCTTGATCGAGTTCTTGTTGGCACCGACGGTACCGTCTGCACCGAGTCCGTAGAACACGGCCTTGACGATGTCCGAGCCTTCGATGTTGAAGTTCGGATCGTAAGGCAGGGAGGTGTTGGACAGGTCGTCGTTGATACCGATGGTGAAGTGATTCTTGGGCTTGTCCTGTGAAAGGTTGTCATACACACCCTTGACCATGGCCGGGGTGAATTCCTTGGAGGACAGACCGTAGCGGCCACCGACGATCTGGGGGATCGAATCGACTTTGCCTTCTGCCAAAGCTTCGGCATAGGCGGTGATGATGTCTTGATACAGTGGTTCGCCGGTGCTGCCCGGTTCCTTGGTGCGGTCGAGGACAGCAATTTTCTTGCAGCTCTTGGGGATGGCATTGAGGAAGGCTTCGGTGGGGAAGGGACGATAAAGACGAATCTTCAAGACACCGATCTTTTCGCCGGTGAGTTTGGCGATGCGTTCGCAGGCCTGGTCGGCACAAGTGATCGCAGAGCCCATGAGTACGATGACCTTTTCAGCATCGGGATCGCCGACATAATCAACCAGGTTGTATTCACGACCGGTGAGTTTGGCGAACTTGTCCATCGTCTTCTGAACGATTTGAGGACAGGCATCATAGAACGGATTGCAGGCTTCGCGTGCCTGGAAGAAGGTGTCAGGGTTCTGAGCCGTGCCACGGAGTTTCGGGGCATCGGGAGTCAGGGCCCGCTCGCGATGCTTGGCCACGAGTTCGGCGTCCATCATTTCCTTGAGGACTTCGTCAGGCAGCATGTTGATCTTGGCAACTTCGTGTGACGTACGGAAACCATCAAAGAAGTGCAGGAACGGCACACGCGCTTCAAGTGTCGCGGCCTGGCCGATCAACGCCATGTCATGAGCTTCCTGGACACTACCAGAGGCGAGCATCGCAAAGCCGGTCATGCGGCAGGACATCACGTCAGAGTGATCGCCGAAAATCGACAAAGCATGGGTTGCCAGTGAACGAGCAGCGACGTGCATACAGAAGCTCGTCAGTTCGCCAGCAATCTTGTACATGTTGGGAATCATCAGAAGCAGACCTTGCGACGCGGTGAACGTCGTGGTCAATGAACCGGCCTGGAGGGCACCGTGAACGGCACCAACAGCGCCGCCTTCTGACTGCATTTCCGTGATCTGCGGGATACCACCCCAGATATTCTGCTTGCCACGAGCAGCCCACTCATCGCAAAACTCGCCCATCGGGCTCGAAGGGGTAATGGGATAGATCGCAATCACCTCATTGGTGCGGTGCGCGACCGATGCAACGGCTTCATTCGCGTCAAGCGTGTAAGTGACGGGATTGGAAGACATGGGCAATCCTTAGAAAAAGGGTTATTAGGAGTCAAATGTCTTGAGAGAATAGCATCTTGAACCCTATCAAGCAATTGCCTATCAGACAAAAAAGTATATTTTTATGTTATTTTAATATGTGTCGACTTGAACGCTGTTCAAGTGCCGCTGGATACGCGATTTAAAATCAGACATATAACTTCCGTCAACTGCTTTGACATCACAGTTTTCCGGCAAATTCGCTTCACCCGGATCACGGGCTACCGTGTACAGTTGGATGCGGGTAATCTGACACCCCTGAGCCATCAATTCACTGAGTTGGCGGATGTAGGATTCCTGCTCGGATACCGGGAAAGGCTTGCCACCCACACTGGCGACCATCGTCTGAATGACGATTTTCTGCTGACGTCCGGCAGTGAGAATGTTCTCCAGCACCCGCTCAAAGGGAATCACCGGCTGATTGATCAACTTGTAATACGCCGCTGTCCCCGCATCGAGCTTGGCCCAGATCTCACCATTATTGGCTTTGATCACGGATAACGCCTCAGCCACCGAACGCCGCGCCAGCAGCGTCGCATTGGTGATGAGCACCAGTTTCACCCCCGAAAGCTTGAACGCGCGTTTCATCTCCGCTGCTGCCAGGACCACCGCCAGGAAACTCGGACTGCTCGTCGGCTCGGCATCACCGGAAAATGCGATATCTTTGAGCACACGCTTTTCGACGGGTACATCATCGAAAAAGCTGTCCTCCCAAAGCGTCCCGTCAACGACACTCTGAAGCAATTCCCGTAACTCCGCTTGCACGATTGCAACGTCCACCGGCTCGGGGGTCACGTCCTCGCCCGAACGCTCGACCTGGCAATAAACACAGCCAAAGTTGCAGATTTTGTCCGGGTTCAGATTAATCCCAATCGACAAACCGCCGCTTCGCCGACTGATCACAGGGTAAACGTAGCGATTGTGCAACCACTTGCGGCTATGTCTTGTATACATCGCCAAAGGTTTATCAGATTGGACTGGTTTATCCGTCATGGGCTGTTAGTATAGAGGACTATGTCACATTTTACCGCCAACCCGCCATCGACTCCCACTGATAATGGTGATATTGCGCTTCCCGTGATGCAGGCCAAGGTGCCGTTTCATGTGATGACCAAGCCGATCGGCCCGATCTGTAACCTCGACTGCTCCTACTGCTTCTACCTCGAAAAGGAAGACCTGTGGGAAGGCAAATCCAACTTCCGCATGGATGAGGATCAACTCGAACGCTACATCAAGCAGTACATCGAAGGCCAACCTGCCAACACCCCCGAAATCGTCTTCGCGTTTCAGGGCGGCGAACCCACCCTCATGGGCGTCAAGTTTTTCGAAAAGGTCATGGAATTCGAAAAGAAGTATGCCCGACCCGGCGTGCCTGTGACCAATGCACTGCAGACCAACGCGACCCTGCTCGATGACGAATGGGGCAAATTCCTCAAAGACAACAATTTCCTCGTTGGTGTCTCCGTCGACGGCCCTGAAAAAATCCACGACCTGCATCGCTACGACAAGCAGGGCGGCGGCAGTTTCAAGGACGTCATGCGCGGCATCGAAGTCCTGCAAAAACACGGCGTGGACTTCAACACCCTCACCGTTGTTCAGGCTGACAACGGCAACTTCCCTGCTGAAATCTACGACTTCCTTCGATCCATCGGTTCGACCTTCTTTCAGTTCATTCCCATCGTCGAACACGATCAGGTCCTCGAAGCCAAAAAAATCCAGCGACCCATCCTGCCCATCATCCAACCCGATGGCAAGAAAATCGGTGTCCGATCCGTCCAACCCAAACAGTGGGGCGATTTCCTCAACACCGTCTTTGACCGCTGGCTCGAACGTGACGACGTCGGCAAAATCTTCGTCCAACACTTCGACCTCATGCTCGGCATGGTCTACGGCTATCCGTCCTCTCTCTGTGTCCACTCGGAAACCTGTGGCAATGCCATGGCCCTGGAACATGACGGCGGACTCTATGCCTGCGATCACTACGTCAGCCCCGAATACTATCTGGGTAACATCAAAGACAAAACCATCGCCGAGATGACCGAATCTGACCAGCAGCGCAAGTTCGGCAACGACAAACGCGACACCCTCCCCGAGTACTGCAAGAAGTGTGACTACCTCAAATACTGCTGGGGTGCCTGCCCCAAAGACCGCATCTTGAAGACCCCCGATGGCGAAGACGGTTTAGCGTATTTATGTGAAGGCTACATGGCTTTCTACAAACACACCATCCCGACATTCGAGAAGATGGCTGCCGTCCTGCGCATGGGCCGACCTGCCAGCGATTACAAATACCTCGATCAAATCCAAGCCCAACAACACCGCCAAATGATGGCCCCACCCCCTCGCAATCAGCCGAGACAAAAAATCGGCCGCAACGATCCCTGTCCGTGTGGTAGTGGCAAAAAGTTTAAACAGTGTTGTGGGAAGAAGGGGTGAGGCAGACAAGGCATTTTTTACCGCAGAGACGCAGAGGACGCAGAGTTAAGAGAGAGAAGAATTTTTTAAGTTAGATATTCATCTCAAGCGAGCCGCGGTGTATCACCGCGCGATTGAGCGCAGCTCAAAGTTGCTTTGTTGTCTTGATAAGAATGTCTTCTAAGCAGAAACCTTCAAATAATTTCATTTCTGATCCAACTGGTTTACGGTGAGTGAAAATATTTAATGATGTAGATACAGGTAGGTTGCCCCAAGGATTGTGAAATAAAGTGTTTTTGCATGTCTTAATATTCCATGGTGAATAGTTGTTGAATATCCAACATCCAGATAAGCGAGTGTAGCGGGGGCCTTTAGGAGTTGTCCAGACGCCATTCATTTTTCTACCTGGAATAGGTTCCATTTCAGGTAGATCCCTTCGGAATGTGTAGCATTCATCGCCAAACAAAGCATTCATTTTTTCGTCAAGTTCTAAAAAAGCTGAAATTGCATTCACTGCAATTATGAATGGTTTGTCCAGTTTGCCGTATTTTCGGGCTTTTTTAAGAATTGTATTTTTGAGAGGAGTGTGTTCATCAATCCAGTCTGTTTTAATATCACCAATTCCAATAAGGCGTTTACCACTTGTTTTGATGCTTCTCGGAAAAGCTTTAAGAGTTAAAGAGCAATCATCAATTTTAATCGTAATATCTGGTTGGATTTTTGATTTAGACGCATGGTATTCGTAAGCGACTTTTTCATAATCGAGTGAATCAAGCCATACTTTTATTTTTTTCGAGATCAAAGATATCTTAGGTGTTGTTTTGAGTGTACCTTTGGTTTCAACACTGACAAAAAACTCTTCGGAATTGATCTCGTCAATTTTTTGAAACACTTCTTCCCAAATCGGGTCAGGTTTGAAGTTGGAACTATTGCAGACTTGTGCTGTTGTTGCCTCAAGATAAAAGCATTCACCTTTAAGCTGTATTTCAAAATCCGGACGGTCAGTTTTACTACTTGGAAGTTTTGGATGAAATGTAATTTCAGCGCCGATTTGTTTCATTAGTGCATAGAGCAATATTTCAAAAGAAGCTGACGAAAAGTCAATTCTGTTTTTAGTTTTCAATCTTGATGATAAATCATTTTGGACATCATCAGGCATTTGATCCAGCCAATAATTTAGATGCTCCCTTACAGCAATAGATTCAGGTCTTGCACTCCGATTTAAATGCTCAAAGTCGCTTTCAGTACGTGTCATTGGAGACATGTCTGTTCGTGAAATATCTTCAAATAGCATAATTGTCCCCGGTTAAATTCTTCTATCTCTTAACTCCGCGTCCTCTGCGTCTCTGCGGTAAAAAATGCCTTGTCTGCCTTGATAAAAACAAACAAAACTCACTCACCCGGAATATACGAGATCACGCCATCCCACGGGCTGGATGCGGTGGCATACAACTTCTTGCCGATGCGGCCGGAGAGGTATGCGTCGCGGCCGGCGTTGATGGCGTGGTACATGGCGCGGGCCATCTTGACCGCATCCTGGGCATGGGCGATACCGGTGTTCAGCAGCACGCCGTCGGCACCGAGTTCCATGGCGTGCACCACGTCCGAAGCGGTGCCCACGCCGGCGTCGACGATGACGGGGTATGTGCTGTCGCCTTCCTTGAGCAGTTCGAGAATGATGCGGATCGCGTTGGGGTTGAGCACGCCTTGACCGGAACCAATGGGTGAACCGGCAGGCATCACCGCAGCGGCGCCGGCTTCCTTGATTTTTACTGCCATGACTGGATCGTCACTGGTGTAGCACAACACGTTGAAGCCGTCTTTGACGAGTTCCTTGGTGGCCTGGAGTGTGCCAACCGGATCGGGGAGGAGGGTTTTCTTGTCTGCGAGGACTTCGAGCTTGACCCATTCCTTGCCGGGGTTGTCGAGTTGGTCGAGGATTTCACGACCCAGGCGCGCGACGCGCACTGCATCGTCCGCGGTGAAGCAGCCTGCGGTGTTGGGGAGGATGGTGTATTTGTCGGTGTCGATGAAGTCCAGCAGCGATTCGCCTTTTTCGTTGACGAGGCGTTCACGGCGGACAGCGACGGTGACGACATCCGTGCCGGAGACTTGCAGGGCTTCCTGCATGGTGGGGTAGTCTTTGTACTTGCCGGTCCCGACGATGAGGCGGCTTTGAAGCTGACGGCCTGCGACGATGAGGGGGTTGTCCACGACGGTGGTATTGGTGTTGCTCACGGGTGAGTCCTTTGGTGTGTTTAAGAGAGAGAGTTCAGTAATAGCTGCATCACTGCGTGATGCTGATGCCTTGAAAAGAAGTGCGATCATCCGCCGCCGACGAGGGTAACGAGTTCCACGGTATCGCCGTCGGTTAAGACGGTGGATTCGTGAATCTTTTTGGGGATCAGTTCACGGTTGACTTCGACAGCCACGGCCGCTTTGCCCAGTTCCAGTTCGACGATGAGTTGGCGGACGGTGATGTCGTCTGCGACTTCTTTTTCCTGCCCGTTGACGGTGATTTTAATCATAGTCCGATCATCTTAACGCGCATCGACATGGGAGAAAAACCAGCATCTGAAAATGTATGGGTTCGTTTACACGCAGGTAGATGCAAGACTTGGCGCTTCATCAGCCAATTCTGATTCGCTGGGGTCGCCGGACTTGCCAACGCCAAGGACAAAGCCCAAACAAATATTTTGGTAGCCAGCGCTTGACTCCTGATCGGGGGTGATCCTATGATTGTATGTACACGTGTGCATAAGACGGTTATCTGGATTTATCTTGCGTGTGTTTAAATGAGTTTTGGTTTCATTTTTTCAAATGGTATGTATTGAGAATGTGGAGGTGTTTGATGTCAGGTCAGAAAGATCATTCAGTTGTAACGCGTGGTTTTACGCTCATTGAGTTGTTGGTGGTCATCAGCATTATCTCGCTATTGATCAGCATTCTGCTGCCTGCGTTAGGGGCGGCACGCTCCAGCGCCCGTGCCATCCAATGCGGTTCAAACATGCGTGGCATCGGCATCGTCCTTTCCAGTTACTGCGACGACTACAACAATTTCTACCCAACTGTCATGTTGAAAAACAATGTCACCTGGCAGGAATATCTCGGCGGGCGCTACCTGAACATGGGAACCTCCTGGTCGAATTGGGCAGCAGGAGACCGCCCGCACGGCGTCATGGCCTGCCCGTCATCCGATCTGCTGATGAACAACGGCAACAAGTCCGACTACAGCGGGACCTATCACTTCTTCAAAGACTTCGGCGGTATTACACCTCGGGTGGATGATGTGCTCAATCCCGGGCAAGTTGTCAACATCGTCGAAGGCTTCTCTCAGCGTGCTGTCGCCTACTGGGGGGGATCAACGGTCAATGGTGAACTGATGATGCTCCACGGTCGCCATAAGCAGGGCATTGCCCACAACGATCCGAGCAATACCGTCAACTCCCTCTACGCTGACATTCATGTACAACTCAATGCCATTGGGACCTTGGTGGATCAGTCAATCTCCATCTCATCGGTTTGGAACAAGGCACCCTGGAAGCCGAATCTGGCGGACTGAGGTATTGCACTGGCATCGACTGCTCGGGCTTGTTTACTGCTGCGTTCGAAGTAAGCCCTGTTCTTGCAGAGCGGTCTCCATCAACTGTGCATAGATACGATTGCCTTGATGTGTCAGATGCAATCCGTCTTCTCGCAGAAAGCTTGTCATGTCGACTTGATGCTGCTCAAGCAACCTGGGCATATCGATGATTGGGATTTGCTTGCGTTTGCAGAATGACCGTAGCGTCGCTTGATAAGGCGCATAGTTCTGAGCATACGCAACACCGTTACCTTGCTTGATATTGCATCGATCAACAGGGTGATTGATCACGATGGCAATCCCAACGCCTGCGTCCTCAAACGCACTGACAATCCCTGCAAGATGTTTGGAAAAATCATCCAGCGTGACACGCGATTGCTCGGCAGTCTCTGGGACATGAGCATCGTTAAACCCCATTTGCAGAATCACCAGCGTGGGGTCCAACGCAAGCACGTTGCTCACGCGATCACGAATCATCCCGGATGTGTTGCCGTTGATGCCGGCATTAATGACATGCCATTGCATGGGGTGTTTTTGGTTGAGTTTTTTCTGCAGATGCGTGGTCCAACGGAAGTAGGCTAAACGCGAACCCCACGTGATCGAATCCCCCAGACAAACGATGCGCTTCCGTCCGGTCATGTCCGGCTGTTTGAAAAACATCACGCCTGCCCCAATCAGCACCACAAGTCCGAACAGACTTGGAAACAGGATGGTCTTAACGCGGCAGTGTTGCATGACATATCAAGATGATGCGTTGGCTTTGCTGGTCTTAGGCATGAGTTGATCGACATCCGTGGTGGTGATCTGCACCTGTGGCTGCTTGCGATACTTGATCACCTTGGCGGGGATACCTCCAACAACTGCAAACTCGGGCACGGATTTGGTGACAACCGCACCTGCTGCAATCACCGCACCACGCCCGACGGTCACACCTGCAAGGATGGTCACGTTACACCCCATCCATACATCCGAAGCAATACTCACCATCTGCTTATCAAGGCCCTGGTGACAGATTAATTCTTCGACATCATCGAACTTGTGATTCTCCGAGATAATCCGTACCTGTGGCCCCATCAAGACATGATCACCAATGCGAATCCCACCACCCCCGTGAAGCACGTTTTGTATGCCGACACTGGTGCCTTCACCGATCTCGATGAAACCGCCTGCAGGCATGAGGATCGCATGCGCACGGATATCGGCGTACTTGCCCATGGTGATCGGCCCACCGTTGTAGAGCACAGCGGTCGAGTCGATCTTGCATGGAAAGTCCGCGCGTACGTCAGCCCCCGCAAGTCGGGCTCGCAGGAGTTTGACCCTGGTCATTAAATGATGAATGCGTCGTCTCACAACATGTTTCTCCCCTCGGATCTCAGCGTCAACTGAGCGTTTGCGTTTTTCCCGCCGAAACCTACATCCACAGAGTTCGGATGCAAATACAAATGCGAAAAGAAAACACAGCGGGGTGGGGTTGTGAGGGTTATGCAGATGACGTGTCTGTAATGTGTTGTCGCGTGATTCGCATCAAGTGAAGCAAAGAACCGAGTCAAGATGACTCGGCTATGTAGCCCGGTCATCTTGACCGGGTGGTTCATGTGTATTCATTGCGCGATCAATCAATTGCTACCTTGCAGTGATAATCAACGTCTTTCGGATGTAGCTGCGGTTGGCGATGCGGACGATGGTGATGCGCAGGCGGTCGCCGGGGCTGATGGTTTCGAGTTGTTCAGCCAAGGTGTTGGTGTCGGTGGTGGAGAGATTGCCGATGTCGGTGATGATGTCACCGCGTTGGATGCCCAGTTTATCAGCCGGTCCGTTGTTGACGGTTTTGATGACCGCCAGCCCACGGATGCGCAAACGCGCTTCCTGCGCCATTTCATCGGTGATGATACCGACCTGCATGCCAAAGAGATTTTCCATCAGCGTGTCCAGATCGGGTCTGGGCTTTTCGACGATCTGCACGCGATAGGTTTTACTACGGTGACCGCGTTTAACGGTGACTTGCATGAAGTCGTCAGCCTTTTTGCCAACCATGGCAATGGTGTAGTCCACAGCGTTGGTGACGTCTTTGCCATCGATTTGGGTGATGACATCTGCGACCTGCAGTCCTGCCTTGTCTGCTGGGGAGTCGACATCAATGCGGGTGATCTTCAGCGCGTTACCTCGGTCGGAGACCTGCATGCCGACTTGCAGGCGACTTCGGGATTCGAGTGCAAGCATTTGGGGCAGCAGTCGGCGCAGGTCATCGACGGGGATGGCAAAGCCGATGTTCTGCCCGTCAGCGCGGATGGCCGTGTTGATGCCAACCAGTTCACCGAGCACGTTGAGCAGGGGACCGCCGGAGTTCCCGGGGTTGATACTTGCATCGGTCTGGATGAGGTTCTTGAATGCCACGTCGTCATTGATGTCGATCGAGCGGTTCAGCGCGGAGACCACGCCGGAAGTGACGGTGTGCTGATAGCCCAGCGCGTTACCGATGGCAATGACGGTTTCGCCGACCATCAGGTCATCGGAGTGTCCCAGGGGCAGGGTTTGGATGTCGTGATCCACATCAATTTTCAGAACCGCCAGGTCATGTTCGTGGTCGATGGCAATGATCTGGGCATCATATTCCTGGTGGTCATTGAAGATGACTTTGCGTTCAGCGGTCTGGGCGACGACGTGAGCATTGGTGACGATGAGGCCGGACTTGTGCAGGACGAAGCCGCTGCCGACGCTGGTGCGTTCGACGGATCGCTGCTGACGGCGACGGAAGGGGCTGTCAAAAAAGCGGTCAAATAAATCATCAATACCCAGTGGGGAACGATATTGAATGACCTGTTTGGAAGCGATGTTGACCACCGCATCTTTTGAGTTTTCAAAGACCTCCACCACAGGTGTCCGGCGGAGCATTCGGCTGTCAGGATTCTTCTGCCAACTCCTGGGCTGGGCCAGTGTCGGGAGGGTTAAGTACAGAACCATCAGCAGTGACAGTAATTTATGATTCATCTTCGATTCGTGCTTCATGTCGATTCCTACGGATGGGGCAAAGCGTTTGTTCATTTGGGTTGATCGTCAAAAGGTCATACCTGAGTCGATCCAAGTCGTTGCAGGGCAGCGTCACAAGCGATTGAAAAGGCGCGATTTGGCCTCAAATCGGCTAAAACGATCTGACTATTTTCCAATCTCCACTGGCATGTTAAACCAATTGCAGATATTCTTTTACCCATATCCAATTGGGAATCAACTTATGGCTACGATGCGAGAACGCTCGACCAAGCCGATGTATGACATCTGGTCCTGGTTTTATAACTGGACTTTTGGCGCTTTGGTTCGAAGCAGACAAAGACGTGCGGTGCAGCAACTGCCTTTCAAACCCGGTGATCGAATCCTTGATCTGGGTGTGGGGACAGGGCTGACACTTAAGCATTACCCGACCGATGTCACCGTCATTGGCATGGATCTGTCGCAAGGCATGATCGCCAAGGCCAAGACCATGTGTGAACAGCGCGGCTACGACCACATCAAGCTCGTCCGCGGTGACGGCATGTACCCGCCGTTTGCCGAACAGAGCTTTGATCACATCATCATGTGTCACACGGTCACCGTCGTCAGTGATCCGGCGCGCCTTCTCAACTGGGCGGCGAAGATCGTCAAACCCGGCGGGCGCATCGTTCTTGCCAATCACTTCCGGTCGACCAACCCGGTGATGGGCTGGTTCGAAAAATTCACCAATCCGTTCTGGGTGAAAATCGGTTGGCGCAGTGATGTGGCGTTGGAAGATGTACTCAAAGGCGTTGATCTGCATTTTGAGTATCACTTCAAACATCGTTTCATGGACCTTTGGCAGATCGTCTGTCTGACCAATCAGAAGTCCGTTGATGAACCGATGCCAGAGACATCAAACAATCAATCCAAAAATAGCAGTCAGCATCAACCCAATCAGCCAATGCTGGCCTGATATCACCAAACCGCTAGACGCATATGCCAGGGATCAGATGGGCAAGGGCATAAACAGGATCAGGATGAGTCAGACCAAACCCACGCGTGTTTTACGAGTTGTCAGTGATGCAGTGCTTTTGCTGCTTGTCGCTTTGATCGCCATCACTGGGGTGATGCTTCCAGGCCTGCAGGCTCAGCCGACGGTTAACACCATTGCCGACCTGCCACTGGCAGACCCGGTGATCGATTCGGACGCACAGTTCACTGCGACGCGCACCAGTGTCTGGTACGACGGCGTGATCCAGTACATGTTCCTCAAACGCGATGTCCGCATCGGTGTGGGGACCTATGGTTTCCGTGCTGACAACGCAGTGATTCGCATCCAACGTGAATCCATCGCAGGCGGCCGCGAAGTCCGACACATGTGGATGTATCTGGACAATGCCCAGCCACTACTCGGACGCGGTCCGACATCCGCTGCAGCACCACGTTTACTCGTCACCGTCAGCACCACCGGCAAAGTTGACCTTTCCACCGATTTGATGGAACAGGTTGACCGCAGCAGCCTGGATCTCACTGCCGACGCCAAGCGTCGTTTCATCACGCATCTGACTGCCATTTCCCAACCGAAATCCGATGTGGTGATCAATGAATCAACCGAGTCCCGTGCTGCCCGAATGGCGCGCGAGAGTTCGGCTGCATCCGGTGGTCCGACGATTGTTGTGGACACCACCGATCAGCCATTGCAATTGCAGACCCCGTATTCGGCTGACGATCCGACGGCACCGGTGGTCAAGCAGCAACTGCCCGCACCGGTCGCATTGAATCAACCAACAGAGAAGCCCCAGTCTCAGACACCCTCGACGCCAACACCCAGCAGTGAGCCGGTGACGATGGACGTGAAGCCTGATCAACCTGCTGCGATGCCTGAGCCTGCTAAGCCTCAGCCCAAGCCGGTGGTTAAGCCCGCAGAGCAACCTGTGGTTTCGACACCTGATGAAGCTGAACCGACCAAGCCTGTGCAAGTGACAGAGCTGCCCGAGCAAACACCCGCAGCAACATCACCCATCAATAACATTCTCCCGCCCGTAGGCACCGTGAGTCTGACCTTTGATGAGATGATCGTTGACCTTGGCAAAGAGCAACCCTACGCGGTACTCATGGGCAAGGTTGGTGTGATGTACGTTGACCGCAGCGGTCAGCTTGCCATGAGTCTGCGTGCCGATCAGGCCGTGATTTTCCTTCGCAAAAAGGACAAGGATTACGAGCAGGTCTTCAGTCGCCTCAATGCTGAGGATGTCGTTGGTGTTTACCTGGAAGACAATGTGCAGGTCACCAATGGTGAATACAACATTCGCGCACCAAGAGCCTACTATGACACCCAGCAGAACAAGGCGGTTGTGCTTGATGCGGTGATGTACACATGGTCGGTCCGCAAACAGGTGCCGTTGTATGTCCGTGCTGAGAAGATCATGCAGCTGTCCAAGACACAGTGGCAAGCCAATCAGGCGGTGTTAACCACCAGTGAATTTGCCCAACCGCATTTTTCCATCGCAGCCCGCACCATCACCTTGACCCAGCAACCAGACAAGAACGGTGAAAACGAATACCGCTACACCGCCCGAGATGTCGGCGTGAAGTGGGGCGGTGCCAAGCTCTTTGGGGGTGGCAAACTCTCGGGTAAAGTCCAGGAAATGCCGCTTCGCAGCATGGCAATGTCCTTTAGCCAGAACAACGGCCCGACCATTCAGACCACCTGGGACACCTTCATGCTCCTTGGGCGTGAAAAGCCCGATGGCGTCGACAGCACCGCCAGCTTTGACTACCTGGGCGAACACGGCCCGGGGATCGGCCTTGATCTGACTTATGACAAGATCAACATGCTCGGTGAACACAAAGCCTACATGCTTGCTTATGACACCGGTGAAGATGAAATTGGTGGGCGTGATGACGTCGAACAAAACGGCGAAGTCCGCGGTTTTTATCGCGGCCAGCATCGCAGCTTCCTGGATGACAATTGGGAACTCTCCCTTGAGTTTGGTTACAGTTCCGACGAAACCTTTCTCGAAGAAATGTTCCGAGAGGAAGTCGAAAACGAAAAGCCCTACGAAACCTCGCTGTATCTGAAAAAGCAGCAGGATCAGACGTTGATGTCGTTCTATGCCAACTATGAACTCAATGAGTTCACGATCAATTCGCAGCAGTTGCAGTACCAGGGCTACACCGTCGAGAAACTGCCGGAGCTTGGTTTCCATTCCATCGGCGAAAGCCTCTTCGACAACAACCTGACATACTACGGTTCGACGACTGCAAGCTACATGCGTGCCCAACCGGGTAAGGACAAGCCCAGTGATCGCGGCTTTACCAATGCCCAGAGTATGCTGCTTTTTGGCCGTCCCAATACTGTGAGTTTTGAAAGTGCGTACAACGCCACCGGCGCCCCGTCGGACTTTGTGCTGCGTCTGGATACGCGTCATGAAATCCAGGCCCCGATGAAAGTCGGCAGCATTGATCTGGTGCCCTATGCCGTCGGACGTGTAACCGCCTACGACAACGACTTTGATGCCTACAGTGGCAATGATGACAACGTCCGTCTGTGGGGCAGTGTCGGCTTGCGTGCCCATACGCAGTTCAACAAGACGATCAGCGATGTTGACAGCCGATTGCTTGATTTGCATAACATCCGTCACATTATTGAGCCCAGCGTTGACGTGTCCTTCTCGGATACGACGATCGAGTCCATCGACTTGCCGGTGTATGACTACGATGTTGAAGCATTGCGGGATGGCATGACCTTGTCCATCGGACTTCGCAACACCTTTCAGACCCAGCGTGGCGGCCCCGGTCGTTGGCGCACCGTGGACTGGCTGACCGTGGATTCACATTACGTGGTCTCCAGCGATGATGCAGAACCCAATCCCAACTCGCTGGCTCATTACTTTGGTTACCGTCCTGAGTACACCCGCGGCGGGGAGTATTTCCACACGGCCATCGCATGGATGATCTCCGATTCGTTGGCAAGCATGAGTGAATTCACCTACGACTTTGATCAGGACATGGTCACGCAGTGGCGTACCGGTTTGAGTCTTGAGCATTCACCGGTTCTCACCAGCTTTGTGGACTACCAGGAAATCGACATTCTCGATACCCGCCTGCTGACGTACGGCTTTTCGTACCGTCTGACCAGCAAGTATTTCATGAGCTTTGAACACCGCCTGGACTTCTCCAATACGTCGGAGGATCAGCGGTATATCGATGTCACCCTGGTCCGCGAATTGCCCCGCTGGAATCTCATCGGACTCTACAGCTTTGATGAGACCGACGGCGATCACACCTTCGGGATCATGCTCATGCCCATGGGACTCAGCGGCAGTCGATACGGACGCCCGCTCTTCGGGTCGGCCTTACGGTGATCTTCTGCCCAAGTTCGGTTATACTACCGGGCTACGTATGAAGGGAATAGTGATTAGCGATTTGGGATTAGGGAAAGGCAAATCCATGATAAATTGGATGACGCGTTGCATGTCTTTATCTAATCCCCAATCCCTAATCTCAAATCCCTGTTGATTTAACTTTGTCCATAGAACTGGTGTCACGATGCTTAAGTGGTTTCGAATTTACAACAAATTCATTCTGGTCATTGGCGGCTGTCTGTTGATGGTGGCCTTTCTGATTCAACCGGTGCTCAGCATGTTCATGCCACACCCCGGTAATCAGCCTTTGGGCACACTCAACGGCAATGAGATCACCCTCGGTGATCAGCAGGCTGCAGGACGTGAACTGACCATGGCGCGTCAGACGCACAACATGATCGCCATGTTCACGCCTGAAGAACCGTTGCAGTGGTTGCTGATGAAACATGAAGCAGCCCAGTTGGGTGTCTCAGCAAGCGGTTATGAAGTCACCGAACTCTTGACCAACCTCGGTGTCACCGAACAGATTCTTGCTGACAATGCCCGTAATAGTGGCATGACCGTCGAAGACATCAATGAAGCCCTGCGTTCATGGCTTTCGGTTCAGAACTACAAGGAATTGATCCTGGGCGTTAGTCACATGTCCCCGGTTGAAAAAATTCGCACCATGAGCGAAACGCAGCAGCGTTTTTCCAGCTTCATGCAGCAAGGACAATCCAACCCGCAGATGATGTGGCAGATTCAGCGCCTGCTTTACCAGCAGATGGCTCAGATCCAAACCGGTGCATCACGTGTGAGTAAGCCCGTGGTTGAACACTTCGTCAATGACCAGCAGGCCCGCGTCAAGATCGGTTACCTGCAGGTTCCCTTGACGTCCTACCTTGAGAAAGTTTCACTGGAAAACGCTGCCCATGAAACTCAGAAGACGGTGACCAACAAGGAACTCCAGGACCTCTTTGATCAGTACAAGGACAACCTCCCGGGCACCAGTGAGCCTTACGGTTTTGGTTACCGTCTGCCTGAACGTGTCAAGTTTGAATACCTGAGCTTAAGCCAGGACAGCCTGATGTCCAAGGTGACCGTTGCTGAATCCGAAGCCGTTACCTACTACGACGAAAACCAATCCCAATACACCGAAACGGTCCCCGCACCGCAACCCAAGGAAGGCGAAGAAGCAGCAGCACCGACGACCAAGGTTAAGCCTTATGTCGATGTGCGTGATCAGATTCTCAGTCAGCTCAAGTATCAAAAAGCAGGCGAACTAGCGGATAAGATCATCAAGACTGCCCAGACGATTCTGCTCGGTGATGTGCGTTCGCTGGATGTCGAAGCTGGCTTCCGTACGATTCCTGACGATTTTAAGCCCATGGAACTTGAAAAGGTTGCTGTGCAGATTCAGGAACAGTTTGGCGTGCTTCCCAGCGTGGTCAAACTCGACCAGAAATGGCTGAGTATTGATGACATCAACACCATGCAGGGTATTGCTTATTCGACTTTGATGGGTAAAGCCAATGTTGGTTTCTCGGATTACCTTTTCAGTGTCAAGGAAATCGAACGTGAAGAACCGTCACCCAATGCCGGTCTTCGTTTGCAGGCCAATGTCGCCAGCATGCCACTGCGTGGTTATGACGGCAATCGTTATCTGTTCCGCGTGATTGATGCCCAGGCAGAACGCAGCCCCAAGTCACTGGATGAAGTCCGCGAAGCCGTGGTCGCTGATGCTAAAAATCTCGCTGCCTATGGTCTGCTGCTTGCCGATCGTGACACGTGGCGTCAACGCATGGTCAAGGACAGCCTTCAGTTCATCGCCAAGGACCTCGGCACCACTGTCGAGGAACCGCCTGCCTTCCAGCGTCGCCAAGTCGGCATGGGGGGCAGTGGTGTCCCCAATGTGCAGGGCATCGGCCAGGACGAGCAATTCGTCGACAGCGTCTTTGCCTTTGCCATGTCCCACGCTGCTGCGGATCACAAAGCTTTTGAGAAGCTTGCAGCGGATAAGCGTTCGACCATCGCCGCTGCCCCGAGCAAGCTGGCCATGTACCTTGTCCGCGTGGATGAAGTCCATCCCGTCACCGAGCAACAATATACTCAGCGGATGGAATACCCCCAGGCTCTGGAAAACATCGGCTTTGCCGTGCAGACCAGCGTGCTGGGTGATGACGTGACCAATCCATTCGAGTTTGACACCTTAGCCAAACGCGTCGGTTTCGTCTCCGTCTCCGAACTTGAAGCCAAGGAAAAGGGTGAACCAGCGACCGAACAGGCTACTGAGTAATCCATCAACAACATCTGATAACAAAAACAGCCTGGCGAGATCGTCAGGCTGTTTTGCTATTGGGATGTCGTCGAATGATCTGTTTGTGATGCGACAAAATACCCGCAGTCAATAGCTGCGATAATGCGTGTCGCTCAACAGCATGATCAACACGCTATCAACCCACCGTGGAACCGGGGTTTGCCGGCTTGGAGGGGCTCAGAACGATCACATCGGTGACTTCTTCACCATCCATATTGCTTGCAGCCAGAAGCATGCCGTTAGACGCTTCACCACGGATTTTACGCGGCGCCAGGTTGGCTACGACAATGATCTGCTTGCCGATGAGTTCTTCGGGGCTGTAGTAAGCCTTGATACCCGCACAGATTTGGCGTTTTTCTTCGCCCAGGTCGATTTGCAGCTTCAACAGGCGGTCGGCATTGGGATGTTCCATGGCTTCGACGATGGTTGCCACGCGTAAATCAATCTTGGCAAAATCGTCATAGGTAATTTCTGGTTTGGTTTGCATCTTCTGCTCCATACTTGGTGTAAAAACTAAAGCGTGACCATCAAGGAATTGACAGTACAATGGTGTACCGTCCGATCCATTGAGGACGCCAATGGTAACAAGGTTTGCCCCCAACGGGTAATGCACCAGCGTTCTGGATTGCCATGCATCAGTGTTCTGATGCGTTTGACTGACGGATCAGCGGGTTTCATTGCAGACGGACGCAATGGTCAATCCGGATCGACACGCAGGAAAGGTCGTATTTGCCAAAGCATCGGGTACATCGCTCATTGATCGGGAAAATGCCTCACCGGCGCGGCGTCCGTCGTGCTGGTTTGGTTCTGTTGATCACCGGCCTGCTCATCACATCCGTGGTCATTTACCTCACCCGTCCCCGTCGCCTGGCGGATATGGCGGGTACGTTCCTCTCTGATCTCACCGGAGCGCAAACGCACATCGAAGCCGCATGGATTCGCTTTGACGGTACGATTGAACTGCAGAACGTCGTTCTTACCGTCCCCGGCATGAGCCCGCAGGCAGGGCGTCTGTTTGAAGCCCGTAATGTGGTGATCCGACATCACATTCTCAGCCTGCTTCAAGGTCATTTCGATGCCCGTAATCTCACCGTCATCGACCCCGTGCTGTACCTGGCGCGTGAAGTGAAATCCGATGAACTGAATGTCGAATCGCTTCAGGCCGTCCGCAGGGCCGACTACCGGATGTCCGGCGAAAAGGCGCTGACGCGTGTCCCGCAGAACCTGCCTAACATTTTCATTCGCAACGGCAAGATCGTTCTGGGGGAACTCGAAAAAGGGCAGTTCAATGCGCTGGGTAATGCGCGCTTTAACGGGTCACTTTCATCCGACACCGCTTCACGCAACATTTACTATTTCTCACTGCGACAAGTCCGTGAAGCCAATAACATCAGCCCGTTCCTGGCAGGTTACCTCAATATTCAGACACTGGAAGTTGAAGCCAGTCTCAAGGGGTTGGATTTCAATGACGAACCGGCGATGCGCAATCTCCTGCCAACGCCGATCCGTAACTGGTGGGACCAGCTCGCTCCGACCGGTAAGGTTCCCAACGTGCGCATTGGTTATGACCCAGACCCCGCTGTCGGACTCTTTGGTGTGCTTGATGTCTCTGATGTTGCGTTGACGTTGCCTTACACCGAAAACAAAAGCCGCATGACCGTCAAGTCCGGCCGCTTTAAAGTCTCCGGCCAACGCATTCGGATTGAAAATCTACTGGGGCAGATCGAGGACTTTACCTACAAAATCAACGGCACGGTCAACGGATTGAACCCCGACGCACCGTTCACGCTCAACAGTCACATCACAGGCAAGATCACGCCCACCCCACGCTATGCCCCGTGGTTTGGTGATCAGGTCCACAAAGCCTTTCAGGACCTGGCGCCCACCGGTGATCTGGAAGTGGCTGTGAAAGTTGAACGCAAAGTCTCCGGCGGACCCTTCTCCTATGCAGGTAATATCGACATCCGTGATGCGCGGATTTGCTACAACGCGTTCCCGTATCCCCTCACGCATGTCAATGGCTTGATCCGATTCGATGATCAGAAAGTCGAACTCATCAACTTCCGTGGACGTGGACCCAGTGGTTCAGCGTTGGGGATTCGCTGCTCGATCGATTTTGAACCCGGTGAAAATTCAGGCGTCAAGGCCGAGGTCTCCGGCCTTGATCTGCCAATCGATGATTATCTCTACAATGCGATGGCTCCCAAACATCGTGACCTGATTGACAACCTGTTTTCTCGCAAACACTATGCTCGTTTGACCGACGAAGAAAATGGTGTGATCGCCAGTTCCAAACAACATCAGGCATGGTTAAACGAACGGACTGGCATCGCAACACAACTTTATGATCCGAAAAAACTCACTGATGATCAGGTCAAAGTACTCCAACTGCAAAAGCAGATTCTTGATCTCAAATTGACGCGACCTGTTTTCGATCTGGGTGGTAAGACCAACATGTACCTGACGCTTGAACGCAAGCTCGGTGAGAATGTTCGTAACATCATCGATGCGCGGTATGAACTCCAGGGCGTCAATGTCCTGCTCAAAAATTGGGCTTATCCAATGCAACTCTCATCGGGTGTTTTCACACTCGGGCCAGATGGGGGCAAACTTCAGGATGCCATCATGGTCGGACTGCGTGGCGGTGAAGCATCCATCTCCGGCAACATGTATTGGAAGCAATTCCCAAGCAAGAAAAAACTCCTGCCAGAGATCAAATTCACCGGCACCAATTTCCCCGTCGATGACATCGTGATCCAATCACTGGGAGACCGCGGGGAGAAAATTCTCAGTTCATTGGGACTCAATGCAACCATCGACGCTGCAGGCATGGTCCTGGCAAACGATCTGGGTAAGCCTTACCCAACGCTGCAGATTCGTGTCCGTGATGGTCGTGTTCGTCCCAATGATGGTCGTTTTGAGATTGACAATTTAAATGGCTACATTGCCGTCCACGACAAGGACGTGCAGATTACCCAGATCAAAGGCAAACATCAGCAGGCAGACTTCACACTCAAAGGTGAACTACCAAAGAACAAGCCGGTGAACCTGATTTTTTCGGGACAAGGTATCCCGCTGACACAGAAGGTGCTGGATCTGATCCCACCGTCTGCCGATAAGCGTGATGATGCCAGGCGTATCATTGATCCATTACAATTGACGGGTCAGTTCGACATGCAACTGCGGTTATTCAATGAGAAACCCAGCGCGCCCTGGAAGTCACAGCTGAGATTGTTCCCGCGTGAACTTGATGCGGTGGTGCGAAATCAACCAGTCAAACTGACACAGATGCAAGGTTGGGTTGATATTGTGGGTAACCAGATTCAACTGCATCAAATCCAATGTCAGTACGGGCAGGGGCATGCCACGGTCAGCGGTCACGCCGAGTTCGCCAATGCCGACGCACCACAGTTGGATTTGGATATCGATGCCCAGAGTGATGCGTTCTGTGAGACCACGCGGGCAGTACTTCCAAAAGCAGTGGTCAATGCCCTGGATGCGTTGGAGATTCGGGGGAAATACCATCTTGAAAAATCACATCTGACCTATTTACCCAAAAGCAAAACCAAGCCTGCGACCTATGCGTTCAATGGCCAGATTCACATGGAAGATGCCACCGCGCATGTCGGAGTTCCCATCACGCAGATGACCGGAAAGATGAAGGTCAATGTGTCCCAGCAGAATGCCGATCAGCTGCCGCAGCTTAAACTTGAATTGCAATTGGATCGACTCTTTGCTGCTGACCGTCTGATCAGCCCCATGACGGTGCATATGGATAACCATGCGTCCGATGGGCAGATGCTCTTTATCCAGCAGTTCTCCGGCCAATGTTACAACGGCTTACTGCATGGGCAGGGGCAGGTTGCTCTGGATGAGTCGTCTGCGTTCATGGTTCGGCTGACATTGCAGAATGCGGATTATCATCCCGTGATTTACCCCAAGCAGCCGCGTGAAAAGGTTCAACCGATTGACGATGCACTGGACCGC
>PAIY01000079.1 GCA_002704825.1 Phycisphaeraceae bacterium
CCACACCCTCTATTGCATCTCGTACGATTTCAGATTGAGTCTGATGAAAAAGCAGGCGGAATTGATTGCTGAAGCTCAGCATAATTACAAATCCAAAGAAAGAGACGAAACAAGTCAGGAGGTGCAAGCATGAGAATTGCACTCACACTCATCGTTTGCCTGTCTGTTATCTGCACAGGTTGTACAACCACAGGCAAAGATTATGACGAAACCAAAACCCACGAAATTGTCGTGGGTCAAACCACCGAGGCACAGTTAGTCGAATGGTTCGGTCAGCCTGAAAGTCGGTCTCGTTCATCAACAGGTGATACCACGCTCATGTGGTCGTACCACAAAATGAAATTCAAAGCAGGCATGTTTGTGCCCATTCTCGGTCCCTTTATTGGCGGTTCAAATCATGAAGGAAAGAACCTGTCAGTGGTGACTGATACAGATGGAGTGGTGAAGTCCTACTCCGACTCGTCGAATAATTTTGAACAGAATCATTGAACACTTAATCCAAAGGAAACGTCATGAAATACTACACAATTACATCATTCAGTCTTATCTGCATTCTTTTACTGACTGGATGTGGTGATGAATTCACACGGTCTGATGCTATGGAGTTGTTGAAGGATAAGAGCGAAATTTACAGAAAAAGACTTGTACTTGAAACAAACCCGAATTCATATAAAGAAACTAAAGAAGAAGAATTAGAACTTTTTACTAAACTTGAAAAGTCAGGATATGTCACTTTCACAGAGCATCAAAAGAAAATGCGCGATGGAACTTTCTCAAAATGGTATAAAGCTACACCTACTAACAAGCTTAGTAAATACATTGTTCAGCAACGTGGTAGCATCCTTTCTGTAATCGTGGGAACCCGTAAGGTTGACAAGATCACAGGCATGAGTAAAGAAAAAAACTTTTATCGTGTTGAATACACTTCAAAGTTTATTCCTGGGCCACTAGCAGAGTTTTTTGGTTTTGGACATGGAACATTGCCCCAATCTCATAGTTGTATTGTCTCTTTGTATGATGACGGTTGGCGACTTCGGAAAGAGCCAGACGGGTACTTTTGGGTACGATAATGAGATAACAAGCAAATGATGTTCAATCTAACCGTATTGTGTCGGGGGGGCACAATACGGTTTTCTTTTGGTATCATATGGTTCATGTCTCGGGGACGATCAAAACCCAACATCAGTGTCCAGCCCCGTGATCTGGACATCCTCTGTGGACTCTACGAGTCCCGCATCATGACCCGCGCCCATCTTGCAGCCCTGTACTTTGACGACAAGCCCGAAGCTACCAAGAAGCGTGTTCAAGCTTTGCTTAGAGCAGGCTACCTTGCTGAGCGTTCACGTCAGCCAAATGAACCTGCAATCCTGTATCTTGCTAAACTCGGCTATGACCTAATTCATGAGCGTGGTCTTCTGTCCCAGTTCCCACAACGTAATTGGCGATCCTTCCAGAAGCGAGTAAACGTCAGTGATGCCACCATTCGCCATGAACTAGCCGTACAGAACATCAAAGCATCATTTGCATCGTCAATCAGGCAAACGGAACATCTAACGCTTGCTGAATTCTCCACGTGGCCAAAGATGTACGAGTTCCGAACCACAAGACCGGTGACTGAGAATGGCTGGACGAACCACCGAGAAGTCTTAATGAAGCCTGATGGCTTCATCCGCATCCACGAGCAGGAACCAGATGGTGGGCTATCTGAACATGTCTTTTTTCTGGAGCTTGATCGAGGAACGGAAACAATCCAAACTGTTGTCAATAAAGCGATTGGCTATCGGGAGTATTACAGAAGTGGCGGATTTGCCAAGAGGTGTGGCATGGATGAAAAGGAGTATCGGTTGTGTCCATTTAGAGTGTTGGTTGTATGCCATAGCGAAATTAGATTAAAAAACATCCATAATATTGTTTCTAACAAAAATCTATTGATAAAATCTCAAATATGTCTGGTCACAAAAATCAGCATTACTGGCAATACCATCTTGACGATTTGTGTGAAATAACACAGTAAATATATAATATTTTTGTGGGCATAATTAAGAATTTACTGGCGATGGAGATACTAACGCCAAAGTGAAAATTTGCTTGTAATAGCGTCAACTTTGTCAGCAGGACCGTAAATCATGGCTCCCAAATATTCGATTTCTGATTCTTGTACTGCTGCCATTGAATCTGCAAGTTCATCATCATGTCCTGTCTCCAACATTTGATTAGGAAAGTCTACAACCGTTAAATTTTCATCTACTCTTGCAGCTTCTATTGCTCTTCTTACAGCACTTACTTTAACACGTGTAATAATGATTGGATATTTAGAGATGCCTACATGGGACACCCCAGCCGCATCAACTAGTATAGGCCTTCCCATCATTTTACTTCCCACATTATGGCCTAAAGCAACTGCAAGATGGGCAACTGCATTTAAGGCAGCTCCAACCTCAAGTTTTTTAGACATTACTGCAACAGTTTTACACTCTCGGTAATCATAAGAATTATGCATACAATGTTCCTTTCGTTAAATTTAATTAAAAATACTTTCTACTATTTCATCATTCTTCCAACCTTGAGGGTCGGCATATCCTACTAAAGAATGAATTTCTTGGGCGGCTGCACACAAGATTTTACGAAATCGTTTATATTCATGTAAAGTTTCAAGACCAAAGTAAACACGATAATAATCTCGTTGTAATTCTTCAAGTGACAATATATCTTTTCCTGAATACTTTTCAGGCATGGACTTTAAAATGCCTTTGTAGACAGGTGATCCAGGGCTGGGTTCAATAAGGTTGGCAACAAGCTCTCGAGGTGGTCGGCCCAGATATCTTTCAGCAATTTTAGCAATCTCTTTTGCGGAATCAATGGTAGCCATTAATGATTCTTCATTTTCTCCAGGCAATCCTAAAACATAACTCGCACAAATATCAATTCCATTCTGGAACAAACAACATGCGGCCTCAGCATTCGTCCTTACATTTGTATTTTTCTTACCACATAATTCAAGTACGCGTTCGTCACCAGATTCAAATCCAATAACAACATCTGTGACACCAATAATTTTAAGATAACCTGCTACCTCAGACGTTACTCTGTTCGCTCTTCCAAAAATTCCTAATTGATATTGCTTTGAAAATTTTGGTTTTTGGAGTGCAACCTGTTCTAGCCACTTAGGAATACACAAAAAATCATCTCCTACATCAAATACATAATCTGCATTGCAATTAGTAATAACATTTTCCATATCTAACCAAAATTGACTTGGTGTCTTAAATCTTACACCACGATCAGCTCGTCCACAAAAAACGCATGCACTGCTGTTACCTCTGTTTGAACATCCCTTGTGTGAATATATACGTAGATATCGAGAAATTTTAGTGGATGAATCAAATTGAGCTTGACTAAGCAAAGAGTCATATGGGGCAAAATCGCAGTTTGAATAATCAATTGGAGGAAGCAGATGCAGATCAACCATATGACTCTTTGTTTTTTTTACAATGCCATTATTCAAAAAAACTAAATTAGGTATATGGGCAGGTTCTTTTTCAGTTAGCAAACCGACAATAGCTTCCTCTCCATCATTGACTACCACATAATCGATAATACCTTCCTGCCGCGAAACAATTTCGGTTGCAAGTTGTGTTGCTTGGTGTCCACCCACAACCGTTATAGCTCCATTTGTTTTGGAATATTTGGCAATTGTTAGCGCGTTTTCATAAGATATCAATTGGATACTCTGAGCGACAATATCCGGAGAATGATGATCAATGAATTTTAAAATTTCATCCATTGAGTGCACAACACTTCCATCAAGAATCGACACCTTGACGTTTGGAAGTTTCTGTTTGATATAGTTCTCAAGTGCCACAAGCCCCAACGGAGGAGAAAAATGCGTTGCGGCATCACGGTAAGTGTGATCAATTGGGGTAAATATCAGGCATACGTGTTTCATCATCTCACTCCCTATTTGATTAGAGGTCTTATGTTTTCATGATGATTCTTTATCCATCTTGACAGGGCGTCTATGACAAAACACGGTCCTTGTATTGCAACTGACGGATTAGGTCCTTGTTCTGGGGTGTTTTATGATTTTTTGCTTAGCAAACAATGATGTAAGTGTGCGAAAAAAAAGCTTTTAAGACTCCATCTTCCTGTAGTGCGTTATTTATTGTTTTTTTCTAATTTTTTGTGGACCAGGCCATTCTTAATGCAGCGGGTATAGTTTCGGGTGTAATTATATTGTTAATATCTTTAATAATTTTGTTTTGAGTTTGATCTAAATTGGGGTCGTTGGGCTCTACATATTGAGGGACAGTTTGTCGCAGATATTGTTCAATATCGTTTATTTTTGACATGTCAATATTTAGTTTAATATCATCTTTCCTTCCAAGGAAACGGAATGCGACCCGCGCAGCTGAAGGGTATGATTGCATATCATCAACACCACCAGATAAACACAACATTACACCGTAAAGCATGGGAGGGTCACGGTCAGGTATATTTGTTACGTAGACAATTATCTCATTATACAAATCAGTTTTTTCAAGTATAAAGTATAGATGACTTTGGATGGGGAAACACCAGCCGGAATAACGAAAATGGGAATCATCGATTTCGCACTCAATATAACCGTCTTCATTGACATCTCGTATGATCAACAGATCTTTGCTGATAATGGGTTTGTCAATACGAGATACTGAATAATAATATGATTCCCAGTATCCTTTAATAACAGAAGCAATGGCTTCTGCTCTTTCTCCGCGTATGCGAGAATTAAAATCAATTCCGGGAAGATGCGAGTTCGCAATTAATGCTATCTGTTGTCGCGTAAATCCTAGTTGTCGACCAAATTCGTGTATTGGAAGAAACCAGAATTTTTGTTTTGTATCGAACGCTTCGCATAATTTTAAGAAATTATCTTCTGTAAGTTTACGAGTACCAGCTTTTATTCTAGAGAGCATGTCTTTCCCAATTTTAAGATGTTGTCTCAACTGCTCCAAAGATTGAATCCGAGTTCGGTCGCTACGTAATATTAATGATATTTTCCCGTCAAGGTCTTCAATCCAAACATTGTCAGCCATGCTGGCCTCCTAGTCCTCTACGTGAGCTGCCGTGCGACAACTACTAATCAAACTTATAATTGATGTTCTTATGAATTATTGATGTGTGATTTAAATTGACACCCCCTAGTAAAGGGGGTGTCAGTAATTAAAATGTTTTAGACTCCCGGATTTACATTACTATTGGAAGGTATCCATCGACACCATATCTTCATTCCGATTTCTCTACAATCTTCAAAAAACTAGATTATCATCAGAACTTGCTGTCGTCCACTAAAACCCATGCTTTACACAGATCAAATATGAAATCAGGCTAGCCTGCTCATCTGACAATCCATCACCAATCACCGACACCACATCCCGCTTTCCCTCTTGCCACAACCTCCAAATAAGCATAAACCCCTGTGTCACAATCACATAGCACACAGGCTTCGTAATCGCATGCCCGTGATACAGAAACAATTCAGGCTGGAAATCATAAACCACATTCTTCCGCTCTCGTCGTGCAGGTAACAGATACAGTGGATTGTCATCCGATACTTTGCTTTCATCCACCAGCTTTCCTGCATAGCCGATGAGCTGGCCATTAGCGTCATGCAGTGGAATGGCGATGCGACCAGCCATGAGGCCACGCTTGCAGTATCCCAAGCCAAAGTGCTTGATTGTCTCTGGTTTGAGTCCCAGTTCATCAAAGTGTGGATGGTTCGGGTCCAGCCCCTGCAATTCAAAGTCGAGGGGTGGATTGACCACCACCTTGGCTTTGCCAGAAGCTTTCTGCTTGTTTGATGCAGGGGCTTCCCGTTGTGGCTTGTACAAGAACTTTCTTTTGGCCATGACAGCCACCTGATGGAACTGCTTGGCATCCTTCGGATTCTTGTCTCCCATGAGGCAAAGAAAATCTAAGATGTTGCCCTTTGCACCGCATCCGAAACACTGGAAGATATTCCGGTCGAGGTTTGCTGAGAATGATGGAGACGTTGAGTCACCATCATGCGATGGCAAGGGGCAGGGACACGTTGCCTGTTCGCCTTTGATCTTCATTTCGACTCCGTAGTGTTCCAGTACATCAATAAATGAAATCTCCGCTTTCAATTCCTTGTAGTTGAGCCATTGTGCCATTCTGGGCCTCCTTTCTCTCAATAGTCCTCTGGAAGTAGCACGGTTGTAACTGAGCGGTCATGCTCTGTGATGATCCAAAACTTTGTGCCCTTGGAATCCATATAGGAGGAAAACAATCTGAGGCCCTCCTTCAGAGCTTCTTCGTTGCTCTGCCGATCCTCTTTGCATACATCACCCCAATCACCTTGAGCGTGACGTTCCAAACATTCCTTCACGGATATTGCTGCAAGTGTGTTTGCTGCATTTTTCGTGATAACGGTTCTGCCGAGTGGGAACTTTGCCGTTGCCATACATATCTCCATATCAATGAGACAAACAACAACAGCGACCGACGCTGATGCGTCTGTCGGTGTGAAAGAACAATTTCCATGTATAGCAAAGCACACGTATGGAGATGGTCAACGTGTGGATAACTGAGTAAATATCAATCTATTGACATATACATAAAATTATGCTTTTATATATACAGATTAGATGCCCTGTGGTGTTTGGAAAGAAGCCAAGCTGATTGTCCAGCTTGGTTACAACCAAACATCACATAAGGGGTATATCAATGAACACTTCAACAACTAGCGAAAACTTGGTTAGTATTCATGAACATATTGCTCGCGCAAAAGAACGCAGTGCCAAAGACCATTTGATTGTTTTAAAAGAAGGTCAGCGGCTTTCAAGTCAAGCATTCTCGCAGTTCAATGAAAAACTGAAAGATTTGCCACTGGAAAAACGCTTTCAGTTCATGCATGCTTTGTACGAGGAATTGATTCTGAAAGCTGTAGACTTTCAAGTATTGATCGATATCGAACATGGAAGGTGTACCACTCAGGATGAAATTGTGGGACATCAAACCAAGTACCTTGATACGATTTTAGCTTGAGCTAATGCCCCGCCTGATGGACGGGGTGTTTTTATTGCTCGTTAAAATACTCAATATCATCAACCGCAGCATTGATGTTTTCAATTACCCGCTTTCGTTCTCGGGGACTTTTAATTTCTTTGGCCTCAAGCAAAAGGTCTTCTTTTGCTTTTTGCAAATCAATCGCATTTTGTATTTTGTAATTGATACGTTTCTTGAAAATTTCGATCTGAGACTGGGGCTCTTCGCTTGCATCTTCATTAGACTCATCTGATTCGTCTGTATGAATATATGTATCTGATGCAAGTCGTGCCCACCAGCTTGGCGATTTGATATCCCCATCAGTCATCGGGATTGGCTGATGACATTCAGGGCATTGCAATGCGAGAGGTTCTTTCTGACAGACGCCACATGCGTATAAAAAGGACGAAGTGAAATCAGGAAGGGTTTTTACTCTCATCTCAGGACCAGTTTCATCATACACTACGTCAGGATCACACACTTGTGATTCTTTGCAATGAGCACATAACCACGGTTCATTCCATTTAATGACACGTTCACAGTGTGTGCATTCGAGTACTGAGCTACGAAGATGTTGTTTAAAGAAGTTATATGCTTGGGCATCAATAAGCACAAGCTTGATAAAGAAAATGATTAATAATGAGATATGGAGAGAAAATATACCAAGGGTGGACGAGTTGTTAATTCCACCTGAGTAGAGACCCAGTGTTACAAAAAGCACACTGAGTACGTACAATTCAGGAATGACGCGCTTACGGTACTTTCGGAAGTACCGATATATCAACTTATATTGATTACGTGCTGATACTCTAGCAAGCTCTTCATCGATTCGTGGCATAAACCCATGTCGCATTAATGCCCCGATATATCCTGATTCATCCATCTCTCTATCCTTTCTTCAACCACGTCGCGTTTCGTTCCGTAGCGCTGGCGTGACGTTTTGATGATTTGTTCACGTTTGCCACATCTCATGTCAACTGGCGGGTACATATCACAGAAAAACGGTTCGCCGTATTCACCACCCGAAAGTTGCTTTACGCATGCACGATGATTCCCCAGGTCAGTGAAATGTCGAGGAACAAGACCCCCGCCAAATTGCTCCGAAAGAACCGTGGCATCAGACTGACCCACACGGAGCGAAATAAGTGTTCCTACATTGCCAAAAATACCGTCTTGAAGGCTCTGGGGCAACTGTTTTATGTACTGATGCGAGAGGGTTAAGCAAAGACGGTATTTACGAGCTTCCGAGAGGATCGACACAAATGAGGTGGTCGAGAAGCTCTGGAACTCGTCAATGTAGAGATGAAAGTCATTCCGTTCATGCTCAGGGATATCAGTTCGCCTCATTGCAGAGAGTTGAAACAATGTCAGAAGAATTGCTCCCAATAGGTTAGCCTTGTCATCCCCAAGGCGACCTTTGGAAAGCGAAGCAATGAAAATTCGCTTGTTGTCGATGATGAAACGAGTGTCGAAGCCACTCTTGATTTGCCCGAGGATATTGCGTGTCGTTGGGGCGAGTACCAACTGTCCAATCTTGTTTTGAATCGGGGCAATGGCTTCCGCAAGAAAGCGTTTGTCATATCGGGCAAACTCGCCGAACCAGAAAGCACGAACCGACGGGTTCGTGACCTGTCGCAATACCCATGACCGATACTTCTCATCCACCAGCATTCTTTGGATGCCAAGAATTGATGTGTTCTCACAATCGAGCAGTGCCAGGATGCTGGAGAGTAAAATGTACTCCATTCTCGGGCCGAAGAAGTCGGGCCAAATCCCCTTGAGGGTTGCGACAATGCCTGAAGCAACCAAGTTGCGTTGTTCCTCGGGCACATTCTCAAGCAGGTTGAGTCCAATCGGATACTCCGTATCCGCAGGATTGAAGTACACCACATCGTTGACCCGATGCGACGGGATGTTTGCAAGGACTGCTTCTGCAAGGTCGCCGTGTGGGTCAATCAAACCAATGCCATGACCGAGGGCGATGTCTTGTGTAATCAGGTTACAAAGCAGGGATGATTTACCCGTTCCCGTTTGTCCGATGGTGTAGAGATGTTGGCGCCGGTCCTTCTGGTGAAGGGCACACGGCACATCATCTCCCCAAGCACTACGTGTGCCAATGTACACTTCATTATCATCGAACATATTGCCACGTAAGTTCTGGTCCAGAAAACTGCCTTCTTGATATCAGTTTTCGAGCAATGCAATCGATAACAAACGCATGGGTCACGAGCTATCGAGGTACCAGAAAACTTACGTGGAAATCCGAACCCGCCTAGGTTGGGTTCGGAGTCACTATTATATCGTGTATCAAGACAAACTACTTTGTGGACAAGAAAACAACATATGAAAATACAAACGTGTAATATACTCTATGAAGAGTATATATACTAATTCTCCCCCTTTTCTCTGCCGGATCGGCAACGGGTTGGGATGCGTTGAATCCAACGCGTTCGGTGGCCAAAAGGCCACGTGGCGAGCGTGAGCGAAGACACAACAAGTTGGTTCTTGCGAAGCTCGGCTCATCAACCTAGTTCCAAAGAGCCGAGCGAGCATCCAGTACCACCAGAATACATAAGTAGTCGGGGTACAAATACACAATCCAAGCAGGTACAACCTCTTGTTTTGCAACGCACAATCAACAATCACAGGTTCCCCATGGCGGGGAGGGGTGTGGGGAGGACTTCAAAAGGACAATTGTCTTTGAGAATCACACCCCAAAAGCATTGATTTGCTCATCAGGATGTGACACGATGTGAGTAATGAGAGACTCGAGAAGTTCCTCACGGAGCGGGTTCAGTGAGTTCGACTCACGTCCAGAACACACCGCTTTCGAGGGAACTGTAACGAGTTCTCGGGAATAGGCGTCAGATTCGCATGGGCGAGTCTGACGCCTATTTTCTTGAAGTGTTGAA
>PAIY01000080.1 GCA_002704825.1 Phycisphaeraceae bacterium
AATCCAGTGGCATTCTGTTGACGCTTGCACATATCACTGGACTCCCGCCTGCGCGGGAGTGACGAAAGTGTTTATGTGCTTCAGTAATCATCATTCAATGACATGATGTCGTCAGAAACATGCAACTTCCCCTATCACATTACCCGCCTTTGAAACACGTGTACTGACGATAATCACCCCTGACACAACAACACGAAAGGCGGGTCAGATGATCTTCGCCCTGATCACATTGGGCATGTTTCTTATGGCAGTCATGGGGACATTGAAAAATTGGATGACGCATTGATCATCACCAGAAATGTGACAGCGGCGGCTGCGTTTCCCGCCAACGCGAGTCGCAGATCATGTATCCTATAGCTGTCGAATTGCACTACACCAACAAAAAGGTAATCAACTCATGGGTACCGGCACCATCATACTGCTCTGCGTCATTGGCGGACTTGTCCTTCTGGGACTCATTGTTTTTCTTTGGGTCATGGGCGTCTACAACGGCCTGGTGAAACTCCGTAACCGTTTCAAAAATGCCTTCGCGCAAATTGATGTTCAACTCAAACGGCGTTACGACCTGATCCCCAATCTCGTCGAAACCGCCAAGGGCTACATGAAGCACGAACGCGAAACACTTGACGCGGTCATCAGTGCCCGTAACCAGGCAGTGAAAATCTCCGGCGATGCAGCGTCCAATCCTGCAAACGCCCAGGCCATTCAACAACTCATGGGCGCTGAAGGCGCACTCACCGGCGCCATGGGTCGACTCTTTGCCGTCATGGAAGCCTATCCTGATCTCAAGGCCGACACCCAGATGTCCCAGGTCATGGAAGAACTCACCAGCACGGAGAACAAAATCGCCTTTGCCCGTCAGGCATACAACGATGCGGTGACCACCTACAACACACAACGTGAAGTCTTCCCCAGCAATCTCATCGCTGGCACATTCAACTTCAACGAAGCTCAGCTCTTTGAAATTCAAGTGGAAGCAGAACGCGAAGCAGTGAAGGTTCAATTCTGATTTTAGACAGGGATTAGGGATTTGGGATTCGTTCTGATGTTTGAGCATACCAGGCTAATTCGCCCCTGATTGCCTTTCCCTAATCCCCAATCCCCAATCCCAAATCACTAATCCCTTCTCCCCGAGACTCAACGTATGGCTATGGACTTTTTTGCCCATCAGGATAAAGCCCGTCAGAAGACCGGTTATCTGGTCTGGATGTTTTTTGCTGCAGTGATTGCCATCATTGCACTGACCTATGTCGCAGTCAGTGTGCTGGTCATCGGTGCAGCCACGTACCAGCAGTCCAAACAGGCGCAGGGTGGTCCCGTAGAGATCACCATCTGGAACCCACAACTGCTGCTGATTGTCGGTGGCATTGTCATCGGCGTGGTCGTCCTGGGCTCACTGTACAAACTCAGCCAACTCCGAGCCGGGGGCAAGGTCATTGCTGAATCACTGGGCGGGCGTTTACTGAATAATGCCACCGGTGATTTAACCGAACGCAAAGTGCTCAACGTTGTTGAAGAGATGGCGATCGCTTCAGGCGTTCCCGTGCCACCGGTTTACATGATGGATAACGAGAAGGGGATCAATGCCTTTGCTGCAGGTTTTTCACCCAGTGATGCCGTCATCGGTGTGACGAGAGGCTGCGTCGAGGAGCTCACCCGTGATGAACTCCAGGGCGTTATGGCACACGAGTTTTCCCACATACTCAACGGTGATATGCGCCTGAACATCCGACTCATGGGCGTGATCCATGGCATCCTGCTCATCGGATTGATCGGCATGATCATCATCCGCATGGCAATGTACAGCGGCGCTTCACGTCGAAGCAACGACAAGAACAACCCGATCCCGCTTCTGGTTCTGGGCGGCGTGCTACTGGTCATTGGTTATGCCGGCGTGTTCTTTGCCAACCTCATCAAGGCAGCGGTCTCCCGACAACGTGAGTTTCTGGCGGACGCCTCAGCGGTGCAGTTCACGCGTAATCCCGATGGCATCTCCGGCGCGCTGAAGCGTATTGCTGTTGCCAGTCGCGGTTTTGAATCCAGTGCATCTGCAGGTTCACACATTGACGCTCCGAGTGCCGAGGAAGCCAGTCACATGTTCTTTGGCGAAGGTGTCGCTCATTGGCTCGGTTCATCCATGGCAACACACCCGCCTTTGCCCCTGCGCATCAAACGGATCGACCCGAGCTTTGACGGCAATCTCGCAGACATCAAACTCAAACCCGTCAAACGTGAATCATCATCTCAGAACACAGGGCGATCCACGGCTAATCTCGCGGGGATGGCTGCCATGGGCATGATGGCTGCTGCAACACAAACACCACCACCCGTAGAGTCCATTGAGCTTGAACCTGTTGCCAAGGACAAAGGCATCAACCAGATCGGTCAGGTCTCCAAGGCACATATCAACTACGCGTCAACGCTGATGAACAAGATGCCCGACCCGGTGATCCGTGCAGCCCGTGAGTCCTACGGCGCCCGTGCCCTGGTCTATGCGTTACTCATTGATGATGATAAAGACATCCGTGAAAAACAGATCAAACAGCTTCAGCAACATGCTGACGACCAGGTCTATCGCGACACGTTACGTCTCGAGCCTATGGTGATGGTGCTTGATGAAGCTGCACCATTGGCCTTGATTGACATTGCCATCGCATCACTGCGGGAGTTGTCACCCAAGCAGTACGAAACCTTCAAGAAAAACGTTATTGCCTTGATCAGCGCGGATGACAAAATCAGTCTCTGGGAATGGACATTGCAACGGATCCTGATGCACCATCTGGAACCGGCATTCGACAATCAACCCAGGGAAGTCAAACCGGTCCATGGGCAGTTACACCCGGTGGTCCGACAGATCAATGCTGTGCTTTCGACATTGGCTTATGTCGGCACATCAAAGCCGGATGAAGTGCACAAGGCATTTGAAAGTGCGCGGTCCGCACTGGGCTCTCACCTGCGTGGCATTGAACTGCTGGATGTCAAAGCATGCAGTCTCAAAACGGTCGGTGAAGCGCTCGACGAGTTAGCCAAACTCAAGCCCGGCCCCAAACGGAAAGTCGTCCATGCATTGGCCAATGCGATCAGCAGTGACGGGCAGGTGACGGTTCGTGAAGCAGAGTTGTTCCGCGCGATTGTGGATTCGCTGGATTGCCCTGTACCACCGTTGCTGCCCGGACAACCGTTGACTTGAATACAACCATTCTCTGAAGAGATATGTTTGAAATACAGGAGCGTATGCTTGCGGGAAGAGCATTTTGGGAAGCGATACGTCACACTCCCGTCACTCCCGCGAAGACGGGAGTCCAGTGAAAACTGCAAGCGTCATCTGTATGCCACTGGATTCCCGTCTGCGTGGGAATGACAAAATATTTCCAACCTTACATCTTCAAAGCAGCTTTGACTTGTTCAAGCACCAGTTTGTCCTGCGTGATGAGCGTTGCGTTCCAACCCAGTGATTGGGCTTTTGCGATGTTGGCATGATTGTCATCAAAGAACACGATTTGTGATGCCTCAAAGCCGGTGTGCTTTTGAGCGTGTTGATAAATTTCGTCATCCGGTTTCATGATGCCGATGAGATGGCTTGCCATGGGGTAGTCAAAAATCTCATCCAATGCCAGGTAATGTTCGGATGTCGGATCGAGCATCATGTCCCAGTGCATGTGACTGGTATTGGAGAGACAGGCGGTTTTGTAGCCATCCGCTTTGAGTTGCTTGACAAAGTCCACCATGCCGGGCATGGGTGCTTTGAGCCACTTCAAGAATACCGCTTTGATGTCCGCAGCAGGTTTATTGACCAACGCACTGACCGATGCTGCAAACTGATCGATATCGGTTTGCCCGGTCTCCATGGCAGTGAGTAAAGGGCCATTGATCTGCTCATGGGCTTTGCGGTAGTCCGACGCATCAAGCTCGACACCTGCACGCAATGCAGCTTCCTGCCAGTTATCGCAGATGTCCACCATGACGCGGCCAAGGTCGAAGATGATGAGTTGGTTGCTTTGTGTCATGGCGTGTACGTTTCGTTTAAGTCTTAACCACAGAGTCACAGAGATCGGAAAGAGAAAAAGTTTTGTTCTTTGTTTGAACTCTATGTCTGAGTGACTCTGTTGTTCATTCCCTAATGCTTGAATTATCCACGAACTTGCCCGTTGCCGTACATGACCCACTTGTAGGTGGTCAAATCAGCAGCACCCATGGGGCCACGGGCATGGAGTTTGTCGGTGCTGATACCGATCTCAGCACCCAGGCCGTATTCACCGCCATCACTGAATCGCGTGGAGCAGTTGACAAAGGCGTTGGCTGTGTCGACGGACTGCACGAACTCTTCAGCGTGAGCAATGTTGTCGGTGACAATGGCATCGGTGTGACGCGAACCATGCTTGTTGATGTGGGCAGCGGCCTGGGCAATCGAGTCCACGGACTTCATGGCAACGATCATGTCCAGATACTCTTCATCCCAATCGCTATCTGTTGCAGCTTTGACCTTTTCGCTCAGCTTCTGGATTGACTCATCACCACGGATTTCAACCCCCTTGGCAAGTAACGCTTCGACAATCTTCTTACCCAATCCCGATGCAATCACGTCCTTGTGCAGGAGCATGGTCTCGGTGGCATTGCAGACACCGGTGCGTTGCGTTTTGGCATTGATGCAGATGTCGATGGCCATCTGCTCCTGGGCTTGGGAATCGACATAGACGTGACAGTTGCCGGTGTAGTGCTTGATGACGGGGATGTGAGCCTGTTCGACGACAGCCTTGATCAGGGACTTGCCACCACGGGGAATGGCAAGGTCGATCCGGTCATCCATTTTCAGCAAACTTCCGACGGCAGCACGATCGGTGGTCTGAACCAACTGCACGACATCGGGATTGAGTCCCGCATCTTCCAACCCGCCACGGACACATTCTGCCAAAGCTGCATTGGAGTGAATCGCTTCCTTGCCACCACGGAGGATGGCAGCGTTGCCACTCTTGATACACAGAGCAGCGGCATCAGAGGTGACGTTGGGACGGGACTCAAAAATAATGAGCACCACGCCTAAAGGCACACGCACCTTGGAGAGCTTCAAACCATTGGGAAGCACGCGGCCTTCAATGATCTCACCGAGTGGATCAGATTGCGAAGCGATCTCGCGGACGGACTGTGCAATCGAAGCGATGCGCGTGTCATCGATTTTAAGACGATCGAGCATCGCAGATGACAAGCCACTCTCTTCACCAGCAGCAAGATCCTTGGCATTCTCCGTTTTGAGTAACTCGGCGGAGGCTTCAATGCGGTCTGCAATGGCGTTGAGTGCTGCAATTCGCTGCTTACTCTGGACGCCCGAGAGTGACCGGCTGGCGGCATTGGCTTTGTCAGCTAACTGCTCGCAGTAAGCCTGGGTATCGGTGATATCGCTTTGCGTCATGGTGCTGGACATCGCACTGACTCCTGTCTGTTTATGGCAAAATAATCAAGACGAGCATTTTAGCAGGAGTCGGTGATTGATGCGATTGACGATTTAAGACATGTAACCACAGATGAACACAGATGATCACTGTCTTGCCGTGATCTTGAGATTGATCGCACCGGGGGCTTCGACGAGTTTGACGCTTTCGGGTTTCTGGATCAGCGGGACAATGGCGATGGATTCCTTGCCGACACCTTTGGCAAGGTCGTCTGCTTCGAGTTTGAGATCCGCCCAGATTTTGATTTTGCGCGAGGCAATATCATCAATCAGGTCATTGGGGCCGGTGAGTTTAACCGAGCGAATGAGCTTGTCCTGATCGTTGACCAGACTTACGTCGTACTGACTCATGGAGGCGACGGGCATGACCAGTCGGACTGCAATACTGGAGATCGTTGCATTTTTCGTCTGTCGGGTCAGTGTGAACGTCACCTTGGCTGAGGGCGGATCAATGCGGACATCTTCACTGCGGACACCAGCAGGCGCCAGGAGCTGCACGCCGTCGATGGTGTGTGACTGGTTGAGCGTCAGGCGATCAAGCACCTGCTTGTTGAGTCGCGCGGTGATGGTGTCACTTTCCGTGAGATTGTTCAGCAGGTCCTTGGGCAGGTGCAATGTTGCAGTGGCAGGTTCGATGACCACATCCTGGATCAACGAATCGCCTTCAGTACTCTGGGCGATTTTCAGTTCCACTGCCTGGAGTTTCTTGACGTTGACGACGACCTGAGCCGGTTTGACTTCGGTGATATTCACACTGAGATTGGCAAAGATCGGCAAGGAGGTGAACACCTGCTTGAGCAATAGCTGCTGATTGCCATCCGGTGCATTGGGGTCTTCGGAGAGGGGGATGGGGATCGCCTTGCCATCGAAGAGTTGATCCAGCTGGACATACTGGGCGGAGGAGCATTGGAAGGTCACACGCGGGTTGTCTTCCAGGCGTGTGGGCTTGATGAGCAGGTCCTGGCCGGTGGCAGCGACGAATTGGATGGGGATATCCATCTCGTAGGTTTTGATGTTCTCGCCTTCAGCATACAGCCAGACCAACACAGCCACGAGGGTGACGGTGATGTATTCTCGAAGATGTGCTGAGGAAAGAAATTTCACGCTGTTATCAACTCCGTTATGCCGATTTATTGGCCTTGATTTTAACACTGGCCGCCAGGTCTTCACTGTCCACATTTTTCATTTCACCCATCCCACGAACCAGCGCGGTACGCAGTCCGTCGGGAGACAGGTTTCGCACCAGGCGTCCACGTTCAGCCAGACTGATCGTGCCGGTCTCTTCACTAACGACGACGACAAGGGCATCACATTCCAATGAAAGGCCGTATGCCGCACGGTGTCGCGAGCCCAGTTCCTGACTGTACTGTTCGGCTTCGGCCAGGGGGAGTTGGACACCTGCAGCGACGATGCGTTCACCACGGATGACCACTGCCATGTCATGCAGTGCGCTGCCGGGCCAGAAGATGGTATTAAGCAGTTCGTTGGAGACATGGGCATCAAGCTGCGTCCCGGCCTGGACGACACCTTCGAGCCCGACATCCCGTTCCAGAACGACCAGAGCGCCAATCTTGTTTTTACTCAGATAGGACACCGAATTGATCAATTCCTCAATCACCTGTGCACGGCGAAGACCGGTCGCGGACCTGAACAGACGAGCCTCACCCAGCCGGACAAACGCACGACGGAGTTCAGGTTGGAAGACGATGACCATGGCCAGCGAGGCATAGCCCAGGAAGTTGTTGTAAATGAAATTCAGACGTTCAAAAGCTGAGCCACTGCCTAAAATTTTGATAATCAGGGTGGCGACAATCAGAACCAGCACCGCGCCCTTAATGGCTCGGGCGCCGCGTGTCCCACGCAGGAATTTGAACACCATGTAGGTGATGGCCCAGAATAACGCCAGTTCCACCAATACGACCAACGGCTCGTTATGCAGGTAACCAGCCAATCGCAGCAGCAGTAAGTTCAGGCGTTCGAACAGATCCATAAATCAGCCGTCAGATCGTCAAGGAAGTTGGGCCATCCCGTTGTATAACACCATGATACAATCAATCGTCAGAGATTTGTATCGGCACAAATGTCGGTTTGACGACAAAATGCTTTGAAGATGCTGACAACGTGTGCCAACTTGCCTATAAACTGTTATACTGTCGTGACTCTCTTGAGACGGAGCTTGATGCATGCCGGTACAAAAACTGGATCTACTGAAGAAGAACGTTCAAAAAGTCTTTCTGGGTAACCAAGCCGCAGTGGACAAAATCATTGTCTGCCTTTTGGCTCGGGGTCACGTCCTGATTGAAGACGTGCCGGGTGTGGGTAAGACCATCCTTGCCACCGCGTTGTCCAAAAGCCTTGACTGCACCATCAGCCGTGTGCAGATGACCCCCGACCTTTTGCCGGGCGATATTCTGGGTGTGACCATCTGGAACCAGCAGAAGGGTGACTTCATTTTCAAACCGGGCCCGATTTTCTCCAACGTCCTGTTGGCAGACGAAATCAACCGTACCACCCCGCGTACGCAGTCGGCTTTGCTTGAAGCCATGAACGAATCGCAGGTCTCCATTGATGGTCAAACCCGCAAACTCATTCAACCCTTCATGGTCATCGCCACACAGAACCCATTCGAGTTCGAAGGCACGTACTTCCTGCCTGAAAGTCAGCTTGACCGCTTCCTGATGCGTATCCACCTGGGCTACCCGTCCCCGGAAGATGAATCGCGCATCCTTGATCTTGACCCGTCACGCACATCGCTGTCCGACCTGGAACCGGTGATGACCGCTGATGAGTTGGTCACCTTGCAGGACATGGTCAACAAGGTGCAGATCGACCCGTCACTGATTGACTATATCATTCAGATTTCCAACGCGACACGTAACAACGAACAGCTTCAAATCGGCGTTTCCCCGCGTGGTTCGTTGGCATTGGTCCGTGCAGCTCGTGCGACGGCCTTGATGCATAAGCGTGACTACGTCGTGCCTGACGATATCGTCTCCAACGTCATCCCGGTGTTTGCTCACCGTGTGATCTCCAAGACGTACATGCACGATGCAGACGGTGTCGCCACCGCCCGTGTCATGCAGCAGGTGCTCGAAACCGTGCCTTCGCCGGTTTGATCGACATCCAACCCAATACATAAACAAAGCCGTGTTGCCCATCGCAGCACGGCTTTTTTTGTTTTGAATATTCATCGGATTGATGCGTTATGAAAGCCGTGACTCTCCTGAGTCACGGGGTGGTTTAGTGTAAATCGCTCATTCGCGTAGTTCAACGAATTAATCTACACCTTCCGTCACTCCTGCGCAGGCGGGAGTCCAGTGATAGATGCAAGTGTCTACAGAATGCCACTGGATTCCCGCCTTCGCGGGAATGACGAAATTTAAGACGGCATGGAGATTAATGACTGGAACGGCTCCAACGCCAGTGCCCCGGGAAGGGACGCGGCTTTTGCAATGATCGCTCTCACTTGTTATCCGTCACCACGGTCACATCATTAAACCACAGGCGAAATCCGTTGGGGTTGGTGTGATTCATGGCAAGCTTCAAATCACCGATCGTGGCATAGGCTTCAAACGTGTTGGTGAGATTGGGCTTGTCTCGTCCGCCTTTTCGGAAAGACCATTGCTTGATGAGATATTCATCATCCAGATACAGATCATACACATCGCCGGGGGTATAGCCTCCGCCACCTGAGTCGGAACTGGGGAAGGTGATGGTGACCTGTTTGGCCTGGCCGCTACCGATGGGTAAATCGGTCATGCCATGATCTTGAACACCCAGTTTTGCAGCTTCCTGCCAACTCAGATGCAGGGGCATCATCAGCCAGAATGAGTCATTGATAAACCAGCGATCTGCCATGCGGATGTTGGTGGCGACATCAGCCTTGCCTGCAATTTCGCTGCGGATATAACTGAGCGAAACCATCTCGCCGGTGGGGCCGGGATAGGAGAGCGTGACTTTGTCTTCGCGTGGACGCCACGTCCATTTGCGGGCGACATTGCCATTTTTACGTTGGACATTGAACGTAAAGCGAATCTCGATGACGTGGCTGATGTCATCCATTCCGCTGGCAGCGATGATCTTTTGGATGATCTGAGGCTGCTGGGCAACGGGTGTTGCAGCAACACCTGAAGCATCAGATTCTGGTGTGGTCTTACAGCCTGCAATCATGAAAACGCTCAGCAAACACAGCGTCAACAGGCGGATGTTGAAGCAGTTCATCAGCAGATACCCCTTTGTGAGACAGGTTGGTTGAACCTGATATTATTCGTTTGTGACCGGCTCATCGATGATCTCAAACTTTGCACCAGCAGACCGCAACTGGTCCATCTGGCGGTTCCCGATGTTAACGGTATAACGCACAGATTGCTCGACATATTCCCGGTTGATCACCGTGGTGCGATTTTCCAGAAAGGTCATCGACTTGCCATCGGACAGTGGCAGTTGCAGTGTCAAGGTTCGAGCCATGCCATGGACACCATCGCGGATACGTTCAATGACTTTATCCAGTCCCACGCCGGTCTTGGCGCTGATGGCAATGGCGTCAGGATGTTCCTTCTCAAACACCAGCAGATCCGCATTGTGTTCAAGCAGGTCGGTCTTGTTGAGTAGCAGTTGACGCTTGGGCGAGGTCGCCCCGATGTCATCCAGGACTTCCATGACAGTATTGAGTTGGTTATGGGCACGCGGATGTGACGCATCAAGCACCACCAGCAACATGTCTGCATTGACCGCTTCTTCCAACGTGGATTTAAAGCTGGCAACCAGATGGTGGGGCAAGTCACGCACAAATCCGACGGTGTCTGAAAGCATGGCCGAGTCACCACCCCCCAGATCAAGCTTGCGGGTCAGCGTGGAAAGCGTTGCAAAGAGTTTATCGTCTGCATACGTCCCCGTACCGGTCAACGTATTAAAGAGTGTGCTCTTGCCTGCATTGGTATAACCAACGAGTCCGACGGTGTAATTGTCGCGATTGCGCTGAGCCACCTCGCGGGTTTTACGGCTTTGCACCATGGCAATTTCGCGTTTGAGTTCACTCTTGCGACGCTGGACAATTCGACGGTCGATTTCCAACTGCTGTTCACCCGGACCACGCGTGCCGATACCTGCGGGGGCACCGCCTGCGATACGCTCAAGGTGCGTCCACATGGCGCGGAGTCGCGGATAGGTGTATTCGAGTTGCGCTAATTCAACCTGAAGTCGGGATTCATAGGTTTGAGCGCGTGCTGCAAAGATGTCGAGAATCAGTTCGCTGCGGTCAAGCACTTTGACCTGGACGACTTCCTCGATCTTGCCAATCTGGGAGGGGGATAGATCGTTCTCAAACAGGACGACCTTGGCATCGTGTGCCTTGACCAGGCCTGCGAGTTCTTCGACCTTGCCGGTGCCCATGAACGTGCTGGCTACGGGTTTCTGACGTTGCTGGATCAGTTCATCACAGACCACCGCGCCTGCGGTGTCTGCAAGGGATCGCAACTCGCCCAACGGATCATGGGGGTCATAATCGCCATTGGGAAACAACACGCCAGCCAGGATCGCTGGCTCGGATTCAACTGCTAATTGTGTACGTTTTCCGTCTTCCATAAACGGGCTAGTCTACATAAGACGGTGAGAAAGGGGAAATGCGTGGTTTGGATTGGAGCAATTTCAACACGACATTCCTATCATCCGTCACTCCCGCGCAGGCGAGATTCCAGTGATCCGTGCAAGCGTCAAGTGTATGCCACTGGATTCCCGCCTGCGCGGGAATGACGAAGTGTTCTAGTCGGCTTTTTGATCATCACTGTCGGACTATTTCTGCCACTTGCCATCTAGCTTGGACATGGCTTTGAGAAGCAGCGTTTGGTACTCCGCCTGATTGAGCAGATCATGTTTGCGGACGACGATGACGATGTCATACCCGCCGGGATGCTCCATTTGAGATAAGCGAAACGACTCGCGTAACAGTCGTTTGATCCGATGCCGCATTACAGCGTTGCCGACCTTTCGGGAGACGCTTAAGCCAAGACGACAGAAGCCCACTTCATTGGGAATCCCAATCACCACCAAGGGGCCAGCATAGTACCGCTTGCCAGCGTCGAAGACCGCAGCGAATGCGAGTTTGCCATGCAGGCGTTGGGCGTGTGTGAATGCGAACCGTTTCATGCTTGAATCTGCTGGTGATCGACTCCCAAGTCTTGCCAATGTGTGTACCATACGCACATGCAGCAATGTGACATCATATTGGAAAAACACAAGCGATGGGTGCTTGGGGGACTGATGCTGCTGACGCTTTTAGTCTACTCACGGGCGCTGACGTGTGGTTACATCTGGGATGATGATTTTTACGTCACCAACAATCCCGTACTCACCAACGGCATCACCGGCCTGGCGGACGCATGGCTTAAGCCCGGCAGCACGCCACAGTATTACCCGCTGGTCTTCTCGAGCTTTTGGGTGGAGCATCAAATCTGGGGATTCTGGGCAGGGGGGTACCACTTCACCAATATCCTCATCCACGCGATCTCCGTGGTTCTGCTTTATGGCCTGCTTCAAAAGATTGGCATCTCGCGTTGGGTGAGTCTCTTTGCTGCGATGCTCTTTGCAATCCACCCCGTACATGTGGAGTCCGTTGCCTGGATCACCGAACGCAAGAATGTGCTTAGTGGGATGTGTTACCTGGCAGCTGCGTCATGCTACCTGACCTTCATCAGCAAACGCGATTGGCGGATGTGGGCAGGAACGTTACTGCTTTTTGTCCTGGCGTTACTCAGTAAAACCGTCGCCTGCACATTACCTGCTGCGCTTCTGCTGTACATCTGGTTTAAGCAGGGCAAAATCACGCTCAAGGACATCACGCCGACGCTGCCGTTCTGGGTGATTGGCATTGTCATGGGGCTATTCACCGTCTACATGGAGAAGACGCATGTCGGTGCTTCCGGTGGCGAATGGGAACTCAATGCCATCGAGCGATTCCTGTTGGCGGGGCGGGTTTTGGGCTTTTATGCCTGGTCACTGCTTTGGCCTCACCCGTTGATCTTCACCTACCCCAAATGGACCATCGACGCGTCGAGCATTCTGCAATGGGCGAGCACGTTGGTTATCCTGTTAGTGTTGGGCCTGGAAGTTGCCCGCTCCATCCAAACTGGTAAGCGCGGGCGGACCTTTGCCCTGCTGTTTTTCGCGGGGACACTGTTTCCTGCATTGGGCTTTTTTGATGTCTTCCCCTTCACCTATTCCTACGTCGCAGATCACTTCCAATACCTGGCAAGCATCGGCATTCTCACCTTGCTTGCCTTTGTGTTGGCCCGTTATCCGGTAATCGGCTTGCCGGTCATCGTTGTCTTTAGCGTCTTGACGGTCATGCAGATCGGTGCCTACAAGGATGCCAAGACGCTCTGGCTCGATACCATCGCAAAAAATCCAGATGCGTGGATGGCCCATACCAATCTCGGTGTGATCTACATCAATGAAGGTAAAGAGTTCGCAGCCATCGACAGCTTTGAAAAAGCGCTGTCCATCAAACCGGACTATGCCGAAGCACTTGCCAACATGGGGGCCATTGCCTTGATCAACAAGCGACTGGACGAAGCCGAATCGTACTTCGCCCAAGCGCTGGCATCACGCGAGAATTTTTACCGGGCGCATTTGAATATGGCCTTGGTTCAGAAACTGCTTGGACATCCAGATCAAGCCATCACCCATTACCAACGTGCCCTGGAGATCATGGATGATCCTGCTGTCAGGCAGCAACTTGAGCAGTTGCAAGCTGAATCCAAATGACTCAATCGTACTTGCGTTTTTCAGCCTTCTGATGCACCTTGAGATTTTTCAGATACACCCGATTACTCCGTCGCCGTGCCAACTCACACGGGTCCTGCGCGTTGTACAACGGATTGCGGCTGGTCGGCTTCTTGCGTCCGAATTTTTGTCGAATAAACTGAATCAGGCGTCTGAACATAGCCAGATTATACCCTAAGGTGTTGGCTTGCTGAGGTGAATAACCGATAATAACCCCATGCGAATTGTCAGCCAATTATCCACGCGTGTCCGCTCATTCATCATGCAGCCGGCACAGGAGTCCAAACGGACGTACCGCTTCATGCGCTTCTGGGCCATGTTCACCTGGTTCTGCACGCGTGAACTCAAACGTGACAATGCCACGCAAATGGCAGCAGCCCTGACGTACCGCACCATGTTCAGCCTGCTGCCGATGCTTGTGCTCGCGTTGGTGATCCTGCAGGCCTTCCGTGGTCTGGAAAACTATCAGGCCCGGTTTAAGCAAAGTGTCATCACGTTCCTGCTGCCCGAAGAACTTTTAAATCGCGATACCTCCACCGGCGAGATGGTCATCACCCATGAGAATTTCGTCGGCCCACTCACCGATGAACAGATCAAAGCACAGGACGAAGCAGCAGGCGAATCCAGCCAACAGTCCATGGCAGAGGCTCGCGCACTACTGGGTGACAGCATTGAGCAACTGCTCGACACCCTCGAAAATGTCGACTTCGGGAAGATCGGTTGGGTCGGTTTACTCGTCTTCATCTACGCAGCGACCACGTTGCTTGAAACCGCGGAAAAGAGTTTTAACGCCGTCTTCAATGTCGAACAGGGCAGGCCCTGGTATCAACGCCTCTCCTACTACCTGACCATGATCATCCTCGGGCCGATTTTCATCATCATCGGGCAGGTCCTTCAACAACGCTTGATGAGTGTCATCGAGGAAGGTGCCTGGACGAACTGGCTGGCTGGCCCGTCCCTGGTGCTTGCTCCGATCATGACCACGTGGATTGTCCTGCTGGTGATGTTCCTGCTCTTGCCTCACGCCAAGGTGCAATTTCGTGCCGCTGCCATTGGCAGTTTTGTTGCTGCGTTATTCTGGGTCGGCTCCAAGGAACTCTTCGCCATCTATGCCACCAAGACCGGTGCGACGAGTTTGTATGGCGCCCTGGCATTGGTGCCTTTATTCCTGATGTGGGTCTACCTCACATGGCTGATCGTGCTCTTTGGACTTGAAGTTTCATACGTCCTCCAGGCCATGAAAAGTCAGAAATTCCAACGTGAATTCACGCAATCGCGCCAACTCGAAGTCGTCCATGCCAACACGCTCATGAGCATGCTCGCGATGATCGGCCAAGCCTTTGAAAGTGGCCAATCCGTCCGCAGCGAACAACTCGTTGAACAACTCAACGTCTCCCCACGCCTGTGTCGCCATTTCATTCAGGAACTCGAAAATGCGCGTTGGATTCACAAAGTCCAGGGACATGAAGATGGCCTGACCGGTTACAGCCTCGCCAAACCCCCGACCTCCATTTACCTTGCGGAAATCATCAAACTCACCGATGAGATGGGCACAGCGCCCAAAGATCAGCAGCAACTGCCTCCCGGCATAGCGCACTACCTCAACACACTCTCCAAAGCCCAACTCGATCAGGCTGGGACGCAAACCCTGCATGATGTCATTACCCATGCACCTAAAGAAAACGCGAAGGACCCGCAGTGAAATACGCCGCTTTGTTCACAATGTTTTTAACAACAATCGTTCTGCAATCAACAAGACTCAACGCCCAGATGCTCTTTGAAGAAACATTCGACAAACCCACTGAAAAAGGGCTGTACGAAAAACTCCAAAGCCATCGCTATCTGAGCATTGAACAAGCCATCGGCACCGATCAATCACCGGCACTCAAAGCTCATTACAAGTCCGGCGAACGCGGCTCTGAGCGCATCGTTGTCCGATACCCGCTGGGTGAACGTGGCATGGAATACACCCTCTGCATGGATGTGAAATTCGACAAGGATTTCCAATTCGTCAAAGGCGGCAAACTCCATGGACTGGGCCCCGATCGTCCCATCACCGGTGGCAATGCCATGAAACCCAACGGCTGGAGCGCCCGCATGATGTTCCACCGTGATGAGCAAATCCAAACCTACATCTACTGCCAAAACAAACCGGGCAAGTACGGCATGACGAAAAAGAATCACGCATTCAAATTCGTCAATGACAGGTACTATGCCATCAGCTATCACGTCCGCGTCAATGACCTGGGCAAAGACAACGGCTTTGCTCACATCTACATCGACGGCAAGCTCATCATCGAACACAACGGCATCGAATACCGCGGCTCCGATGACCCTTCAACCCTCATCAGCCAATTCATGTTCAGTACCTTCCATGGCGGACACAGTCCTCAATGGGCGCCCAAAGACGAGAACGGCAAGTACAAAGATGTCTACGCCTACTACGACAACATCTCCGTATGGCGCAACAAACACATCAAAGACCAACCCGGCGCCATCACCAAAGACCACTGATTCATCAACATGCACATACACCAAAGCCGTGACTCTCCCGAGTCACGGGTTGCCTTGATTGCCTTGGTTGTCTTATTGAATTAACCGAAACCACCCGTGCCACAGGAGTGACATATTCCAATTTCGCTGTCAGTGCTTATTTTGAGATGACGGTTTTTGTGATGACTTACGTCCGTCATTCCTGCGCCCCCGGAAGTCGGGAATCCAGTGGCATACAGTTGACGCTTGCAGGCCTCACTGGACTCCCGCCTGCGCGGGAGTGACGATCCAGTCATGGCATTGTGGCCGCAC
>PAIY01000081.1 GCA_002704825.1 Phycisphaeraceae bacterium
CAGGCGGGAATCCAGTGGCATTCTGTAGACGCTTGCAGGTTCCACTGGACTCCCGCCTGCGCGGGAGTGACGATGCAATCAATGTACTGTGCCATTGCAGACCCAATCATTAGCTGACAACTCATGACGGAAAAGACGAAAGGGATTGGCTCCTGTGGCACGGGTTGTCTTGATCGATTTATTCGATCAAACACGACAACAAACCACAACGACAAACACCAAGGCAACCCGCGACTCGGGAGAGTCGCGGCTTTCGTAACGTGTTCACCCGCGCAGCGCATCGGACACGCGAACCACTTCCTTGCTCAACTGCTCGATGCGTGTCTTGACTTCACCATCTGCAATCTCGTCACCCTCAAACGCCCCCTTGGTCGCGTACACAAACCGGGGCACGATGAACGTTCTGAAATCCAGCATCAGTGAACCAGCGATCTGCATCACCGACATGTAGCTGCCTTGACCACCTGCTGCACAGATGAATCCGACGACGTGTTCCGTCCAGCAATCTCTGCCAGTCATCTCAATCAGATTCTTGGCGGCGGCACTGACATCAAAAGTGTAAATTGGCACCGCCATGATCACGCCGGTGGCATTGATGATCTTTTGCTTGACCTCCGGAAGTGACTTTTCACCGTAGCAGGCACCGCCGTCACACATGGGAAGCGGCACATCCTGCAAATCCAGAAAGTCCGTTTCGACGCCTGCTGCCTGCAAATCGGCGATGGCTTGCTTGGCCATGATGCGACTGCGACTGCCGGGGTTCAGTGAGGTGCTGATGACGAGGATGGACATGATTAAACTCCTGTGTCGGATGTTCATGAGGTATGTGATATAGGTTGTAACGCAAATGCAAGTTACAAATATCAGAAAAAGTTTCAATCCGGATGCTCCCACTGTCATGCCAAGCTCATTCTGGTACACTGATTTGCACTATGGCAAAAGGCAGCTTCACTTTCGTCCTTCACGGTCACCTTCCTTATGTCCTCCGGCACGGCGTCTGGCCGCACGGCGAAGACTGGCTCTATGAAGCCGCCGCCGAAACCTACCTGCCGATCCTGGACATCATCGGACATTGTGTCCTCCATGAAATCGCGCCCAAGTTCACCATTGGTTTAACGCCAGTGCTCCTTGAACAATTGGCACACGATCATTTCAAGGAAGGCTTTGAGAAATACCTGCTCGATCGAATCGAACGGGCCGAGAAAGATCTCAAGGAATTCGAAGATCTCGACAACGGACATATGGCCTATCTCGCTCAGCAATGGGCGGAAATCTACGAGCGTCTACTCAACCAGTTCAAAGCCATCGACCGCGATATCCCCGCAGCCTATGGCAGACATGCTCGCGACGGTCACATCGAACTGTTGACCTCCACCGCAACGCATGCCTACTTACCCTTGCTCTTTGAAGACTCTTCCATCCGCGCACAACTGCGTGCAGGTTTGGCGTCGAGTCATCGCATTCTCGGCTACAAGCCTACGGGCATGTGGCTACCCGAATGTGCCTATCGCCCGGGCGGCCCATGGAACAACCCCATCGGTTGGGCAGGCAAACCCGACCGCATCGGCATCGAACATCTCATTGCTGACGAAACCATCAATCACTTCTTCGTCGAAAACCATCTCATCGAAGGCTCGCATTCAGAACAACTCTTCAATGACGGGCAATGGTGGAAAGTCGATTGGGAAGAAGGCAAGAAATACGTCAACCGCGGCTGGCACTCCGTCCATGAACCGCACCTGGTCAACTCCGACGGCACAGGACTCGGTCGCGTCGCTGTCTTCGGCAGAGACCCACGCGTTTGCGAACAGGTCTGGAGTGGCGCGATCGGATACCCCGCAGACGGCGTCTATCTGGAGTTCCACAAGCAATGGGGTGAAAAGCGCGGCCTGCGTTACTGGAAGGTCACCGGCAATAAAGTCGACCTCGGTGAAAAGCACCTGTACCATCCCAACGACACCGAGCATCACATTCACCAGCATGCTCAGCACTTTGCCAAACTCGTTCACGACCGTGTCAACGAATACCACCATCGCACCGGTCGTCATGCTCACGTCGTCGCTACGTTCGACGCCGAGTTGTTCGGGCACTGGTGGTTTGAAGGCCCCAAGTTCCTGCGTGATGTGATCATGACGTTGAATGCGGACCCCGATGTGGACCTGCGTGCCAGTGACGAAATGCTGGAAATGAACCCGCCGGACAAGGTGGTTTCCATGCCCGAAGGTTCGTGGGGCGAGGAAGGCGATCACCGCGTGTGGACCAACGACAAGGTCAACTGGATGTGGGATATCGAATACCGCTGCGAAGCGAACTTCGGCAAAGCCACCATGGACTTACCCTGGCGAACCAACCCGCAGATCGAAGACCTGCTCAAGAAAGCCGGCCGCGAACTATTCCTGCTCCAGGCTTCCGACTGGCAGTTCATCATCACGCGCGGCCAGGCTGTCGACTACGGTATCAAGCGATTCATGCAGCACGTCTCCCGATTCGAGACGTTACTTGCACTGAGCGAAAAACTCGCTGAAGACACCACCTACCTGGGCAAACTCAACGAGATCGAAAAATTCGAAGTCGAAGATGCCAACATCCACGACATCATCTTCAACGAAATCGAGCTGGACTGGTGGAAGATGTAAGCCTCCCCCTCGGAAGTTTCGGATTTCGGATTTCGGATTTCGGATTTCGGATTTCGTCCGAATGGTAAACCGCTTGCTTCCGGGGTGGTTTAGCGCAATCAACAATCACAAGGAATTAACCACAGAGACCCAGAGAAAACAAAGACCGACTATAACCTCATGTCTTTTTCAGACACTGTGTCTCTGTGCCTCTGTGGTTAAGACATCAATGATGAGATTTCTCTTAGCCACCTCCAACCCGCATAAGCTCGATGAGATCAAAGCGGTCATCACTGACCCCGCGTTGGAGATTGTCACGCTCAAGGATATCGGTTTGGATATCGACGAACCCGTTGAAGACCAACCGACTTTCGAAGGCAATGCCCTGCTCAAAGCCCAGTACTATGCGGACGCTGCGGGTTTGCCTTGCTTTGCCGATGACAGTGGTCTGGAAGTCGATGCGTTGGACGGCGCACCCGGAGTCTACAGCGCGCGATACTCCGGCATGACCGGTGGTCGAGATGTGGTGGACCCTGCCAACAATCAGAAACTGCTCAATGAGCTTGGCGACCTGCCAACAGAGAAGCGCAGCGCGCGATTCGTCTGCGCCATGGCACTTTGCTTCCCCCCCGGAAGCCAAACGTTTAGCAAAACGGGGTCTGACCCCGTTTTGAATACCGTTTTGAACAAAAAAGGTATCAGGAACCTTTTTCGTGATCCCATCGTCGTCCGTGGCACCATCGAAGGTCGTATTCTCGGCCCCGGTGATGAAGGCTATGCCATCGATAATCCAAGGGGCATCGGTAAAAACGGGTTTGGCTACGACCCGCTGTTCTTCGTCCCCGAGTTAGGCAAAACCACCGCCCAACTCACGCCCGATCACAAAAACAGCATCAGCCACCGCGGCAAAGCCAGCCGCCTCATTTGGGATCAACTCAAGAATCTGATTTAAGGTCAGGTCAAATATGAAGCACTTTTATCCGGGAATCATTGTCACGGTTGTATTCGCCATGACCATCGTTGCTTGTGACGAAAAGCAACCCACCCCGCCGCCTATAACGAATCACGAAACATTCTCATCCACACAATTGGGTGATCAGTTCGAAGAAAAGATCGGTCAAGAAATAACAGTCATCGGCCAATTGGAAAACAGGGAAGTCGGACCATTACTGGTATCTGAAACCTGCGCCCTTTTTCTGGATATCGACAACAATTCATACAATATGATGATGGCGGATAATAACAAACATCCGATCAAAGCCACCGGCATCATTGTGCTCAGGCACGATTTACCTGTCTTTATCCTCGATCCGGAAAACGCAAAGCGTGGTACCGTCCGCTCAGGCATCCCAGTCCCTCCGGGCACTGACTTACATGAAGCAAGCAAACGTTATGTGCTTGAAAATGTGGCATGGGAATTCGTGAAAGATTTAAACGCGTCTCAAAACATTCAACACATACAACAATAAGCCTTGTGTTTAGACAATGATCATTTCAACCAAGCATCAAACTGCCAAGCATCTGTTCAAAACGGCGAACACATGCTGCTGATTATCAACTCACCCCGCGCCATGATCACAGCACGGCATACAGTTCATCATGCAACGTCGGCCACTCACCTGTTTTTTGACCAGACCTGTACGCCTCGAATGTCATTCGACGCTCCAGATTTACAATCCAGCTTCCAAGAAAAATATTGGGGACTTTTCGGGGGACTTCCGAGGCGTACAGGTCTCAATAGATCACCGGTGAGTGGCCAGCGTTGCTGCGTATTGGATGGAACGAGCAACATACATGGCGCAGGCAAACCTGGTTTACCCTCGATAACGCATCGTCACCTTGAACAACTGTTCCCGAATAACAGCTTGTCCCGGTGTCCATAAACGATGTCCATTGACGATGTCCATCACCCGATCATCGCCTTACCCACCATTCTCAATTGTGGTCGTGGGCGTTGGTTGGCATCCTCATCATCCAGACAGGTCAGTGAAAATTCACAGCCTTGCAAATGCCATTCGCGCAGGAATTGCATCGTCGCAGCAGCAAACCAATCGCATTGGGCTTCCTCATTCTCAGGCTTGCCGAAGTGGTGTCGCCAGGCATGCCAGTATTCGTGCAGAATCACATCCAAACGGCGATGCGTCGGCACAGTGTCGTCAATCCAGATCGTCCCGGTTGCAAAATCGATCAGGCCATCAAGTTTATCTCCCGACATAGGATGAATAAGCTGATGCGCTTTGAGCACTTCATAGCTGTATGGACCCACCGTCAAATGCATGGCATTATCCTGAATTGAATATTCCGATGACTGGCGTCTGAACAAAGCAGACTGACCCAACGTCAGTATGAGAATATCACCCTGTGCGCCAACAAGCGTCTCAACATGCGAGACCACAACGCATGATGCTGTTGAAAAACAAACCGTCAAAAATCAAGGTAAAAAAAGCGACACCTTGCCAACCAGGTATCAGTCACCCGAATCCGACTTCGGGGGCTGGGGGCGACGTGTTCCTGAGCTATATCGCTGATTGCTCTTGGCGGCATATCGCTTTGGGGAAGAGGTCTCCCCTGATGGCATGGTGGACGCCTGAGAATCAGAAACCTGCTCAGAACGAGGTTTGTTACCAGTCAACCAGGATGATTCATCAGCAGTCGCTTGCTCGGCCAATCGCTTGAGCATCAATTCGGCAAAATCCTGCTGAAACGCCTGGGGGAAAGACATCAGAATCGCTGCCTGCAATTCGCGTGGCTGATGCCCCAACCAATTGAAAACACGGTCTGCAATGGTTTTACGATCAATGCCCGACCAATCGCTCATCTCATCGACAAACTCCTTGGCCTGGTCCGACACGTGCAACACATTAAACCGACGTTTGGTCATGGTGCTATGGTCGTTTATTTTTTTGTGATTGCAAGTGTCTTGGCGCAAATAAAATAGATAACAAGTGTCAAAATAATATCACATTTTATATTGACGTGTACACATGTGGTACTACAATACAGCTACTTCTTGTGAAGTCAGGCGTACTGGCAGATGATTAGAAGCTTTCCGGTGAAAACCCATTGCTCGTCATGTGTGCGGGGGGTACACGAGCAAAACATGGATTCAAATCGGGGGCTCAAAACCAATCCCGGGTCAATCTGGCCAACGAGGCCTGCTGACAGGAAGCAAACCATCGATACTGCCATGGCAGACGATGCACCCCATACGGCTCCGAATCATCATCTGGTGATTCGGAGTTTTTATATTAACAGCCCTCAACGGTTATTACGGATAAGAAACAACCAACCGGAAGTGACTCAACACCCGCGCAGCAAAAAGGCTGTGACCTTAGCGATCACAGCCTTCGTGTTCTGCCTGTATTCGTCTGTCAGACCGGACTTTAGGGGTTGAACTTTGTGTGCTTCACCGGCCTGAGAAACCAGCGAGCAACCCATCACCCCATGTCCAACGCCAGAAGTAAACTTCCGGGGGGATCAGGCCTGGATCGAGGTGATCTTGACGCTGATGTAGGGCTGACGGTGACCGTTTTTACGCTTGTAACCCTTGCGGCGCTTGAACTTAGTGATGTAAATCTTATCGCCAGCTTCTTCAGCAAGGATGTCGGCAGTGACTTTAGCACCTTCGACGACCGGCTGGCCGATCTTGGATTCTTCGCCTTCACCACCGACAAAGAGCACCTTGTCGAAAGTCAGGGTTGCGACGTCTTCGGAAAGCTCACGATTAGCGACTTTGATAATGTCACCTTCGGAGACTTGAATTTGATTGCCGAGATCTTCGATGACTGCAAACATGGCATCACCTTCTATTTCAATTAGCGGATAAACAATTCGAGCCGAGCAATATATCAGAGTCGGGTGTGAGATGCAAGGGGATTGTGGACGGGGTGTGTAAAACACGAAACAGGTTCATCTCAGAACTTTCTAAGCAACCAACATGCCCATTCGCGAATTTGCTTACGTTGACCAGCTTTTCTATTCTCGTCATCAGGCATCATTATCTGTATTGATTTCCGGAGGGTACGTTGAGAGAATCAATAAAAGCGATCTGCATTACATTTGCAGTCATCTCGATTTTAGTTGGGTTAATTTTTGCACTCGTTCTGATTGATATGGTCTCGGCTCGCAATGCTAAATTTTCTATGCCGATCATGTGGGTGATCAGTGCTGGCATCATGGCTTTCGGGGTCGTACTCCTTGTGATCTATCTGAAATTAAGCAACCAGAAAGACCTGGCATTTGATTACCTGGGCACGATCACCCAATCCTACTTCAATCGTGATGGCTTTACGTACTATCCTGCAGTCGGTTCGGAAAACGGGCGAGCTGTCATGGCGGTTGCTTTCCAAAATCAATACGACAAACGTGTCCTGGCCAAAGTCGCGTTTCGCCCCAAACCTAAATTACTTGGCAGAGAAGTCCGACTGAGTCCCATGGTGTTTTATATTGAGTGTCCTCCTGCAGGATACGGGCATGTCAAAACCGAATTCACCATTCCTGATAAAGCTCAAGGCAAAGTCATTGCTCTTGAGACCGGAGCAAATGTCAAATACCCCGAAGGCAAAGGCAATCGCGTTCGCTTTGGCGATGGTGTTTTAATCCGTGCCAACTCTGGTTTTGTCGACCCTGGCACAACCTTTCGAGGTGCAGTCGCAGTAGGTTCATTTGCTACAGGAAATTTAAGACTCATGAAAGGCCCCGCTCTACCACTCACACTGCCTGAGCATGTTGAGTCGTTTTTTGATCAGGAAAACGAGCCACAATTTACTGTTCACTGGCAATGGGGTGATCCGCCCTTGATCCCCGCGCAAACGGATTCAGACACCCAGAATCTTTCAAATGTTGATCGTGTTTGACACACTGTCCTTTCCTCTGGAGTTCACATGCCTTCTGAAACCAAATCGTATACGGTGTGTCATACATGCCCACATTGTTCGTCGGAACTTTACGATCGCATTCGTCCCAACAAGTCGATTTACTACACGTTGGACCGCGTCTGTCAGAAATGCAAAACGCGGTATACACCGCCAACCCCGCTCTGGGCGACGATGTTGTTTCTGATTTGCGGGATTGTATTTATCCTAGCGACAGCCCTGCCGTTGTTGTTTTCCGCGATTGCAGTCAACCCGATAGGCATCGGTATCAACGGCTTATTCATGGCGATGGGCATTCTGGCTACCTGTGAAGGCTTTGCGGGGCTTCGGCAGGACATCGCCTCACCCGGCACGTTACACGCCCCCTTGGTTGAACCGATCGCCCCTGGCAGTCTCATTCCCGTCAAGCCACCACGCACACCCAAAGAAATCGCCAGCATCAAATGGCGGATGTCAGCGGCCTGCGCAAGTCTCGTGTTCTCCATCGCAATATTTGTTGTGGTCATAATGGAGGCTAAGGTATCTGAAGACATGGAGAAAGCCGCCATCATTGTGTTCCTGACCAATTCAGCCCTCTCTATCATTTTGATTTTTGGACTTGGTCGCAGGCTCTTTGGCATATCCATGGGGATTGCCATGTCCCTGCTTGGACTCTTTCCCCTGGTCAATTCCATCACGCTGATGGTGCTGATTGTCTCTGCGATTGTGATCTTGAACGATGAAACCAAAAAGCAAGCCAAACTCTCAGCCAACGAACCATTTGATTTGAGCACATTGCCAGTGATCGACTAATGCTTCCCAATCAGGCAAAGTCAAAGATGCAAAGGCGACCGCGTTACAGCTCTGGAACGTGAGTCAAGCGTGTGTGAAGTGATGCTTCGGGTTACTCCGACACCGTCGTCGGATCAGGGCGGTAGAGTCTGGTTTCCAATGCCCAGATTTTTTCGGTGAAGTTGCCGCCGGCCTGTTCGTTTGGGTCGGTGCCTTCAGCTTGGTCATCATCACTGCGACTGGTCGAAATCGCCATCTGCATTTTGGCGTCGAGGTCGTCGAGGTGCGAGATGAAAATCGCTTCGGGGGTTGAGGGGATTTTCAATGCGCCGAACTCCGGTTTGCCGTGGTGGGAGAGAATGATGTGTTCCAAGACCATGACAATGGGCGTGGGGACTTTCGTGCCATCGGCTTCGCATTGACGGATGTAGTCGTGGAGCATGGTCAGGCCGCGGCCGATGTGTCCGACGAGTTGGCCTTCGTCGGTGTAGCCGAAGCCGGTTTGCCAGGTGAGTTCGCTGGTCTTACCCAGGTCATGCAGAAACAGGCCCATGAGGACGATGTCGCGGTTGAGTTGGGGGTAATGTTCGAGCATGCCGTCAGCAAGTTGCATGAGACTCAAGGTATGCTCAAGGAGTCCGCCGAGGTAGGCATGGTGCAGCGTCATGGCAGCGGGCGCGACGCGGAATTTTTCCATTAACGCTGCGTCAGCCATGTAGGTCTCTGCCAGGGCCTTGATCGCCGGATTCTCCAAACTCATCACCAACATATAAAGCTGGCTGAACATCTCCTCGACATCCCGATCGGTGGTCGGCAGGAGCATCGCCAGATCTTCCTGTGTCGGATTGATCGCAGCGATCTTCTGGATGATGACCTGCATCTCACCCTGATAAGGCTGCGTTTGACCTTCAAGCCAGACAAAGCCGTTGGTGGGCAGTTGGCTGAAAAGCTCTTCGGTGGCATTCCACATGCGACCGGGTGCGCGACCTGTTGCGTCCTGAAGCAGACACTTGAGGAACGGCTTGCCGGTGCGGGTCTGACCGAGTTGACAGTTCTGGATCGCGTAGGTGCCATCAATGAACTGGTTGGGAGTAAACGATTTGATGTTGATATGTTGTGTCACGTCGGGCATGGTACCCCGGCAAAGGGTCACTGCCAAGTGATGACTGCGTGTTCTATGTTGGTCATGGTGCGCGTTGTGATCCCCCGCGTAGACACATCGCATCATGCCAGGCGCGTTCATTGGGCCGTTTGGTCTCAAAGGTCAATTATCGATTTTGTGTTAAAAATTCTCATTTCGCATTTTGTCGAAATAATCCCGCTATGATTCGTGTTGGTCCATTGGGTATGTGATAACAATCTGGTTAAGAGTCACTGAACATGAAACAACCGCCTTTGTTTCGTCAATGTGTCGCTGAGTGTCTGGGCACATATATTCTGGTTTTCTTCGGGGTCGGATCGGTCCACGTGGCTGTGCTGACCGGGATGATTTCGGGTATCTGGCAGGTCGCGACGGTCTGGGCGGTTGCGATCGCCATGGCCATCTACACCTTTGGCAGCATCTCCGGCTCGCATATCAATCCTGCGATCACACTCGCCTTTGCCGTCTTTCGCGGCTTTGAATGGAAGAAAGTCCCAGGCTTCATCGCCAGTCAAGTGCTCGGTGCGATCCTTGCTGCAGCGACGTTGTACCTGCTCTTCAAACATTTGATCACCGATTTTGAAACCGCCAACGCCATCGCGCGCGGGCAGTCAGGCAGTGAACTCTCGGCCATGATCTATGGCGAATATTTCCCCAACCCGGCTGTGGCCAAGACAATGAACTGGACCGATGCAAGCGTTACCACGTTGCAGGCCTTCATGGGAGAACTCATCGGCACGGCGTTCCTGGCGTTCTTTGTCTTTGCTGTCACCGAACCGCGCAACGCCGGCGGGCCGGGCAAGTATCTGTTACCCGCATCCATCGGCCTGACGGTGGCCATGCTCATCTGCATCATCGCCCCGCTGTCTCAGGCAGGCTTTAATCCGGCACGTGACTTTGGACCGCGACTGGTCGCCTACTTTGCAGGTTGGGGGGACATTGCCATCCCCGGACCACGAGGTGGATTCTTCACCGTCTACATCCTCGCTCCCATCATCGGCAGTCTCATCGGCGCAGGCGTCTTCCAACACGTGATCCATCCGGCCTATCACACGCATGAAGAAGAACTCACCGATGTACATATTCAGTAGTGTTGGTACTAAAAATCAAGTCCCGGTAAGCCATCGAGACTGGTGATGTTTTTTCTGGCCTGATAGTCGGTAACACCTTCAGGCCCCTTCTTTTGAACCCACTCGGTCAAACGTGTGCGTTGGCCCTGATACTCATACAACGGGACACCAAAGCCACATGAATCATTGATCCGTTGCGCGGTCATGCAAATGATTGAGCGAACACCCGGAACGTGTTGCGGGTCCACTTCAAAATGTTGGAGCATGTTTTCAAACGCGTCATCATTCGGCAAGACCACGCGCCCTTTGCCATGGATGCGAAGAATGTTGGGTGAACCCTCAAACGCACAGAACATGACACAGACGCGTTTGTTCTCACGGATGTGCGCAATGGTCTCCACGCCCGAGCCGGTGAAGTCCAGGTAGGCCACATTGCTGTCATCAAGAATGGCAAAGCTGCCAGCCAGTCCCTTGGGAGAGATGTTGATATGCCCGTCGTCCCCGCCGACCATGGGCGCAGTGCCGACAAAGAACATGTGCTGACTGAGAATAAACTCGCGTTGCCTGGCAGTGAGTTTGGGGGTCGTGGACATGTGTTGGATTCCTTGTGTTTCAAAGCGTGCGTTTGCGTTTATAGCGTACTTCAAACAACGATAGTCAATGCATCCATTCATTCTGTCATTCCCGCGAAGGCGGGAATCCAGTGGCATTCTGTGCGCCTTTGCAGGTTCCACTGGACTCCCGCCTGCGCGGGAGTGACGAAGGTGGAGATTTATTGTTTAAACGACTTAGTGTATGCACTCAACACACGAAGGTACTGTTTGATTCCAATAAAAAAGCAAACCAGTGCGGGGTGGACACTGGTTTGCTTAAGAATAGGGTTGGCAGCAAAATGCCAACGGGAGAATTTACATTGAGATTATTCGGTCAAATCGGTATGCGTTGATGCGGCCATAGGCTCAGGGCGTGGCGGGCGCTGGTTGGGGCCTTCGGGGCGATACTTGTCCATCACCGCATCGAGTTTTTCAGGATCAACACCCAACGCTTCGGAGAGCACCTGGCGATTACGTTTGCGCTGAGCATCGGTCGGCTCCTCGCCACGCGGGGCAGGCATCACCTTCATGAAAGCTTCACGGAATTGCTCTGCCGTCACACCCAATTCCTTTGCAACCGCTTCCACAGGTCGTCCGTGATCACGATCATCACCATGCTGCAGGGGCTGACCTTGCTCAGTGTCCGGCCGTTGATTCATCCGATCACGACGCGGGGACATCGGCCCACCGGGTCGGAATTTACGCATCGCCTTGACGACGGTGTCTTCATCCAGACCAAATGTCTTGGCAATGACTTTGTGATTGTTCTGTTTGATTGCTTCGGCTTCGTCATGCCGCATTGATGGACGTGGGTGTTCGAGATTTCGGAACACTTCATCAAACTTGGCAACGTCAACGCCCAACTCGTTGGCAAGGCCTTCGGTGAGTTGCTGCGGGGACAAGTGGTGACGCCTGACATCGCTCAGCGGCCCGTTAAGTCCATCACGTTCACAGGCAGCAGGTTTGTATTGAGCTTGCTGCTGTTGCTGTTCCTGATCTGCTTGAGCGCCCATACTCAGAATAATGCCGAGCATGAGAAATTGGACAATGATAATGCCGGGGATGATGGGGTTTTTCATGAGGTGCTTCCTTGCAAATCGCCGTATTGCAGGTGTCGCGGTCGGTTCGTGTAAAACGACCCATCGGCAAAGTTATTGCCTGACATCTCAAAAAAATCCACTTTTCGCGTAAAATTACGCTATTTCACGACTTTTGCAGGCACTTTTACCGGCAAACCGGATTCGGCGGACGCATAGATCGCATCCATGAGTTGGCTTTGAATGATGCCGTTGCGCGGACTGGTGCGCGGCTGCGTCTTACCCTGGATGGTATCAATAAAGTTATGGGTTGGGGTGAGATGCCCCATGTCATCGGTGATCGGCGGGTACTTGATTTCCTTGCCGTCCTTGAACATTTTAAGCCATGTCCCAGCCCAGCCATCAATGTCGATGCGACCACGTTCGAACATAAATGTCAGCGGGCCGGCATGACTGTGACTGTTGCCGTTGACGGCAATGCTGGCCATCACACCATTGACAAACTTGATCACAAACACACTGTTGATATCCACCGGCGTGTCGTGATTGTCCACCATCGCAAAGACCGTATCGACATCACTCTCAACCGACCAGCAGAGACTGTTGAGTAAATGGGCGCCAGAGTCATACGCCATCCCTCCACCGGCCAGTTCAGGAACCTGACGCCAAAGACCGATCGTCAGTTCACGCCAGTTTTGGGTGATGTGACCGTTGACCATTTCAAGCTTGCCAAGCACCCCGGATGCGATGACAGACTTAAGAAACGCGAACTCCGGCGAGCAGGGACTGTTGTACCCGACCACGAGAATCTTGCCTGACGCTTTGACTTTTTCATCCAACGCATAGGCTTGATCCAGATTGGTGACCATCGGTTTTTCAAGATACACATGACAACCCGCTTCCAAAGCCTGGCATGCATGCTCAAAGTGCAGTGTATGCGGCGTGGCAATGAACACCGCATCCGGCTTGGCCTGGGCGTACATCGTAGCTGCATCCGTAAACACCGCAGGTTTCTCAGCAACATCCTTGAGATTGGTATCAATGAATTTGTTGACCTGCTCGATGGTTACATCACACAGTGCCACCAACTGAGCATTGTCAATCTCCTGGATCCGCAAGGCATGATTGCGCATGTATCCGCCGCAACCCAGAAATGCGATTTTGACTGTGGACATGATCGTGATCCTCTTTCGTGTGTCTTGAGTTGCAACCGATTATGTCAACATGCCAAGGCAAAATACAAGGCATTTTCGCGCGCGGAGTGATGATTTTCTGACATCGACAGCATGAGGCATAGTAAAAGTGAATTCAAGTCAACATCACGTAGGTAAACCCAATGATTCACGCAGTGTGGCCATGATCAACCCACCCTGATGATCCGGGCTGAATAGATTGTGTGTCATGCCCACGGCAAGCTTGCATGACTTGTCGGCATAGCCCTGTGATCCGCCATGACCATCATGCCCGAACGTCGGATACACATTGCCCGAAGGCAGGTTGTCTTTTTCAAGGATGTAACCCAAGCCAAAATTCTGACCTTCCACCTTTGGAAACGATGGCGTGGTAACCAACGCGACAGACGCATCATCAAGTAACTGCACACCATCCACGCCGCCGGGAAGCAGTGACGCGTAATGCCGGGCAATGGCATGGGCATTCATGATCCCACCTGATCCGGGACTGCATGACCTGCGTGGCGCGGACTGATTCATCATCGCATACAGCGGCTGCGTCCAACCGGGAATGGCCTGCGGCGTAGAAGAATCCGTATCCGGCGGACCATCGGGATAAATGTGCATCAACGTTGCAACGCGATCTTCCACCGCATCGGGAATCCCCATAAACAAGTCATTTTCCAACCCCAGCGGCATAGCGATGTCCTCGCGTAACATCTGAGGCACGGACCGACCATCCACACGACGCATCACTTCGCCAAGCAAAAAGCCATACGTGATCGCGTGATAATCCTTACCCGTCCCCGGCGCGTACGCAGGCTTGTCTTTGGCGATGGCATCAATCATCGCATCCCAATCACAAAACCGATCAACATCCAAGCCCATGGGCATGTTGTGCATCCCCGAGACGTGACCCATCACATGCTTGATGGTGATGTTTTTCTTTTCCTCACCGCCTTGTAAAAACTCCGGCCAGACTTCACAGATCGGTGTTTCATACGTGAGTTCACACCGCGCAATGAGTCGATGCATTAATGTTGCGGTGAAACCTTTACTGATGGAAAACACCGGGAAAAGTGTGTCTTGGGTGACCGGCGCGCGCGTCTTGTCATCCATGATGCCCATGGCAAGATCGACGACACATTGCCCATCAAGATATGCAACGAGTTGAACACCCCATTCACTGCCATCGTCGATGAGCTTGCCAATGAGGTCGGTGAGTTTGTGTTGTGCGTCGGACATGATGTTCTGTGATTACTCCGGAATGTTGATTTCTTTGCCTGGGTTTTCTTTAGGCATTTCTTTGAGTGGATCGCGGAACTGTTTGTAGACGTTCTGGAACTCAGTCGTATCCCAATAGCCCTTGCCGGTTTGGATGACCTGGTTGCCCTGCATGCGAACATGGCGACATCCTGAAGCGTTGTAGGTTTGGCCGTTGTTCTCAAAAAGATTATTGAACACATCAACATCCCTGCAACCTGAGAGCGTGATGGCAGAAAACGTGTTGTGATGCAGATGACACTGGAAAACCAGCAGGTTTCGCGTCTTGGATGCAGCGATCCCCACCGCGCCGCAGCCATTGATCTGCGTCCCCATGAACCGGATATTTTTGGTGTTGATGACGGAGAAAACCGGGCCATCACATTGGTATTCGCCAAGCGGTTCGAGATGCTGAAAGTGGCCGTCGATGATGTTGATGTTTTCAGAGTCCTTGATGATGAAGACCGGTGCCATCAGATCACGTGTCTGAAAATGCACGCCTTTACAAAGCAATGTCAGGTCGGACTTCTTTTCCATCTTCAATGGAATATCCATCACGTACACCCCCGGCGGGATGCGAAGCACATCACCGTCATGGGCATGATCGATCATGGCCTGAATCCGCTGGCCTTCAAGGATCACCGGCTTGGCAGCCTGGGGTTTTTCGTCCGTCTTCGGAGTAGTAAGCAGTGCGTCACGGCCTGTGGAAGCTGCGTTGATGCTGAACACCAAAAACACATTCGCCAGGAGTCCAATGAGCGTCGGGCACAATCGGTGTGTTTTCATGTTGCATCTCGTAAGGGTAACAGGATCACTTATTCATCAACGCATGCGAAACCTTCCACACCGGGCCTGCGCCCATGGTGACGATCAGGTCACCGTCGCGGGCAATCCAGGCAAGGTGGTCGGTAATTTTCTCGAATGGATCAAGCTGGCTGGCGTCGATGTTTCGTTTGGTCAATCGCTCGACGAGATCGCGACTACTCACCGACTGACGCTCGGCTTCCGAATCACGCACAAAGTAAATCTCCGGCACGATCACCATGTCTGCAGCAGAAAAACTCGTCGCAAACTGGTCAAGCAAAAAGCGGGTCCGGCTGTGCTGATGCGGCTGAAACACGCAGATCAATCGCTTGGGTTGGTAGTGACGTTTAAGCGCCCGAAGCGTGGTATCAATCTCGGTGGGATGATGGCCATAGTCGTCAATGACTTTAACCCTGCCACTTTCAAGCTTCACATCACCGAGCACCTGCATGCGTCGATCCAGCCCCCGGAAACTCTCGATGGCTGAGACAAGCTGCGACCATGCAGCACCGCGCTGATGCGCAAGCACCATCGCAACGGCAGCGTTGTAGGCCATGTGTTCACCGGGCATGGGATTCTGCCATTGGGCGACGGGCGAGCCATGCTCCTTGAGGACGACGGATGAACCGTTGACCAGAACCTGCCAATCTGCAAGCGGTGCAAAACCGATGGTCTGGACATCACAATCCAAACCCGCAGCGATGCGCGTGCGGACATCGTGATGAATCAGCAGGCTGCCATGCTCGGGGAGTTTGCGAGCAAAGACGTGGAAGGCGTCAATGATGTCATCGAGGTTTTTGTAGATATCCAGGTGATCTTCCTCGACATTGAGGACGGCAGCATGGGTCGGGTGGAAATGATGGAATGATCGGTCAAATTCACAGGCTTCGGCAACGAGCATGTCGGACTTGCCGACGCGCGATCCGCCACCGATCTGCGAACAGGTCGCCCCGACGATGAAGCTCGGATCAAGCTCGGATTGGATAAGCAGGTGACAGAGCATGCTGGTGGTGGTGCTCTTGCCATGCGTGCCTGCGATGGCGATCCCGGCGTGACCGATCATCAGACGCCCGAGTAATTGGGCATACTTGATCACCGGCAAGTTGCGGCGGGAAGCTTCGCGGACTTCGGGATGATCGGACTTGATCGCAGCGGAGATCACGAGCATATCACAGTCGGCAGGGACACTTTCAGCGGTCTGCTGAAGCACGACGGGGATGCCGTCGGCGATAAGGGCCCGGGTGACATCCGTATCGGTCATGTCACTGCCGGTGCAGTGGGCGCCGCGGCCTCGGACGATTCGAGCCAAACCCGACATGCCACACCCACCGATCCCCACGAAGTGCAGGTGTTGGCCAGCCAGTTCCATGACTTGTTGATCTGAAGAAATTTCACTCATTTGGGAAATTGTAACCGGATTTGGACAAACAAATGCGCACATCGCAAACCATTTACGTACAATGGCCCGATCATGAGACACGGCACAATCATTACCACCGCGTTGCTGGGGGCCATGACGCTTTCAGCCTGTAACAGTCCAATGGATCGCTCGATGGAGTCTGAGCTGCATCAGCGACTGCTTGCTACCAATGCCCGGTACACCGATCGCATTGCCGACGCCAAGCCAGTGCAGGTCAGTCGCCCCGTCAGTACCGTTGAGCAGAAACTCAGCACTGAGCAGCGAAACGAACTGGACAATATGTCTGGCCCCACCGCGTATATCTCGGCCCAGGCGGACTACGGCCCGGACCTCTTTGATACAACCAATACCCCCACCGTCTCGATGAATCTCCAACGTGTGATCCAGAGCACGGTCGAAAATAATCTCACTCTGCAGATCGCCCGACTGGTCCCATCCGTAGACGACACACTTATCACCCAGGCGCAGGCGGTGTTCGATGCGACGTTCTACGCTTCGGTGGATTATCAGAAAGTCGACAACGCCCAACCGCCCACCAGCAGTCTGGCGTTGAGTCCCAACCAGACCACCACAACAACAACCACCCTGGGACTTCGTAAAACGCTGACCACCGGCGGGACCGTGGCCATCCAACAGGAAATCGTCAGCAACTACCGCTCCTCGTCGTGGTACTCCACCGACAACTGGTACACCTCGGGCTTACTGCTGAACATCCAGCAACCGCTGCTTCGCAACTTCGGCACGGATGTGAACATGGCCCAGATCGAGCTCAACGTCTCCAGCCGCAAACAGAGCATCGAAGACCTGCGCAGCCAACTGCTCGCTGCGGTCCACAATGCCGAGTCGGCTTACTGGGCTTTGGTCCTTGCCCGTCAGAACCTGCTCATTCAGGAACGTCTGCTTGAGCGAACCATCAAAGACCGCGACCAGATCGAAAAGCGTTCGGTCCTCGACGCCTCCCCTGCCACGATCACCGAAGCCAACAGCTTCGTGGAAGAACGTCGTGCAGATGTGATTCGTGCCCAGAACACCGTGCGTGCAGCATCCGACGCGTTAAAGCAGTTGGTCAACGATCCGAACCTGCCGGTCTCCGACGAAACGTTGATTGTTCCTTTGGACTCGCCGGTGGACGCCCCGATGCAGGTGAGTCTGCTTGATGCGATCAGCATTGCCCTGCAGAACCGCCCGGAACTTCGCAAAGCCTTGCTTGAGATTGATGATGCTGCCGTGCGTCAACGTGTTGCGGATAACCAGCGTTTGCCGGTCTTGAATTTGTCTGCTTCCGTGCGGTTTAACGGCGTGGGTGAATCGATGCCCGATGCGGTTGATACCGCTGGTGAAGCCAAGTTGATCGACTACCTGATCAGCGGGCAGTTTGAAGCACCGTTGGGTAACCGTGCAGCCGAAGCGTTGTTTGAGCAGCGTAAGATTGAACGCCGTGCGTCGGTGATCAACTATCAGAACCAGGCTCAGTCCGTGGTGTTGCAGATCAAGAATGCCCAGCGTGATTTGATTACCGCGTATCGCGTCATTGGTGCAGAACAGGCCTCGCGTCGCGCTGCTGCTGAAAACCTTCGTGCGTTGGAAGCCCAGGAAGAAGCCGGTGCCGCATTGAGCCCTGAATTCCTCGACCTCAAACTCCGTCGTCAGGAAGCCTTGGCCAACGCCGAAGCCCGCGAGATTCAAGCCGTCGTCGACTACAACATCGCCATCAGTGCCTACTACCAGGCCATGGGCACCCTGCTCCAGCGCAACGGCATCAACTTCAATGATGTGTCCGGCAAGTAAGGCTGATCTATGGGGGATTGATGAAACAAAACAAGACTCCTTGGGATATCTACGTCGACGAATCCAAAAGATCACCACGCAGGCTTGGATTTTTAGTTGTACCAAACTCTGCGTCTTTTATGCATCGATTGTGGAAATGTCGTACCAACCATGGCATCACGTGCAATCGTGAAATTCATTGGAATGATCCTTCAATGGACACATTACATGTATGTACAAGATGGATTGATGAGGTGTTTCGATTCAAAGGGGTAAAATTTTGTCTCTTACCTTGGTTGGTCACACAAAGTAAACAATCGATCATCATCAACTTCATAGACAAACTTTGCCAAGCCAAAAGATCAAAACCACCACACAATATGGTTATGTTTTTAGATTTCGACACAGAGCATTCGAAATTTAATATCCAAAACCACATACGTGAAGTAGCCAATATTGCACGTTGTTACCACTTGGATAGTAAAAATAATGACTGTATTCAGTGTTGTGACATGTTGATGAATGCAAGTGAGAGAATCGCTGTAGAGCCAACTTTACGCTTTGAATTCAATACCCTTCAAGAAAAGCTAACTTCCGAAAATCGACTAAAAGATTCTGAAGTCAAGAAATATCTCGCTGGTTATCTGGGATTAAAGATTGACACAAAATCGAAGAAAATCTATGATTTATGTAGAAAGTAAATCTTTCCGATAAATATAATAATCCCCGCCCACTTGGGCGCACGATTGAAAAGGGCGACTGCCGAGAAATCGGGTCGCCCACTTTTTTTATCTCAACAATCCAGCAGCGCATCGATCTTTTGCATCATCTCAAAGTCCAGCTCGCTGATGCCATCGACATCGTGGGTGGTGAGATTGATGGTGAGTTTGTTGTAGCGATTCTGCCAATCGGGGTGGTGGTTCATCTGTTTGGCAATTTCAGCGACCTTGCTCATGAACACAAAGGCCTGATCGAAATCCACAAAGACGAACGTCCGGGTCAGGGCATGATTTTCACGGGACCATTCCGGATGCTCTTCCAATCGGGCAGAAACCTGGGCGTCAGCCAACTTGATTGGGGTGGTACTCATACGTTAACCGTAAGATTCAAGCGGGCGGGAAACAAGCAAATTCTGGTGTAATGGTGAATCTGACAAGTCATCCATCGCTTTGCAAAAAAAACGTCACGCTCCTGCGTGGCGGGTTGCCTTGGAATGGGGTACCGGTGATGCATCAAGTCAACCCCTGCCCCGGGAGGAGCACGGCTTTTGTGTTGATATCGAAAAGGGCATCGACATTGCGTCGCAACACGTCTAGCGGGCCTCTGCAATCGGCATTTCACACCCCATCGCAAAATCGCGCTAACCCCCGTTTTTTCAATGACTCATATTCCACATTCTATCCACAAAGATGGTGACAAACCCACTTGCCCATGCTACAATCTGACTCTTTGCCATTTTCACGGCTTAGACTCTGCGCGTGCAGGGCCCGTGTAAGTGCTAAATCAGGCAGGCGTTGTGACGATCGGATGGCTCGTTCGAGCACTTCTTTCCGACCCAAGCAAACCCTGCGACCCGAGGTAGTCTGCCGCGCGGCAGGCCGGGTAAGTGTCACTGACAGATTGGTAACATTTTCACATGGTAGACAAGAACCTTATTGCAACGCTGGGTATCGAGGACGAAGAAGCTTTGAACATGCTCGAAGCTGAACTGGGCTCCGCTGTCGCTTCCGGCGACATGGAATCCCTCCTGGGCTCGATCTCCGACGACCTGAACTCCGGCACGATTCTCACCGGCAAGATCATCGGTCGTGCTGGCGACGACTTCCTCGTCGAAGTCGGTCTCAAGAGCGAAGGCACCCTGCGTCGCAACGAATTCGATAATCCCGAAGACGTGGAAATCGGCGATACCGTCGAAGTCCTGCTGCTCGACATCGAGTCGGACACCGGCGACATCCTCGTCTCCAAGCGTAAAGCTGACCGCATCCGCGGTTGGGAACGCATCATCAACGAAAACAAAGAAGGCGACGTCGTTGACGGTAAAGTCATGCGTAAGATCAAGGGTGGCTTGCTCGTCGACATCGGCGTGCCGGTCTTCCTGCCTGCTTCGCAGGTTGACATCCGTCGCCCCGGCGACATCGGCGACTTCATCGGCCAGACCATTCAGGCCCAGATCCTCAAGATCGACGAAGAACGTCGCAACATCGTCATCTCCCGTCGTAAACTCATCGAAGACGAACGTGCAGAAGCCCGCAAGCGCCTGCTCGACAACGTCCACGAAGGCGACCTCGTCAAGGGTATCGTCAAGAACATCGCAGACTTCGGCGCATTCGTCGACCTCGGCGGTATCGACGGTCTTCTGCACATCACCGACATGTCATGGGGCCGTATCAACCACCCGTCCGACATGCTCAAAATCGACCAGGAAATCGAAGTCAAGATCCTGTCCATCGAACAGGACAAGGGCAAGATTGCACTGGGACTCAAGCAGAAAGAATCCAGCCCCTGGCAGGAAGTCGAAAACAAGTATCCCGTCAACGCCCGCATCAAGGGTCACGTCACCAACATCATGTCCTACGGTGCCTTCGTCAAGCTCGAAGAAGGTGTCGAAGGTCTGGTCCACATCTCCGAAATGTCCTGGACCAAGCGCATCAACCACCCCTCGGAAATGGTCTCCATCGGCGAGGAAGTCGAAGTCGTTGTGCTTGACATCAACAAGGACAAGCAGGAAATCAGCCTGGGCATGAAGCAGGTCGAAGTCAACCCCTGGGATCTGGTTGCTGAGAAGTATCCTCCCGGCACCGTGGTCGAAGGCAAGATTCGCAACCTCACCAGCTACGGTGCGTTTGTCGAAATCGAACCGGGTATCGATGGTCTGCTCCACGTCTCGGACATCAGCTGGACCAAGAAGCTCACCCACCCCAACGAACTGCTCAAGAAGGGCGACAACACCCGTTGCGTGGTGCTCGAAGTCGATCAGTCCAAGCAGCGCGTTGCACTGGGCCTGAAGCAGATGACCGAAGACCCCTGGGCAGAAGCCATCCCGACCCACTATCAGCCGGGCATGATCGTGCAGGGCAAGGTCACCAAGATCACCAACTTCGGCGTGTTCGTCGAACTGGAAGACGATCTGGAAGGCCTGCTGCACATCTCCGAATTGGCTGACCACAAGGTCGAAAACCCGCAGGACATCGTCAAGGTCGGCGAAGATGTCGAAGTCAAGATCCTGCGTGTGGACCTGGACGATCGCAAGATCGGCCTGAGCCTCAAGCGTGCACAGTGGACTGCTGATCCGGAAGAAGACGCAGCTCGCGAAGAAAAGGCACAGAAGCAGAATCTCACCGGTGGTATGGACACCCACGGTGCCATGGGTACCGACAAGATCACCTTCGGCCCCGGCGGCACGAAGTCCAGCTAACCCCCCCCCGGAAGTTTCCCCCTGTGTATACGGGACGCTTCCGTTGCTTGACCGCTTGCGGTTTAGCGAGACAACTCACGCAACGGATCATCACGATTCGCCGCGTGAAATCGACAATTAAATAAAAATCCAAAGCGGAGATCGGAAACGGTCTCCGCTTTTTTTTATACCCATTGCAAACCAGTCAATCCACCCGTGCCACATGCGTCAACATATTCAAATTTCGCTGTAAGTCGTCTCTTGTTATTGATTTTTTGTGTGTGCGGCCACAATACAATGACTGCATCGTCACTCCCGCGCAGGCGAGAGTCCAGTGAGGTCTGCAAGCGTCAACTGTATGCCACTGGATTCACGACTTCCGGGGGGGGGCGGGAATGGCGGACGTAAGTCCTCACAAAAACAGTCATCTCAAAATAAGCACTGACAGTGAAATTTGAATCAGTTGAAGAAGGCTCGGCTATTTGCACATCGCATGGCCATCTTGGCCGAGTTTCAAACGCAACAACACAACTGCAACGAACCACTTGCTGCATCACCACGTGATACTGTTCGCAAACGGATGCCTGTTATACTTGAACCGATGCAAACACAATGGGACGATCAGGCACAAGACGGTTTTAACAGCAACCAGCTTTTCTGGGATGAACGCGTCCCATCACATTGGCGGTCGCAGATGTATCAGCAGCATGCCCAGGATTTACGGGCTGGCGGCGTGGCGCTTGACGATCATGTGATCAAAACGCTCGGTGATCTGACAGGCCAATCAGCGATCCATCTGCAATGTCACATGGGCATGGAGACACTTTCACTTGAGCGTCTGGGTGCAATAACAACCGTTGGCATTGATTTTTCCAAACCGGCGTTGGAACATGCCTGCGCGTTGCGGGATGAATTGGGACTGTCTACGACCTTTCATTGTTGCAATGTCTATGACACGCTCGAACATGTCGATCAGACATTTGACCTGGTGTTTGTTTCGCTTGGTGCGCTTTGCTGGTTGCCTGATGTCCCAAGATGGGCAGCGCTGATTGGCAACCTGCTGCATCCGGGCGGACGTTTGTATTTCATTGACAGTCACCCCATGGCCAGCACGCTGGACTACAACAAAGAACACGATCTGATGCAGGTACATTTCCCTTATTTTCAGCACAAGGCGGTTGTGCTTGAAGAAGACGGAAGCTATGCCAGCAGCGAGACCGGTTTTAAACAGAATCGAACCGTGGAGTGGAACCATCCCATCGGCGAAGTGGTGACCGCCCTGATTCGAGTCGGGTTGGTGATCGATAGTCTGGATGAATCGAATACCTGCTGCTACAAGGCGTTTGAAAATATGACGCCCAGCCGACCGGGTTGGTGGCAGTTACCACCGGCATTGGAGGGCTTTGTCCCATTCGAGTACACCTTGCAGGCACACAAGGCATAAAGGGTTTCATGTCACCGACGCATCCAATGCGTATAAGCCACACATTTCCCAAAACCTGCTTTTTCCCCTACGATTCTCATCCTATGAGTTATGTGGATTTACATACACACTCGACAGCGTCGGATGGCACCGTGCCACCGGAGTTGTTGCCGATGCTGGCGGTGGAACATGGTTTGTCAGCCATTGCATTGACGGATCACGATTCGACCAATGGCTTGCAGGCGTGTGCTAAAGCATGTGAATCGACGGGGATCGACTTTGTGCCGGGCATTGAGATTTCTGCTGATCCTGGCCCGCGCATCGACACGGATGGCGTGGAGCGTCGTCGCGGGACGCTGCATATCCTGGGTCTGTTCGTTCGTCATGATGACGAGGAGCTTGCGAAAATCTCTGAACGGATGCGTGAAGCGCGCAACAGCCGCAATCCTGCAATGGTTGAAAAACTCCAGGAACTTGGCGTGCGCATTACCTACGATGAAGTCGAAAAACTGGCTCACGAACAAGGCACGCAGATCATCGGTCGCCCACACATCGCGCAGGTGTTGGTTTCCAAGAGTTATGCCAAGAGTGTGTCGGATGCGTTTACCAAGTATCTGAAATTTGGTGCGCCGGCCTTTATCCGTCGCGATTACCTTCAGCCAGCTCATGCGATTGAAGCGATCCATCATGCAGGTGGTTTGGCGATCCTTGCCCACCCGGTTCAACTGGTGATGCCCAACGCCGATGAGTTGGAGCATGCCGTCAAACGCCTCACCGATATGGGCCTTGATGGCATTGAGACGCGTCACAGCGATCACACGCCTGCGCTGGTTGCGCAATATGAGAAGTTGGCCAAGCAGTTCAATCTTCTGACATCCGGTGGCAGTGATTTTCATGGTGAACGCAAGACGGTGAAGCTCGGATCACAGAACGTGCCGCGTGAAGTCTATGAACGACTGCGCGATGCGTGCAAAGGTTGAGATACATTTCATTATTCACACGACTTCAAAGACATCAGCGACACGCAGTGTCGCAGCTATTGCGTGTTAAACATACGACGATGCAATATCATAAGGATCAATGCGCAACGAAAAACACCTGTATCTTGTGACACAGGTGTTTATTCAAGTGGGAGCAATTGGATTCGAACCAATGAAGGCTAAGCCAGCAGATTTACAGTCTGCCCCGTTTGACCACTCCGGCATACTCCCGATGCGTTGTGAGAAGGAACAGTATAAGTTCTGAAAAAGAAATTTCAACCGGGTCAAAGCAAAAAAGCTTTGACAGGGATTAGTGATTGGGGATTTGAGATTAGGGGAAAGACAAAATTCAGGCACAACAGCCACCGACTTTTCCTGTCTTCCCCTAATCCCAAATCCCTAATCCCCAATCCCTTTTCCCCTAATCCCTTTCTCATTTTTGAACACTGTTAATTCAGACGTTACAATCCGAGTCCGATAAGCCTCTCAAAAAAAGAGGATTCGTACCATGCGTGCAATCGCACCCACAGCCAATGCACCGGTTCTGGTGCTCAACAAGCTTTGGATGGCCATTCGGGTCACCGACGCCCGTCGTGCCTTCTCACTTTTGGTTCGGAATATGGCTGAAGTCATCCATGCTGAAGATGACAGCTATATGAGCTATGACTTTGAAGACTGGACCGAAGTCTCCCAGCAGTGGCAGAGTTTTGAGAAGCAGAACTACCAACGCATCCGCACGCCGCGTATGCAACTGGTCGTCCCCAAGATCATCCGCCTCTTCGGCTATGACCGCTTGCCCAAGCAGGAAGTCAAACTCAACCGCCGGAATATCTATGCCCGTGACAAGAGCCTTTGCCAATATTGTGGCGGTAGTTTCCCGACATCCGAACTGAGTCTGGATCACATCAAGCCGCGCACTCAAGGTGGGCTGAGTACGTGGACGAACCTGGTCTGCAGTTGTGTGAAATGCAATGCGAAAAAAGGCGGTCGCACCCCCGAGCAGGCCAACATGAAACTCATCCGCGAACCGTATAAGCCCAAACGCAATCCGGCGATCAACCTCAAACTTTCAACCGACCGCTTCGCCTGTTGGCAAGCCTTCCTGGATAACGCTTACTGGTCGGTGGAATTGAAGTAGCTGTCAACTTGATGCGCTTTGAAAAACATCCACATGCCAATGTCTTGGTGGATATCAAGACTGCTATTTTTCAAAGGTTGCAATTTAAAAACCCCATTAAACATCCTAGAATAGACGCATGATCGTACTCCACGGCCCGGATGACAGTTTGATTCTCTACAAGCAGATGGCGCATGCGAAGATGGCGGGTTTGATCGCCAAGGCATGGAAGCGGCCGGAGCATGTGCCCCAACCGTTATGGGATCGTCTGGTTGATGCGATTGATCACCATGATGATGGTTGGCTCAGTCACGACAATGAGCCGACGCTTGATGAGCATGGTCAGCCCCACGACTTCAAATTCATGCCGATGCATCAGCACCGTGAGATCTGGCGCCGGAGTATCGCGCTGGCCATGGGTCGCGATTGGCTGGCGGGTTTACTGACCACGATGTATGCCAGGGATTTGTATGTGAGCTATGGTCAGCATGGTGATGCGGACCAGGCGTTCATCAATGAGTTGGGTGAAGTGACGAGTCGGATGATTCAGGATGCGATCAAACGCGATGGCGATGATCGGAAGATCGTTGCACCGGCCAGCCTCTCCACGCTCATGTCGATGTTCACGTTCTGGGACGGGCTGAGTCTGACGTTGCTGGGGGGTCTGCCCTGGCAGGCGGATTGGCAGTACGATGACGGCCGATCCATGCTGCATGTCAAAAAGCTCGATGATGCCGTCTTCGCGATTTCCCCTTGGCCGTTGGTGGAGAAGGAATTGCCGATCTCGGTGCAGGGGATGCAGTTGGCGGACAACGCATGGGAAGACCGCGAGAGCTTCCACCATGCCATCGAGACGGCCCAGCCGGTGGTGACCGATGTTCATTTACGTCAGGCATAACCTGGAAAATCACTGAACAGTCGCATGAATCCTTGACGCCCAATCGTCTTTCCTGCTTCAACACGCCGCCAAGTCCCGACTTAAATAAACGGCATTTTGACGCAAAACACCGGACCGTTCAGTGTTTTATCGTGCGATTACAGTTCGATTTACACGATTTTATCCGGCCAGACGGAATCTTGAGCAATTAGGATTGCGTCAAAGGCAATCGTGATTTACCAATCGCCTCTAAACTTGCTACGATAGCGACTTGTCAGCAGCTTCATTGGAATCATTCAAAGTCGCTGACGGTGAACTGAAACCTTATATGGAGTGAACCGAACCATGCATACGCAAGTTCTGGTTTTAGGGGGCGGCCCCGGCGGTTACGCGGCAGCCTTCTTCGCAGCGGACCTGGGAATGGAAGTGACCATCGTCGACAAGGTCGGCAAGCTCGGCGGCACCTGCCTGCTTCGCGGGTGTATCCCGTCCAAGGCATTGCTGCACGTGGCCAAGGTCATCAACGAATCTGAAGAAATGGACGAGTGGGGCGTCAAGTTCGAAAAGCCCCAGATCAACCTCGATGCCATGCGCGCCCGCAAGCAGAAAATCATCGACCAGCTCTCCGGCGGTCTGGGAACCCTCGCCAAGAAGCGCAACGTCAAAGTCGTCATCGGTTCAGGTATCTTTGAAGACTCCAACCGCATGCGCATCGAAGGCGGCGATCCTTCAACCCATCCTTCCACCGGCTGCATCAGCTTTGATACCTGTATCCTCGCCACCGGCTCGGAACCTGCCATGCCCGGCATGTTCAACATCGGTAGCGATCGCATCATGGACTCGACCGGTGCTTTGGAGCTACCGGATGTCCCTGAAAACCTGCTGGTCATCGGTGCAGGCTACATCGGTCTGGAAATGGGCACCGTCTACGCATCCCTGGGCTCAAAGGTCAAGGTCGTCGAAATGATGGACACCTTCCTGCCAACCACGGATCAAGATCTCGCCCGCCAACTCAAGAAGCGCCTGGATCACCTGTTTGAAGGGATCGAACTGGGGACCAAGGTCGCTGGCGTTGAGCAAAAGGGTGACAAGATCATCGCGACGTTTGAAAAGGGTGACAAAACCTACACCGAAGGCTTTGACCGCGTGCTGGTGTGCATCGGTCGCCGTCCCAACTCCGAAGGCATCGGCCTGGAGAATACCAAAGTCCAGGTCAACGAACGCGGCTTTGTGCAGGTGGACAACCAACAGAAAACCGCTGACCCGTCGATCTATGCTATCGGCGACCTGGTCGGCAACCCGATGCTCGCTCACAAGGCCTCCTACGAAGGCAAAATTGCTGTCGAAGTCATCAAGGGTGAAAACTCCACCTTCGACGCCCAGGCCATCCCAGCTGTGGTCTTCACCGACCCGGAACTGGCCTGGGCCGGCATCACCGAACGTGAAGCCAAGGAACAGGGCATCGAAGTCGAAGTGGCGGTGTACCCCTGGGGTGCATCAGGTCGCGCCCAGGCAATGGGTCGCCCCGACGGCTTGACCAAGATGATCATCGAACCGGGCACCGACCGCGTGCTTGGCGTTGGCATTGTCGGTGCCGGTGCCGGTGAACTCATCGGTGAAGCCACCTTGGCCATCGAAATGGGTGCGGTCGTCCACGACATGACCGAATGCATCCACCCGCACCCGACCATGAGCGAAACCCTGCCCCACGCAGGCGACGCTCACCACGGCGTGGCAACGGAAATTTACCGTCCCCGTCGACCCAAGAAATAAAACCATTTAAACCACAGAGGCACAGAGACACAGAGCAAAATGCAATATTTAATAGAGTCTCTGCCTTTTATCTTCCTCTGTGACTCTGTGTCTCTGTGGTTAAAAGTTGTCTTGAAAGAGTAACCGGAAATCCCCATGGCAAAAGACCTCGCAAGAACACATGACGTTGATGTCGATCCCGCAGAAACCTCCGAGTGGCTTGAATCACTGGAGTACGTCCTCAAGGACAAGGGGCCGGCACGTGTCCAGTACCTGCTGTCCATCCTTGATGAAAATGCTCAGCGCCTGGGCATCGAACTGCCTTATACGCAGACCACGCCCTACATCAACACCATCCCCCGCAGCGAACAACCCAAGTATCCGGGCAACCGTGAACTGGAACGCCGCATCAAGAGCATCATCCGTTGGAACGCGATGGCCATGGTCGTCAAAGCCAACAAAAAGCCCGGTGCCGTCGGCGGACACATCTCCACCTACGCATCCTCAGCCACCCTTTTGGAAGTCGGTTTCAACCACTTCTTCCGTGGTAAGGATCACGAGTGCGGCGGCGACGTCGTCTACTTCCAGGGGCACGCCTCCCCCGGTGTCTACGCTCGTGCATATGTCGAAGGACGCATCAACGATCAACACCTGGAAAACTTCCGCCGCGAGCTTCAACCTGAGCCCGGTCTTTCCAGTTACCCCCACCCGTGGCTGATGCCCAAATTCTGGGAATACCCCACAGTGTCGATGGGACTTGGCCCGATCATGTCCATCTACCGTGCCCGCTTCATGGAGTATCTCTATGACCGTGGTCTGGCAGAAGACAAGGGTGCCAAGGTCTGGGCGTTCCTCGGTGACGGTGAATGTGATGAACCTGAAACACTGGGCGCCATCACACTTGCAAGCCGTGAAAAACTCGACAACCTCGTCTGGGTCATCAACTGTAACCTCCAACGCCTCGACGGCCCGGTCCGTGGTAACGGCAAGATGATTCAGGAACTCGAAGGCATCTTCCGCGGTGCCGGCTGGAATGTCATCAAGGTCGTCTGGGGTGATGACTGGGACCCCATCCTCGCTCAGGACAAGACCGGCCAACTCGTCAAGCGCATGGGCGAAGTCGTCGACGGTCAATACCAGAAGTACACCGTCAGCTCCGGTGAGTTCATCCGCAAGGACTTCTTCGGCAAGTATCCCGAAGTCGAAAAACTCGTCGAACACCTCTCCGACGAAGACCTGTGCAAACTCCGCCGCGGTGGTCACGACCCGGACAAGGTCTATGCAGCTTACAAGGCAGCGACCGAGACCAAGGGTATGCCCACCGTCATCCTCGCCAAAACCGTCAAGGGTTATGGCCTGGGCGAAGCCGGTGAAGGTAAGAACATCACCCATCAGCAGAAGAAACTCAACGAAGAAGAACTCCGCGAGTTCCGTACCCGCTTTGGTATTCCGATCTCGGATAAGGACGTGGCCGATGCCCCGTTCTATGTCCCCCCGGCAGACAGTCACGAAGCGAAATATCTCAAGGAACGCCGCGAAGCCATGGGCGGCCCGGTTCCCGAACGTCGTCTGCGTGCTGAGCAGTTGAAGATGCCTCAGCTCGATGACTACCGCGATTTCCTCAAGGGATCAGGTGATCGTGAAATCTCAACCACCATGGGCTTTGTCCGTTTGTTCACCAAGCTCCTCCGCGACAAGAACATCGGCAAGCACATCGTCCCCATCGTTCCCGACGAGTCCCGCACCTTCGGCATGGAAGCCCTCTTCCGCCAGGTCGGTATCTATGCTCACGCAGGCCAACACTACGAACCGGTCGACTCCGACACCATGCTTTACTACAAGGAAGCACAGGACGGCCAGATCTTCGAAGAAGGCATCACCGAAGCCGGCGCCATGTCCAGCTTCATTGCTGCAGGCACCAGCCACACCTCACACGGCGTGGCCATGATCCCCTTCTTCATTTACTACTCCATGTTCGGCTTCCAGCGTATCGGTGACCTGATCTGGGCGGCATGCGACATGCGTGCCCGCGGCTTTATGCTCGGTGGTACCGCCGGTCGCACGACACTTAACGGTGAAGGCCTTCAGCATCAGGACGGACACTCCATCCTCAATGCCATCGCCTTCCCAACCGTCAAGGCATATGACCCGGCCTTCGCGTACGAAACCAATGTCATCGTCTTTGATGGCATGAAACGCATGTACGAAAACAACGAAGACTGGATCTACTACATCACCGTCGAAAACGAAAACTACGTCCATCCCGACATGCCCGAAGGTGTCGAGGAAGGCATCGTCAAAGGCATCTACCCATTCAAGGAAACCAAGGCCAAGAAGTCCAAGGCAAATGTCCAGCTTTTCGGCTCCGGTGCCATCCTCAACGAAGTGCTCAAGGCTCAGGACATCCTGGCTGACAAGTACAACGTATCGTCCAAGGTCTGGTCCGTCACCAGCTACAATGAACTGCGTCGTGACGCAGTGGACTGCGAACGCTGGAACATGCTCCATGCAGATCAAGACCCCAAGGTCAGCTACATCGAGCAGGTCCTTGAAGGCGAAGAAGGCCCGATCATCGCAGCCAGCGACTATGTCCGCGCGGTGCCCGAGCAGCTTCTGCCCTGGATCAAGAACGGTATGTACGTTTTGGGCACCGACGGCTTTGGTCGCAGTGAAACCCGCGAAGCGTTGCGTCGCTTCTTTGAAGTCGATGCCGAGTGCATTGTGGTTGCCACGCTCTACAAGCTCGCCCGTGATGGTAAACTCGACAAGAAGGTCGCCGCCAAGGCCGTCAAGGACCTGGGCATCGACGCCGACAAACCCAACCCGTTTACGGTATAAATTTTTGACGGGTTTCGTGAGTCGGGTATCGGGTGTCGGGTAAAGACATAAACGTCAAACCCAACACGCCCGTTTGCCTTGACCCGAAACCCGGAACCCGAATCACAAAACCCGATTAAAAGGTATTGAAGGACAAATCGAAATGGCCGAATTCACACTGCCTGACTTAGGCGAAAACATCGAAGGTGGCGACGTCGTCAACATTCTGGTCTCCGAAGGCGAATCCGTCTCTGCCGATCAACCCTTGCTGGAAATCGAAACCGACAAGGCCATGGTCGAAGTGCCTTCACCTTCCGCTGGCACCGTGGGCAAGATCATGGTCAAAGCCGGTGACACCGTGAAGGTCGGCCAGGCCATCCTCGAACTCAATGACTCTGACGGCGGCGACAGCAACGACAGCCAAGAAGCTCCTGCTGAAGAACCTGCACAGGAAGAAGCACCGGCAGAAGAAGAAGTCGCTGAAGAAACCGCTCAAGCGCCTGCCCAGGAAGCGTCTGCCGAAGAAGAAGCCCCCAAGGCTGAGGAAAAACCGGCACCCAGGAAAGCCGCTCCGGCACCGGCGCAACGCAAAGTCGCACCCAAGTCCGCAGCAGGCGTCCCCGCAGGCCCGGCAACACGCCGACTGGCCCGTGAACTGGGTGTCTCCCTCAACAACATCGCAGGCTCCGGCGAAGGCGGTCGCGTCACACGCGAAGACATCATCGCAGCCGCCCGATCCATGGCCCCCGTCATCGAACGCAAAAAAGCCATGGACACCCCCGGCGAAGCGTCCAACGATTCCTTCGGCCCGATCACCCGTGACAAGATGGCCAAGATTCGTCAGACCATCGCCAAAACCATGGTCACCTCCAAGACCACCATCCCCCACGTCACCAACTTCGACGATGCGGATGTCACCGACCTCGAAGCCATGCGTCAGGACTCCAAGGATGACTTCACCGCTCAGGGGCTCAAGCTCACCACGATGCCCTTCCTGATCAAAGCCTGTGCGATGTCGCTTCGCAAGAACCCGAGCATCAATGCATCGGTCGACATGGAAGCCGGCGAAGTCATCTACAAGCAGTACATCAACATCGGCATTGCGGTCGACACCGACCGTGGCCTGGTTGTGCCTTCGCTGCGTAATGCCGACACCATGAGCATTGCCGAGATCACCGAAGAGATGACCACCATCATCGAGAACATCCGTTCCAACAAGTTCGGCATTGAAGACCTGCGTGGCAGTACCTTCACCATCTCTAACCTCGGCGCGATCGGTGGCACCTACTCCACTCCGGTCATCAACCCGCCGGAAGTTGCCATCCTGCTCGTCGGCCGCAGCCGCATGATGCCCATCGTCACCAAGGACGGCAACATCGTCCCGCGTCTGATGATGCCATTAAGCTTGAGCTACGACCACCGCCTGGTTGATGGCGGCGCCGCAGCCCGCTACCTCAACGACATCAAGAGCTGCCTGGAAAACCCCGGCAAATTGCTGATGGGTCTGTAAACAAAATAAAATCACAACATCAAAAAACGCAGATCGAAGTGAACGCTTCAATCTGCGTTTTTTTTAATGGTTTTATGTAGGTTGGGTAGAGCGCAGCGAAACCCACCATCACCACCACCAATCACCCCGTCCGTACAAATCAACGGTGGGTTTCGGCGTAGCCTCTACCCACCCTACATCTATTGTCTTACAATCGTGCCATGCCCAATTACCGACGTTGGCGACAATCCGGTGGGAGTTATTTTTTTACTCTGACACTTGCCAATCGCAGTCAATCATTATTGGTTGATCATGTCGCATTATTACGAAACGCATTTGCTCTCGTGCAACAACATCACCCGTTTTACATGGATGCAGCAGTGATCTTGCCCGACCACCTGCATTGCATTTGGACCTTACCTGAAAACGACATGGATTTTTCAACACGCTGGCGTCAAATCAAAAGTACATTCAGTCGAGGTATTCAATCCAACGAACCCAAGTCACAAAGCCGAATTCACAAAAACGAACGAGGGATTTGGCAAAGACGATTTTGGGAGCACCTGATCCGTGATGAAAAAGATTTGCATCAGCACGTTGATTACATCCATTTCAATCCCGTGAAACACGGCTACGTCAACCGCCCAGTAGATTGGCAGTATTCCTCCATTCACCGATATGTTTCAGAAGGAATACTCACATCGGATTGGGGAACCGATGGTATCCAAACCGATCTTGATCTGGATTGAATTTCTCAAATTTACCGTAGGGTGGGTAGAGTGAGTCTTCGAACGAAACCCACCGATTGGAAGTTCAACGCACAGAATTGGTGGGTTTCGCTACGCTCTACCCGCCCTACCTCGCTGAATCTCTTTTGAATCTGCCATTTCAGGTTCATTCAAGCGACGGGCTTCTTGCAGATGCGTTGAAGTTAGCCATGCAATACAAGCGTACTGTGTATGATTGCCTGTATCTCACGTTGGCAATCCAGACAAAGTCCGTGATGATCACCAGTGATAAACGATTTGCCAATGCACTTAAGCAAACTGCACACGGAATATATATTCAAAGCATTGATGAAGTTTGATGTTTATTTACTACCGGTTTTGCTCTTTATCGATGTAATGTAGAAGTAATTTATTGTGTTTATGTATGGGACGCAGCAATGTCCACAACATGAACATCCACAAAGCACCAATAAAATGGATGATGCCTCCATAAATCAAATTCACAGCAAAAACTTCAGCACCTGAATACATGCGATTCATTTCAGGACCACTTGCCATCTTAAAAAAATAAGATAACGGAACATCCAGCTTCTGCCCGACACACCATGCGTGATAAAATTTCATTCCACCTGCCCACACAAAAAACAGGACAAAAAAAAGAGATAAAGTATTTGACCCAGAAATAATGCTTAACTGCACTTCGCAATCGCTTGATCTTCTTTTCAGTCATTGGCTGCATGATGATCCCCGAAAGATAGTTGATGTGTTGCATTTATTCTATCGTGATGAAGCTTTTGCAATCGTCTCAAAGTTGCAAAAGTTCCAGCCATTCGCCCCATTTCTGTATTCGAGTTATCCTGTCCCCCTATGACAGATTTATCGCGTGACGACATCTTATTGAACTACCTCGATCAACTCCCCTACGAGCCATACCCGGTGCAGGAGGAGGCGTTGATGGCTTATTTTGCTTCCGATCAGGGTGTGCTCGTGACGGCACCGACGGGGACGGGGAAGACACTCATCGCGGAGGCTGCACTTTACGAAGCATTACAGACGGGCAAGCAGGCTTATTACACCACGCCGCTGATTGCGCTCACCGAACAGAAGTTTGAAGAGGTCCAGAACGCAGCGGAAAAATGGGGCTTTAACCGCAACATGGTGGGCCTTGTCACCGGCAATCGCTCGATCAATCCTGATGCGCCGATCAAAGTCGTTGTCGCTGAGATTCTCTTAAACCGACTACACACCCCCGGAAGCTTCAGCTTTGAAAATGTCGCCTGCGTGGTGATGGATGAGTTTCATTCCTTTGCGGATCCTGAACGTGGGATTGTGTGGGAGTTGAGTTTGGCGATGCTGCCAGGTAATGTCCGGCTGATGCTGCTCTCAGCAACCGTCGGTAACGGCATGGCATTTTTGGCGTGGCTTAAAAAATCACACAAGCGAGATCTGCAATGGGTCAACGGCACGGAGCGCAAAGTGCCCCTGACCTATCACTGGGAAAATGAACTGCTGCCCGACCTTCTGGCTCAAATGAGTCAAGGTGATGAAGACACCAAAAAAACGCCAGCGCTGGTGTTCTGCTTTGACCGCGAAAAATGCTGGAATACCGCGGAGCTTCTGCGTGGTAAAGACATGCTCCAGGGCGATCAACAAAAACAACTCGCAGATGCCCTGGAAGATGTCGATTTCTCCGGGGGTGTCGGCCCGAAACTCAAACGCATTCTCCTGCGCGGGATTGGTGTGCATCATGCAGGTTTACTGCCCAAACACCGCCGCCTTGTCGAAGAACTCTTTCAACAAAAACTGCTCTCCATCTGTGTCTGCACTGAAACCCTCGCGGCAGGCATGAACCTGCCTGCTCGCTCCGTGGTTCTCACCGAGTTACTCAAAGGCCCCAAAGACCGAAAGAAACTCATCGCAGCAAGCAGTGCGCACCAGATGTTCGGTCGTGCAGGCCGCCCGCAGTTTGATACACAGGGACATGTCTATGCGGTCGCCCATGAGGACGATGTCAAAATTCTGCGTCACAAGGAAAAGATCGAACAGATCCCCGAAGACAGCAAAGACCCCAAGATACGCACGATGCGCAAAAAGCTGGAAAAGAAAACGCCCAAGCGCCGCGAAGGTTTTAGTTACTGGTCCGAACCGCAATTCGAAAAACTCCAAATCGCAGAGCCCGGCAATTTGGAATCCAAAGGGCATTTACCCTGGAGACTACTGGCATACCTGCTTAACGACTCACCGGATGTCACGTTCCTGCGGGATGCGGTGAGTAAACGACTCATGCCACTACCGGAGATTGATGCGTGTCAGGATCATCTCACTGCCATGCTGGTGACGCTTCATGAGCAAGGCTTTGTCACACTTGATCCGCCACCACCATCGCAGGATGAGCAGGACGATGACGATAAGAAGTCCGACGAAGCGGAGAAGAAAGAAGCGTCCGACAAACCACAATCCGTCGAAGACCTCATGGCATCACTGAGTCTGGGTACAGGACTTGGTAAAGGCACAGATCCTGCACCGGAACCTGCCAAAGAGAAAAAGAAGAAGTCAAAATCGCTGGCTTCCAAACTCTATGCCGACTATAAACCGACGCATGCGCACCCGACAGCACGTTTAAAAGAAATGCTTGTGTTCCGCGCGGTTCAGCCACTTTATGGTGCGTTTTTGCTCGACTATCTGGGACAGTCGGACAAACACGAGCGCGTGCAGATCATGGAGTCGTTACTGGAAATGCCAGGATCGGTTGCACGCAAAGTCCGCGTGCCCCATTACGAACACTTACCCCCCGGCAATCTCGCAACGGAGTTGGTGGACCCTGCTTTGATTCAAGCAGGCCTATACACGCAGGAAGAACTCTACCCACCAAGACCACATGATCAGGATTTGGCTTACGGTGAAACACCCAAATTCCCGATCCCCTTAGCAGAGAAGATGGCGGAGTTCTTCCGTAGCAAAGTGAAGCATGCAGGCAAGGTGCCGATCACCGCGGTGTGGTGCGTTGGCGATCTGGTGAACATGGGGGGCAACTTCAACGACTATATTCAGACGCATGATCTTGCGAAACAGGAAGGCGTGATTTTCCGACACTTGCTGCGCATGATTCTGCTTTGTGAAGAGTTCATGCAGATCACCCCGCATGGGATGCTCGAAGATGCCTGGCATGCAGAACTCAAGGAACTGATTGATATTCTCACCACAAGCTGTCGCGAAGTGGATCCGATGTCGACAGACGAAACATTGACGCAAGCAGGGACAGCGGTCGATTAGCGTGTAACCAATCTGTCATCTCCATGGCATCATTCCCACAAAAGCTGGAATCAAGAGGCATTCTGTGCGCGCTGTAAGTACCACTGGACTCCCGTCTGCGGCAGGCGACAAAGCGTGAAGAATATATGTTTGAATAGCTCTTTGTCACCTCTTATATCTTGATCAATATCTCCTGCTGACGGTTGCGTGTGTCACTTGATATTGATAAGGAAGTTGCCAGATCAAAAACGAAACATTGATATCCCATCACTGCGACAATCAGCTTACATATTCCCGTCTCTGTTGCATTCTGAACGTATATACTTCATCTCGAAAGGAAATGGATATGTGTGTTCCAAAATGTATTTACTGATTCCATGCTCAACCACGAGTCTCGATTCGGGATCATTGGATTACCGGGGGATCCAAGAAGTTCCGGGGGACCGGGGAGTTCCGGGGAAAACGCGGGGGAATCCGTGAGGAATGGACCGGGGGCCAAGGGACTCGTGGTTATTAAAAACAAAAAAGCCCAGAGACCTCATCAATAAGTCTCTGGGCTTTTTGGGAATAGCACGTTGGCGTTTGTTAGTTGAGTTGTTCGATGCAGGATTGGTCGTGAAGGATTTCCGGGTTAAGGATCAGTACGATCGTGCCATCCCCCATTTGGGCACCGCCCTGAATCAGTTCATTGCCGTCTTCCATGCCATCAATCTTGCAGAGTACGATCTGCTGGATGCCAAGGACATCATCAATTTTGACTGCAACGGTCGACTTGTCATTACGAACCAGCACGAGAATCTGTCGCTCATCTTCCGATGTTGACTTATTACATAGATGGCTGGGGATATCCAGAATCCGCTTGAGTTCAACCAACGGGTAGGCTGAGTCATTGTGATAGGTCAATTGACCATGTTGCATAACGGTGTTGACGGTCTTCGGGTCAATACACACGGTTTCCTGGATGCAATTCAGTGGCAAGGCATATTTCTGCCCCGCGACTTCTAGCAGGTAAGCAGACATGATCTGCGTGGTGACGGACTTGGGCAATTCGACGGAGAACGTCGTGCCCTGACCGAGTTTGGTCTGAATACTGATATTGCCACCGGCTTCGTCGATCATGCGTTTGACCACGTCCATGCCGACCCCGCGCCCGGAGACATCGGTGATCTGTTCGGCGGTGGAGACACCTGAAGCAAAGAGACAGTTGATCAAAGCATCCTCATCCAAATTTGCGCCGGGCGCAATCAAGCCGATGGACTCGGCCTTGGCCTTGATCTTATCCAATCGGATACCACCACCATCATCGGTAATGGCAAGCATAATGCGGGAGTCGGACTCGGTGATGTCTACACTGATATGACCTTGTTCAGGTTTGCCTGCAGCAACACGGTCTTCGGGCTTTTCAATGCCATGATCTGCGGCGTTACGCACCATGTGAACCAAGGGTGCATCAAGCAGGTCCACGAGGCTCTTGTCCATTTCCACCTTGTCACCGGTGACAGTCACCTCGATTTGCTTGTTGGACATGCGAGCAACATCACGGACCAGACGCGGGACTTTTTGCAGCAGCGTTCCAACCGGCACGCAGCGTATGGACATGATGCTGTTCTGGAGTTGCTGACTGAGCGAACTGAATGTCTCGTTGGTACGCTTGAGCGTATTGATGAGTTTGCGTTCAGCTTGACTGAGAATCATCTGGTTATAGACATTGGAATACATGTCACCGACGACGATTAGTTCACCGACATATTCAAGGAACTTGTCGATGTAAGCTTCACTCACACGCATGGTCTTGTTGGAGTCATGCGATTTGTTGGATTTGCCGGACGGTTTTTTCTCCGTCGATTCAGGTGTTTGTTCACCAGCTTGTTGTTCAGGCTGTTTCTCTGTGGTCGTTTGTTGAGCAACAGGTTCGTGGTTATCTGCAGGTCTATCAACGGCTAGAGGTGCATCACCGGATGGGATAGCAGATTGATCAATGGTATTGAGTTTTTCCTCGAGCACCGCAATGGCTAACTCATCCAGACCGATGGTCCCAACGAAGACATCCAGTGTTTCAAGCAGTTCATCAATCACCTGGCGTGCGTTGGCATCATCGGTATCCGAGTGGGACTTATGCAACAAATCCTGGAACTCAGCGATCTGTACTTCGTCATCAGGTTTATCTTTGAGCAACGTGACAATGTCGAGTAGTTTTTGCCGACCATCTCTGCCATGTACAGCAGCATCTGCGTCGGTATCAGACTTGCTCAGTTTATTGGGATTGAGCTTGCTAAGCAGTTGGGAAAGTGACGCAAAGGATTTTACAACTCCTTCGTCAAGATCAGCGATCTGTGGGGAAAGTTTGTCCAACGCCTTGGCAACCTCCTGCCATGCGAGCTTGGGATCGTCCCCGTTGGCTACGGTCTTGGCGCGATCAATGATCGTCTGGACGGATTCATCCCCGTGAGGCAGTTCGCCTTCACCCTGCTTGACACGTGAGAGCATGGATCGCAGTGAATCCATACCATCAAGCAGAATATTGATGACATCGGTGCTGACACCAAGTTTGCTTTTACGCATCAGGTCCAGCAGTGTTTCAAGTTCATGTGCCAGATGCTTGACGTGAACAAAGCCAAAGAAACCGGAGTTACCTTTGATCGAGTGCACCGGGCGAAAGATCGCTTCGATGATCGACAGTTCACCGGGTTGCTCTTCAAGTTCGATGAACCGTGAATCCAGAGACGACAACATATCCAGCGATTCATCGATGAATTCCTGGACCAGACTGTCGTCGATGTTAATTGACGGCGTGTTATCTTGAGTCATGGCCCACCATTCCTGGTTTACGAGATTGCAGTTCCTTGAGGACCTTTAACCAATGATGGATATTCTCCACAGCACGGTTAACGGCATTCTCCAGTTCCGTCATTTCCTCCAGGGGTTTGAAGATGATGGTCTGAGCTCCCAGGCGCATACAGGTCATGGCATTTTCCAAACAAACATAGCCACTGATCATGATGACATGAATCATCTGGCTGTTCTGCTTGATGTAACGCAAGAGGTCAATCCCGGTTTTATTGGGCATGAGAATGTCAGAGATAACGATGTCGATTTTCACGGACTCAAGCACCTCGATGGCATTGGCGCCATCTTGCGCCATATGGACTTCATAGCCCATGAGCCGAAAATGCCGACATAGCATCTGACGAATCTGCTCTTCATCATCAACAATCAGCAGTGAAATATTCATGCCGCTGCCTTCCATTCCTCAACGGGTAATTCCAGAACGAAACGCGCTCCATCTGTATAACTGTGATCCACGTATAAACGTCCGTTGTGATTGGTCATGATCTTGGAACAGATGGCAAGTCCCAGGCCTGTTCCTTTGCCAACGCCCTTGGTGGTGAAGAAGGGATCGAAGATACGATCTGCCACTTCCTGACTGACCCCCGGCCCGTTATCCGTGACGGTAATCTGTGCGCAATTGTTTTGCTGTTTGATTTCAATTTCAATCTGACCGTCAGCAACATTTTCAAGGGCATCGGCTGCGTTACCCACCAGGTTCACAAGCACCTGTTCGATCTGACTGCCGATACCTTCGATGCGTCCGTTGACCTGATTGGGGATGACTTTGATTTCCTTGATCCGTTTTGTTTTGTTGGAACAGATCACCAGTGCGTCATCGATGCACTTGGGCAAATCAATCTGTGCCATGTCACCACGGTCTTCACGTGAATATTCAGAAAGTCCTTTGACAATGCTGTGAATACGACTGACACCAATCCGCATACCATCAAGCATGTCAGGGACTTCATCCATGACAAATTCAAAAAGCTGTTTATCGGGAACCGCTTGCGGATTTGACTTGAGCATCGTGTTGATCTCATTAAGCAGTCGTTCCCAGACTTTGGCCAGCGTCTGGACATTACCGGAAATAAAAGCAGACGAGTTATTGATCTCATGGGCTATGCCCGCGGACATCACACCCAGTGATGCCATGCGATCTGCGTGGACAAGTTGCTTGGCACGTTCTTCTGCAATCTGATGCATCTCATTACCAAAGCGATCCAACAGGCGATTCTGTTCAATGAGTTGGGCTTCGTTTTGCAAAGCGCGAACACCGACGTTGATGCGAGCTTCAAGTTCACGTGGGTGAAATGGTTTACGCAGATAGTCATCCGCCCCATTTTCCAAAGCAATCGCGATCTCCTCGCCCTGACGTTTACTGGTCACCATAATGACGTAAACACCAAACATGTGACCTGAGGCGTGCAAGGCCTGAAGAATCTCAAGTCCGTCACGCTGGGGCATGACCCAGTCCAGAAGAATGATCAACGGGGTGGGCAGGACTGCCTGGGTAATGAATTCGTAGGCCTGTTGGCCATCGATCGCAGTATGGACGGTATAACCCCAATCACTAAGGTACCGCTGCTGGAGCATGCGTGTCACACGATCATCTTCAACAACCAGTACATTCATTGCGATGACAACCTAACTGTTATCGGCCCATAGAGAACGAAACCAGCCAAACTGGAATGTCAGTGACATCGGCAAAATTCACACCAATCTTGATATGACTTTTCCGTAATTCCGATAGCCAACCCATTAATGGCGCGATAACAACCGCGATGTTAGAGCGATGCAAAGAATTAATCTCCCCCCTCCGTCATTCCCGCCTGCGCGGGAATGACGAAAAATACCAAGGCATGGAGTTTAATGATTTGAACTGCTATAGAAAAACATGGGATAATAACATGACATCATCAATGGACGATGTAATCCGTGACATGGCAATTAAAATATGATTGCAAAATAATCCTGATATATCTGAATGCTGATCAAGATCAGTTACTTGTCTTTGTCAGCTTCTGTGGCCTTGATCACACGCAGGCAGATCACCGGCGCAGGAATATCGATGCGCTGCTTCTTCTTGCCCATGTTCATTTCACCATGGACGATAATATTCACCTGCTCACCGGGCTTGGCCCATTTACTGGCTGTAATCTTCACCGTACCGCTGGTTTGATCCGGCTTGATGGTTCCGGGACGGACCCCCCAGCCTTTGGGCGGATTGTAGCCAACCAGGCGAACCGGACGCTTGGCTTTGCCGATGCGGTTAAGCGTGAAGTCCACATCCACCACACCCCCTGCTTCGACTTCCAGCACCGGTAAATCAGCATTGGCCAGTGACACCGTGAAATACTGCGGCTCACTGACAGCCAATAACAATTCTTCGGTAACCGGTCGGTGTTTATAGATGAAAGCCTGCATGACTTCCTGGGCAGGTTGTGCAACGCGCGATATGCTCTGGTCGTTGACCTTGGCGGTGCCGATCAACGTCGGCGACAGCAGGGTTCCCTCAATGGATTGCGGCGCGGTCATGGTCAGACGCACCACGTCCTGTCCCTTGGGAATCTGTGCACCACGGACCACCATGCCTTGAGGCAGGTTATCGAACGTCAAATCCACAGGCGCATCAAAGCCGGGGGCACGGATCACCTGTGCGGTAAGTTCGGCTGTCCCACCCGGTGCAATGCTGCGGTTGATCGGCATGAGTCTTAACGCAAAGTCCGGCTGCGGTTCACTGACCACCACGCGATACGCATACTCCGGCCCACCTTTGCCCTGCGTCTCACGGATGCGGAAAAAGTACTTTCCTTTGCGACGGAAGTTGTAAACGATCCGACTGTCAGCATGATGCGTGATCAACGGGAACGACTCATCCACCTGATCATCATTGCCCTTTAACCAACGCCCATTGCCCTGCATAATGTCGAGATTGCTGTCCATCGGTGAATCCAATCGACGGGCATAGACATCAATCACCAACTCCTGGTTGTCCTTGGTGGTAAAAATGGCAAAAGTGTCGGTATCACCGGGCTGATCGATGCGACCATTCACACACACCGGCCAATCAAGCTTCTGCGCTTTGCCGTTGTAGTTGTTGGGTTCGACTTCATTGATACTGGGCATGTCGTTGATCATGATCGGCATGATGTTACTCACCTGTCCCCGTTCATCGGTGACCTGCACGCAACCTATCATGCCCGACTGTTCCGACAGGTTCATCGTCACCGTCTGCTGAGGCAGATGCACGCCATGCAACTCAAAAACCTGCTGCTCATTGCGGGTCCCGCCCAATGGGAAAATGTGCGTGATCGTCGGGATTTCACCCATGCGAATGCGATACACCCAATCTTCTCGACCACGGAAAAGCGCATCGTGAATCTCAAGGTAATACTTGCCATCGGCAGCAAACGTGTGGATCAAACGCGGGTCAGGATTAAACTGATTATCATCGGCATAGGCGACCGTCTGACCCCTGGCATCAAGCAATGTCACACACGCCTGAAACCACCCCGGCACGGCGTCAGCGACATAAGGCAAAATCGCACGCGCCTGAATATCAAAAACCAACGTCTGTCCGGCGCGAGCATCAAAGCTGAAGATATCACGATCCGCACCAAAGACCCGACCATTAACAACCACCGGCAAAGCAGGCAGAGCCTGTGCATCCGCCAGATCAATCTCCATCGGTGCCTTGGTCTGAGCATCAGCCTTGTCCTCGATCACTTCCGGATACTGATCCACAAAAAAGCGGAACCGATTGGAAATACCATTTTTAGAGATCACACGAAAATCGTGCATCCCCGGTTTGGCCTTTGGACCAAGCTTGACCGTCACACGAAGCGATTCATCACTCACACGCTCAAGTAACTCCGCAGTGATATCCTCACCGGTCACGCGGATGGCCGTGATGTCGTTAAAGCTCTGACCCGCAACGCTGACATTGACCGTCGTACCAACCTGTCCACCTGCTGGGAAAAGGTGTGCAATATGCGGATCGAGTGTTGCCTGTTCGACTTTCTTCTGCGCCCAACATGGTAAAGCGAGTGTTGCGACGAGCAAGATTGCCAAACGCAGACAAGCGGTCATTGATAGTTTGATCATGACGGTGATCCTTTTCACTTGGTGCTAAAACCAAGGTGTTGGCTGACTTTCCCCGGCGATTGCCACTGACTTTTAAGTCCGGCCTGCAGCGAATCGGGTTGATTGTAAAACGTCACCACGTCCGGCGAAGATGCGTTGAATGTCCCCTGGCTGGTGATCATCAGCCAGGCATCGGATAACGGATTGAGTTGTAACAAGGTGGCTAAGAGCAAACCTTCCTTCGGGTCCCACAGTCGTGTGGTCCCATCCAGACTCACCGAAGCCAGGAGTTTTTCATCGGGACTCAGCGCGATGCCGGTGACCCAGTCGGTGTGTGCTTTAAGGGTTTTATCGATTCTGTTCATGCGTTGCCAGGAGAGGATTGTCCCGTCGGAACCTGCCAGGTAAACGGTTTTGTTATCAGCCTGACACATAGCTAGCGGCATGGCGGGTGTGTTGGTGAATTTGCGTTTGTTCCGCGGGTTCTTGGTGTTGATCAGACGGACAGCTGCTTCCTTCTCACCTGCAACGGCGGCCGCGAGATTACTTGTTTTACCGTTCTCAAAAAACAGTGACGATGCAGCATCATCAAGGGTTGTCCTCAGAACACTTGCATACTGATCCGCTGCATCAAACACTTCGACCTGCCCGGCATGGTTACAGACGGCGACCCATTCTTCCTTGTCATCAGCAGTGATATTCGTAATCGCAGAACCTTGCTGAGCAAACTCTTTTTCGAGTTTCTGCGTTTGGACATCCCAGAGTGTCAACAGTCCATCGTAGGTTCCGACGAACAGTTGCTTGCCAGCCTTTGTCGCGAGCATGCATTGAACGGTATCACCGGTTTGCTGCAGCGTTGCGGACTTTTTGTTGGTGTTGGTATCAAAGAGCACGATGGGTGAAGTGCTGCTGCCAGGTGTGGCACCTGAAACAGCCAGTGTTCTGTCATCATTGCAAAGCGACATGGCGGTGACCATTCCGGTGATACTCGAATCGCTGAGTGTTGTTGCAAGTTTGGCATCCACCAAAGACCAGACCAGAACCTGCTTGTATGCCCCGACGTAAAGTGTCTTGCCATCAGCTGAAAAACAAACACAACGGAGATTCAGCGGTGTATGCAATGTTGCCTGAATCACATACTGTTGCTCTGCGCGTGTTGCAGGGAAACTGAGTGTCTGGGCATGTGTTCGCAATGGATGAACCACAGTGACACAGAGGCACAGAGCCAACAAACAGAGTTGAGGTAAATTGAATTTCGCGTGATGAGTGGTATATCGCATTTTCTTCTCTGTGTCTCTGTGACTCTGTGGCAAATGCCATCGAGCCAGATAGCAGTGTGTGAGTTACATAATCTCCTGGAGCAGTCCGCCGGATTGCACCTTGCCACCGGTTGCTGGGGTGACGTAAGCAACACAGCCATGTGGGTGAGGCAGTTGACCGTTGGGGTCGATTCCCAGCAGTTGATAGATACTGGAGGTCAGATCCCACGGATAGACCGGGCGATCGCGCACCGTTTCACCGCGACGATCACTCGAACCGACGACCTGCCCGCCTGTAAATCCGCCACCTGCGACGACGGAATTAAAGCAGGTGCAGAAATGCTGGCGTCCGCCGTTCCAAGGTGGTTCACGGGAAATCTTGGGCCGACGGCCAAACTCACCACCCCAGACGACAATGGTGCTGTCGAGAAGCCCACGTTCAGCAAGGTCTTCAAGCAACGCAGCAAACGCCTGATCCAACGGTGGGAGTTTCTGATCCATCAACTCAAAGTGCTTCTTGTGCGTATCCCAACCGCCACTGTTAACCGTGACAAACGGCACGCCATGTTCCACCAGTCGACGGGCGAGCAAACAGGATTGGCCGAACTTGTTGCGACCGTAACGGTCACGGACTTCGTCGGATTCTTCGCTGATATCAAAGGCTTTCTTGGCATCACCGAGAATCAAGCCATACGCCTGTTTCTGGTGTTCACTCATGGCATCAATGGCGGGTGAACCTTCAAGCTCACGGGCAAAGTCATCCACCATCTCCAACAGCGATTGACGTTGGGACATGCGTCCTTCGGTCATGCCTTTGGGAGGGACGATCCCGCCGACGCGAAAGTCCTTGCTGTTGGGATCACCACCGGTGCTGAAGGGCGCGTAGTTGGCACCCAGGAAACCGGAGGCAGAGATTCGGCCGATGGGCGTGGGGACCATGATGTAGGGTGGCAGGTTTGAGTCATTAGCCTGCCCCTTTTTCATGGAGACGACTGCGCCGTAGGTCGGGTAAACCAACTCACCGCCGGGCGGCGTGCCGGTCTGCATCATGTAGGTTGCGGTTTCGTGGCCGTTGGTGTGATGCGTCATCGAACGGATAATGGCATACTTGTCTGCACACTTGGCCATATGCTCAAACTTCTCGTTGATGCGCATGCCTTTGACGTTGGTCTCCAGCGGTTTGCGGTACGTCCCTGCATAATCTTCACCGGCTTCGGGTTTGGGATCGAAGGTATCCAGATGACAGGGACCACCACCCATCCAGAGTTGGATGACGCTCTTGGCTTTGGGTGCTTTGACGATCTTGCCTGATGCCAGATCAGCAGCGGCCTGCGCTTCACGCGCAGCAAGGAAGCCTGAGAGTGTCAGCCCCGTTGCCGTAGCCGCACCAACAGTCAGAAAACTGCGTCGGCTGATCCCTTCGCAATCATGTGTCAGGTGACGATCTAAAAAGTCGAGCATGGTAAATTCCTCGCTTCGCTCGGAGGGATTAGTGATTAAACATAAACTCGCGGCTATTGAGCACAGCCCAAAGCAGGTCACTGATCGCATCTCGGCGGTTGTCGACCTGCTTGAAATAGCCAACAAGTTGCTGCATTTTTTCTTCACAGGGTTGATGACTGAATGCTGTCATGTAAATCCCGTTGATCACATCCTGATCGCTTTGCGTTTTGAGCAATTGCTTCAGATACGGACTGCGGGCAATCTTGCGCGAGACTTCCTCAGCATTGATCATGTACAACGCCTGACTCATGGACGTGTCATTGCAGCGTTCGGACTCATAGCTGCTGTCACGTGACGGGCGACCAAAAAGCTGGAGAATCGGCAGACCAATACTGCCATCAGCAAGCTGGACCGCACGCGTGCCTTTGGGCAACTTGGTGAACGGCTCGGGGATGCGGCTGACAAAATCATCATCCGTCTGCGTCACCTGATTAATCGCATCCATCATCTGTTCAGCGGTCAATCGCCTGGGCATGTAATGCGAGAACATCTGCGTGTCCCAGACATTGGCCTGCGTGGTAATGGACGAAAGCTGATAGGTCCTGCTGTTGAGAATCAGACGGTAAATGTGCTTTAAATCGTAGTGATTGTCGACAAGCTGTTTTTCGAGATAGGTAAGCAACCGGGGATTGCTCGGTGGGTTGGACGGACGGATATCATCGGGCTCGTGAATAATGCCCCGACCATTAAGCCAATACCAGACGCGGTTGACGATGTTCTTTGCAAACCAGGGATTGCTCGGATCAGTTAACCAATCCGCAAAGGCTTCGCGCGTGTCCTTGCTGCCTTTGGGAACATCAATCTTCTCACCGCCCAACGGCACAAGATCGACCTCTTTACCTGCTGCATCCTTGAGACGATTCCAGGTCTGCAGGTAGACGATCTGCTCTTTCCATTCCTGTGTGTTCTTGAACTTCACGTTGGCAAAGAATGCTGCCATCTGTTGATTGTCCACAGGTGCCCAACTCTCGCTGGGATGAGCATGACAACGCACGCAACTCAGACGCGCCCCCATAAAGACCTGGGCGGTCTGTTCTGCAAAGCCCTGGGGGTCACGGTCTGCAACCGCACGATAGTAATTACAGGTCGGATCACGGAAATTACTGCCCGAACTCACGAGCAACTCGCGGACAAACTGGTCATAGGGTTTGTTGGCAATAATGCTCGAACGGACCCACTGGTAATACGCCTGCACTGCGTTGGGCCAAAGATTGGATGGAAACTCACTCTTGATCCGCAGCAGGTCCGACCACTTGAGCGCTGCAAAGTCGGCAAAGGCATCGGAGGCAAGCAACGTGTCAATGAGCTTGCTGCGTTTGGCTGGATCGGTGTCAGACAGGAACTGTTTGGCCTGCTCTTGCGTGGGCAATCTGCCGGTGACATCCAGATACAGACGACGGACAAAGACCGCATCGGTACAGAGTTTAGAGGGTGGGATGCCCAATGCCTGTAACTGAGCAAAGACCAGATCATCAACCTGGTTATTCGGTGCGATTTTGGGGAATTCACTGCGGAGGGGTTGAGGGACGATGACCTGAATCAACGATGTCTTGCCCATGTAGGTGACGGTGATCCATGCCTGCCCGTAGCCGGTGATGGTCATGCTGCCGAGTTTGTCGACGGTGACGACTTTCTCATCGTTTGAGGTGTAACGACAGTTGGGTGTCACATCCAACGCATCACCGACGGAGTACTGGGCAGAAACCGCGATGTACTGCTTGTGTCCCTTTTCGGTGATCAACTGGTCAGGGGTGACCGCCAGCGTCTGGAGTTTGGGTTGTTTTTCCGGGTCACGGGTTGCGCCCTGTTTGATCCAGCCGAGCAGTTGCATGTACTCAAGTGATTTGGGATTGAGTTTGCGATCCGAGGCATGCTCAACCTGGCCGGTCGCTTTGCGTAGTAACAGTGACTGCTGGGGTTCCACGCGATTGATCCGGCGCCCGTCGGCTGCATGCGTGATGGCCATGAAGTCCGACTGGGGTTCACCGCCAAACAAAGACAGAGCAAAACCGTCCTGCCCGACCTGCGTGCCATGACAACCCGCAGCGTTACATCCGGCCTGGCTGAAAATCGGCATGATATCGCGGTCGAAATAAATCTCCGGCGACTGAGCATGGCAGATGGTGGCTGTGAGAAAACCACATATCATGATGATCAATGTTGACATCCGATTTCGGATTTCGGATTTTGAATTTCGGATTTGCGCAAGCGATGTTAGAAAGCCTTTGCAACATCCATCATGTCGATTGAATTCGAAAGCAGTTTGGAGGCGATTGAGATTTGGCTCATTGCGGTTAATCATTGGCCACGCTTGCGACAATCCGAAATTCGCTGCCGAAGGCCTGCGAAGCAAAATCCGAAATCCGAAATTCATCATCTCATCCCTTCTGACTGGCGGTCAATTCAACCTCGAATAACAACTCAGGGCGGCAGACATCGCCGATCATCGTGATCATCGGCCAAGGCAGGGTATTCAGATACTTGGTCAGGAAATACCGTTGAACATCAGGCGTCTTGCAGTAGACCAGGGCAAAGGTCACATGTTCATCATCACTGTTTAAGTCCTTAAGCAATGACTGCACATGCAAAACGGTCTTGTCGACCTGTCCTTCGATACTGTTGACGTCTTCGGTCTCACCTGCGGGGTTGATGGCTGCAGTACCGGAGATCAGGACGGTGTTCCCGCCGGGCATGGGGGCGACAGCGGCGCGACTGAATGCCGAGCCGTACTCGTAGGCCGACTTCTGATCACCGCCTGCTTCGATGTATTGAATTTGGTCTTCACGACCGGGCAGTGCAATGAGGTCCATGGTGATGGCTGCACCATTTTGCCCGTAGAGTCCGATGCCGGTGCTTGCGGGCAGACGCTTGCTTTGTTTGGTCGCCGGGTCGATGAGTTCATGTTCGATGAAACATTGCGTGCGGACGCGATTCAGATCGTCATACCAATCGCAGACCTGCTTAAGCCACAACCATGTCCGAGCGACCGAGTCGAACGAGCCGTCGGTCATTTTCAGAATCTCGGTTGCGTCATCAAAGACGGTAGCCGTCTGCTGGGCAGGTGTCGCATTGACATCACCATAAAGCCCATTGAGCATCAGCCACTTATCACCACGGATATTAAGCTGACGTCCGACCATGGTGCGGTTGTCATCCGGTCGACGGATCACGATCGGGGGCATGGGTGCTTTGACCGCGTGAATCTGGATGCCGGCAAATCCGCCGAGTAAACCTTCCTCGACCACAATCGCCGTTGGGGGCACGGTGTCGGCCCATTGTCCCAGGGCTATCTGCCGACCTTCGAGCACCTGATCCATCAACGGTGCGATGGCAAAGATGCGCTCGCAGAAAATCCGGTATCCCGATGCATAGAGTTCGTTGGCGACCCGACGGTACATCTGCCGGGCAATCTCGGTGACCTCCCCTTCCATGGCATTGACCATGTCCGGTTGCGGGACCAATACCATGTACTGGTCGCTGGCTAAAGCAGAATCAATCGTCCGGGTGGAGCAGACAAACAGCTCGGAGGTGGTGGCGGAATCAATCATGTTCACCCCATGGTTAAAAAAAGATAGTCCCGGATAAAACGATTCAATTGTCTTCTTTATTGCAAAGTTTTCAAGAAAAAAAAGCCCGATTTTGACATCGGGCTTTTTGCATGAAATTTTAATTGTGTTTTCGCTATCAGTTGTGTGTCGCAGCAATTTTGCAAGCCAGGTTCGGCCTGAAAATCTGGCGGGCATACTCGGCCGGATCTTCACTGCCATCCGTGGGTTTAAGCAGCAGTGAGAATGTCACCGGCTCGGCAAATGTCGTGTACGGGTCCAGCGGGAACACATGTCCGCAACTGGCGTTACCGACACCGGTCTGCTGCTTGTCCAGACACAGGTACGTCTTGCCATCAGCCTTGAGTTCATAGTTGTACTTGCACGATGCCAACTGTTCGTCCGAGTACGGCAAAGCGGAGAAAGCCATTTGCGAATCATCGGCGGCAGCGGCAATGATGCCCAGACCCTTGGCGTCCGAAAGCTTCACCCAACGGGTCTGCTCGTGATTGCCACAGGCCTGCGGCTTGAGATACTGACCGTGGAACTGTTCACAAACCGTCGACTGGTACCGACCGAAACTCACACCATTGCAGCGATCCGAATAGTTTTCCTCCGGCCCAAGACCGGCATATTCCAGTTGGCTGTAACTGTCACTGACCGCCAGTCGGATACCGATACGAGCCATGGTCTGCGGGGCACGGACAGGGGTGATCTGGTTATCAAGACGAAGCGTGCCATCGCCAAAAATGGTGTAGGTCAGACGGTGATCAATGCGGGCTGCATGACGGGCATTGACACTACCGAGTACGCTGACTCGAACCATCTGCGGGCAGACTTCCTCGACAACCTGCGGCTTCCAGCCATTGGCTTCGGTCACCGTATTGCTGGCAGCGAGCCCCTTTTCAGCCTGCACATCATAGACAACATATTCGCCTTCATTCAGACGAATCCAGGCTTCCTCGTAACGGCGGGATCGCTCGGCCCAATTGTTACGCTCATTGTCAATCGGAGCGCGGAAGGTGTGTGCTTCGGGACGCAGCGATTGGCCCTTGAGCAGATCCTTGCGGCCGAGTTTCCATTCCGTGATCGAACCGGTCTTACGGTCGATGGTCAGTTTGAACTGTCTGGAACTGACTTGCACCTTGGCAGGTGTCTGCTTGAGTGTGAGTTTGTCGAGCTTGCTCACATCCACGATCAATGGGTTATCACTGTCGTCTGCGACCTGCGGTGTCCACGGTTTGACATGGAACTGTTCACAGGCGATTTCGTGACCCGCTGGACACCAGTTGGTCGGCTCATTGCAGACAAAGGCAAGGCGGACATGATACTGGGCACCGGGCTTGCCAGTGTAGGTCTCATGCGCGAACCAGTGCCCGGCCTTGTTGTCACCGGGCGCAAATGCCGGGACGGAAATATTGACTGATTCGCCGGGCTTGGCATCAATCGGGCGCATGGTGCCCTGCTCGATGACGCTGCCGTCTTCAGTGAGTTCCCAGACCGGTGTGAACTTGTTGAGATTGGTGAACTGGTGGTTGTTGGTGACGGTGAAGTTGCAACGCGCCAGGTCTTGGTCGTTGGCACAAGTGATGTCGATATCCTGTAGGACTTTCTTGACCTCGGTGAGTTTGGGGGTCATCTTGCGGTCCGCGGTGGTGATGCCGTTGCCCGAGAAGTTACCATCGTTGGGCATATCACCGAAGCAGCCGCCGTACGCCAGGAAGGTTTCACCGTTTTTGGAACCGGGGACGGGGCATTCAAGCGCCTGGTCACAGTAATCCCAAATCCCGCCACCGATCATGCGCGGCGAAGACTTGAAGATTTTCCAGTATTCATCGAAGCTGCCCAGGGCGTTACCCATGCAGTGAGCATATTCACAAAGGAAGAAGGGACGCTCCGAATCGACATCAGCAAATTGCTTTTGCAGGCGTTGGTGATACGGATACATGGCCGAATCCACGTCGACCGCTTCAGACATCAGTTCGTAGTGAATGATGCGCGTCGGGTCGATCGCGCGGATCGCAGCAGCCATCTTGTGGAAAGCCGGACCCTTGCCCGACTCGTTACCCAGTGACCAGAAAATGATGCACGGGTGATTCTTGTCACGATGGACCATGCGTTCGCCACGTGCCACATGCGTCATATCCCAACTCGGTCTAAAGCCCAGCGCTTCAAAGTTGTAGCCCATCCCATGCGCTTCGACGTTGGCTTCGTCCATGATGTACAGACCCATGACATCGCAGATCTGATACCAGCGAGATTGGTTGGGGTAATGCGATGTGCGGACCATGTTGAGGTTGTGTTGCTTGATAATCTCGACATCGCGAACCATCGATTCAGCGGTGATCGCACGACCGAGCTTGGGATCAAATTCATGACGATTAACGCCCTTGAACTTGACGGACTGACCGTTGATGAAGACCTGGCCGCCGTCCTTGATTTCGATCTTGCGGAAGCCTGCATAAGTCGAAAGCGTCTGAACCGGGTGACCTTCCTCATTGACCAGCGTCAGCACCACCGCGTAAAGCTCGGGAGTTTCAGCGGACCACTTACGAGGACTTAAAACATTCAGTGAGATTGCCGTGGTGTTTTCACTTCCAGCTTCAACTTCACCGACGGCTGCCACACCGGCAACATCCACCGGCAGTTCCCCGCCGTTGGCATCAAACATCTGAACCATCAGGCTGTAATCGCCCGAGAGTTCCTTGCCGAGGTTTTCTACTTGGGCAGAGACAGTCAACTTGCCGTTGCGGTAGTCGTCATCCAGGTCAGCATTGACATGGAAGTCACGGACATGAACGGACGGCGTGGAGATGAGATTCACTTCACGGTAAATCCCCGCCAGACGCCAAAAGTCCTGGTCTTCGACATAGGATCCGTCGCACCATTTGTAGACTTCGATGGCTAAGGTGTTTTCACCTTCCTGGACATAGTCGGTGATGCAGAATTCTGCGGGGGTCATGGAGCCCTGGGAGTAGCCGACAAGCTTGCCGTTGACCCAGATGTAGAACGCGGACTGGACACCTGCAAAGTGGATATGGGTTTGGCGTGATGCCCATTCGCTGTCGAGTGTGAAGGTCTTGAGGTAACAGCCAACGGGGTTGGGTTCCCTGGTGACGGTCCACTCTTTGGGGCATTCACCTTTGTGGTCCATGATCAGTGGTGGCTTGGTGATGTGGGGATACTTGACGTTGGTGTAGATCGGCGTGCCGTAGCCGTTGGTTTCCCAGTTACTCGGGACGGTGAGTGTGTCCCATTTGCTGGCATTAAAGCCGGACTTGAAAAACTCACGCGGGCGTTTGTCCGGGGACGGTGCCCACTTGAATTGCCAATCACCATTGAGCGATGCAAACCACGGGGAGATGTCGCGGTTGTCGGTAAAGACATCCAGTGAGATGATCGCCTGTTCAAAGTCTTCACAGGGAATGAAAGTCGCATGCGGCTTGCGTTTGTTGATGCCGATGACGTTTTCATTTTCCCAATGCGGGTGGGGCTTACCGTTCTTGGGATCGGCTGGGTAAACAAGTTTGTGATTCTGCTCAAATTCCATGCTCATACTCATGGCAATATCCTGTTCTGCCCCCGGAAGTTTTTAACGTACATTCGGTGTTCCCGGGACACGGGGGATTCCGGGGGATTTCCGAGAAAATAAAAAAAGTATCACCGATCCGAAATCGGGTCGTACATCATAACGACAATCCGGCCAAACCCCATAGCCAAACAGGCCTGCATGTCATATTTGGTCACGGATGTCATTTCGTTTGGTTGTAGGGCAAGCGATATCCGTTAAACTTTAACTTCACCGCTCTGAAAATCTCCACCGAATTAATCAAAATCCACAGTCAAAGGAACACACGATGATGCGCAAAATGAGATTGGGTTTGGGGGTCAGTCTTCTGCTGGCCATGTTCACGGCAACGACCACGCTGGCGAATGTCTCCTTGCCTTCCGTTTTTGGTCACCACATGGTGCTTCAGCAAAACAAGCCCATCAAGATCTGGGGTAAAGCACAACCGCGTGAAAACATCACCGTGGTCTTTGCCGGCAAAGGGGGCAAGACCGAAGCGGACATCAACGGCAACTGGTCGGTGACATTACCCGCGCTCAAAGCCAATGCCACCGGTCGCACCATGACCATCACCGCCAACAACACCATCGTGCTGCATGACATCCTCGTCGGCGAAGTCTGGGTCTGCTCCGGTCAATCCAATATGGAATGGCCCTTAGCCAACGCCAATAACAAGGACGCGGAAATTGCGGCTGCCGACTTCCCCAACATCCGACTCTTCAAGGTGGCCAAGAACACCAGCCCTGAGCCCTTGGATGACTGCAACGCCAGTTGGAAAGTCTGCACCCCTGAAAACACGCGCGGCTTCTCGGCTGTCGGGTACTTCTTCGGCCGCAACCTGCACAAACATCTGAACGTCCCCGTCGGACTCATCGGCACGTACTGGGGCGGCACCGTCGCTGAAACATGGACCAGCCAGCAAGCCCTGCTCGAAAAGATGGATGACTTTGATGACACCATCGCCAAGATGCAGGAAATCAACAAAGATCACGACGGGAAGATGGCCAAGTACCGAAAGGAACAGGCCGAATATGCCCTGTCCAAGGAAAAGGTCTTCAAGCTCGAAGACGATGACAAAACAGCGCTGCAATGGGCCGACCCGTCACTGGATACCAGCGATTGGAAACCCATGCAATGCCCAACGCTCTGGGAAAATGCCGGCTATCCGAAAATGGACGGCATTCTCTGGTACCGCAAAACCATCGACATACCCGAAGACTGGGCAGGCAAGAAACTCCTGCTGTTACCAGGCCCGATTGATGAAGTCGATCAAACCTTCTTTAACGGAACCTATGTCGACGGGAAAGGTGATTCGGGCAAGAACCAAGTGGAATACTGGAACATCGCCCGTAAGTACATCGTCCCGGGTCACCTCGTCAAAGCAGGCAAGAACACCATTGCTATCCGCGTCTTCGACCTGGCAGGTGGTGGCGGACTCAACGGTCAACAAGCCTCACAGATGGTTGCCACACTCGCCAACGGCACGACCGATCAGGTCATCTCACTGGCTGGTGAATGGCTGACCAAGGCGGAGTTCACCGTCATCGACAAACCCCACAATCCCTTCAGCCCCAACCGTCCGGGCATCCTGTTCAATACCATGCTCAACCCGGTGATTGGTTACGGCATCAAGGGTGCGATCTGGTATCAGGGTGAATCCAACGCCAGCCGTGCGGCTCAGTACCGCACACTCCTGCCAACCATGATCGGTGACTGGCGCGACCGTTGGGACAATGGCCCATTCCCGTTCCTGATCGTCTCCTTGGCCAACTACCGTCTGCAAAAACCCAACCCCGACAAGAGTTCCTGGGCCGAACTGCGTGAAGCACAACTCATGACCGCACAGAACGACCCACAGACCGGCCTGGCCATGGCCATCGACATCGGTGAAGCACGCGACATTCACCCGCGTAACAAGCAGGATGTCGGTTACCGTCTGTTCCTTCAAGCACGTGAAATTGCCTACGGCGAAAAACTCGTCGCCCAAGGCCCCCTCTTCAAGTCCGTCAAGTTCTCAGGCAAGCAAGCCACACTCACCTTCGACAACGTCGGCAGCGGCTTAACCGTCAAGGGTGACACACTCAAAGGCTTTGAAGTCCAAGGCGCGGATGGCAAGACCGTCTGGGCCGATGCCGTCATCAAGGGCAAGACCATCGTCGTCTCCGCAGAAGGTGTCAGTGACATCAAGGCTGTGCGTTACGGCTGGGCCGACAACCCCGACGTGAACCTGTACAACAAGGAAGGTTTACCCGCCGTGCCGTTCCGTACGGATGTGCCTTGAATACAAAGCCGATTCATGCGATTCGCAATATTGTTGACCATTTGAAAAACTCATTTCGTCATTCCCGCGCAGGCGGGAATCCAGTGGCATCCAGTTTACACTTGCAAGTTCCACTGGACTCCCGCCTGCGCGGGAGTGACGGAGAAAGGTGATTTTTCGGAATACGTACCAACATGCATCCGGAGGCTTGAAACGTGCTGAAAAAAGAATATCAATCGACGGTTGAGGAAGCGATCGAAGTCCAGTACCGACTATGCAAGCAGTCTGATTATTTACGCCGCTTCAAATTCTATGGTTTGTTATGGGCGCCGTTCATGTTTGCATTGTTCTATTTCATGACATCAAAAGACGATCATGGTGTCGTCTGGGGGCTAGCTGTATCTGGTACATTTATAGTGATTCACATGGCAACCTATGACAAAATTCTTCGCCGTCGGTTCAAAAAGACCGTCCTTGAAAAACGAGGGCATAATCAACCGATCACTGCTCAATACGAACTTGACGATCAAGGTTTGACATTCCAATCTCAAGGCAATTCGCTGACCTTTCAATGGCAGACCATCACTCAGATGATCGTCACTGATAAGGATATTGAATTCCGTATCAAACCTCAGGCAATCGCGCTTATACCATGTCGTGTTTTTGATAGTGACCAAGAAAAAAAGCAATGGATTGAATTTGCCCAAACCAAAATCAAGGAGGCGGAACCTAAAACGCCGCCAACATCACTCTAGAGCGTTCCCATTCCATCTGTAGCGTCTTTGTCGCTAGCGAATGGATCATTGCCAAGGAGATTGAAGCAGGCGATGCGAGCATCGCCGATGCAAATCGACACA
>PAIY01000082.1 GCA_002704825.1 Phycisphaeraceae bacterium
AAAGCCGACAAGGTCGGCTTTAGTTCAAAAAATCAAAAAGTAACCTATTAATTATACAATGAATATGGAAATTTGTTAGATGAAATGATGTGTTTTGCTATATCCCTTCTCATTTCAATGGTATTTAAAGGATCCATTTTTGTAAACCTTTTCATACCCATGAGCATTACTTTTAATTCATCTCCGGAAACAAAAGAAGAGACTGCCTCGTCACCATGACTTTTAATTTTTTGAACTGCCTCATAGAGATAGATTCGAGCCAGGTTCTGATACAGTCTACTTCCATCCTCTTCATATAATTCGATTAATTTCTCTGTTCTTAGGATAACTGATTCTGAAACATAAAGTTCAATCAGCATGTCTGCTAACAGCATGAGCAATTCTTGCTCATCATTTAACTTTTGTCCAAAAACCTCCGCAGCTTTTCCTGAAACCATCAGGATTGCTTTCTTCAGGTTTTTTACTACTTCTTTTTCAGTAGCCAGGGGTTTTGATTTGTCGATCGGGTCGAAAGAAGGTACGGAGGTCAGTTCTTTTGATACGGCCATTGCAGGAGTCATAAAGTCGAGTTCTCCCTTCAAAGCTTTTTTGAACATCATGCCTACCAACAGCATCCTATTTATCTCATTGGTACCTTCATAAATACGTGTGATACGAGCGTCCCTATATGCTCTAGCCATAGGGGCTTCTTCTGAAAAACCCATGCCTCCAAATATTTGTACGCCTTCATCTACTACATAATCAAGTGCTTCTGATCCATGCACCTTGATGATGGCACATTCAATGGCAAACTGTTCCAGGCTTTTTAATTTGGCTTTGCTGGGATCCATGCCCTCACTGATGAGTAGATCGATATAGTCATCAATATTTTGTCCCGCTCTGTAAGAAGCTGATTCAATACCATAAGTTTTTACTGCCATTGAAGCCAATTTATGTTTGATGGCCCCAAAGTTTGAAATGGGTTGATCAAACTGAATACGCTCGTTGGCATAGTTGACTGAGGTGGTTGTTAAGTGCTTACAGGCATTGATAACACCTGCTCCTAATTTAATGCGACCAACATTCAGGATGTTTACGGCGATCTTAAACCCGCTTCCCCTTTCTGAAAGCATGTTTTCTACCGGAACTTTACAGTCATTGAAGAAGACCTGTCGGGTTGATGACCCTTTAATACCTAATTTTCTTTCCTCATCGTTCATGGTGATTCCTCCGAAAGATTTTTCAACCAAAAAAGCAGTGAGGTCTTTGTCATCATCAATCTTGGCAAAGACAATGAACAGGTCAGCAAATCCTGCATTTGAGATCCACATTTTCTGGCCATTGATTAGGTAGTGCTTACCATCAGCGGTAAGGGTTGCCTTCGTTTTACCAGAGTTTGCGTCAGAACCTGCATCTGGTTCAGTTAAACAATAGCATGATTTCCATTCTCCGGTGGCAAGCTTGGGTAAATATTTTGTTTTTTGGTCTTCTGTCCCGTAATAGAGGATTGGAAGGGTTCCAATTCCGGTATGCGCTCCATAGGTCGTAGAAAAAGATCCGGATGCTGCAATTATATCAGCAATTAACATGCTGGTATTAAAATTCATGCCCATTCCACCATACTCTTCAGGCACAGATATGCCTAAGAGACCCAGTTCCCCTGCTTTAGTTACAATTGATTCCATTAGACCTTCTTCCATAGAATCAATCCGGTCTACGTGAGGAAAGATTTCCTTGTCAATGAAGTCTTGAGCAGCAGCAGCCATCATCTTTTGTTCCTCAGAGAACTCTTCCGGAATAAATATGTCTTTATAAGAGGTTTCTTTTATTAAAAACTCTCCTCCTTTAATCGATGTCTTGTTAGCTACAGATTCCATTATCAAAATGTTATGCATGCATACTAAATTCAAAATTATACAAAATTGTTATGCATGCATAATAAATCAGGAAAAATATTTTATAGATAAAGGCTTTGGATTTTGGAGGAAGAGAAAAATGATTATAAAATCAAACGGAGCCATTTCTCCATTTAAAACATAAACCTACCATTCATTAAAAATCGATTTTTAGTTGGGTGGTTATTCACTAGTTTTAGTTTTTAAAATTATAATGATGAAGCACTTTATTATTTTTCTAATCATTGGACTGCTGTTCTCCTGTAATACGGAACAGAAAGCTGCGGAAGACGGTATTTTTCCATACCCGATACTACAAACGGAGTTGGACAATCAGTTAAATGTGGTCACGGTTCCTTATAATAGTCCCGGGATTGCTGCCTTTTATATTGTCGTCCGGGTAGGATCCAGGAATGAAATTGAAGAAGGGAAAACCGGATTTGCTCATTTCTTTGAACATATGATGTTTAGAGGAACAGATAAATATCCTAAAGAAAAATATGACGAAGTGCTTAAATCTATTGGTGCAGCGGCCAATGCAAATACCTGGTTTGATAGAACGGTATATCATATGACTGGGAATGCGGAGATGTTGGATAAGATGTTTGAGCTGGAAGCTGATCGGTTTATGAACCTGAAGTATTCAGAAGCAGATTTTAAAGTTGAAGCAGGGGCTGTAAAAGGAGAGTACACAAAGAATTATGCCAGCCCATACATGAAGTTGTATGAAAAAACTTATAATACAGCTTTTAAGGAACATACATATTCTCACACGACGATCGGGTTTTGGGAAGATGTGGTAGATATGCCAAATCAGTATGAATATTCCCTGGAGTTTTTTGATCGGTGGTATCGACCTGAGTATAGCACCATTATCGTAGTCGGAGATGTGACACAAGATAAGGTAAACAGCCTTGCCAGAGAATATTTTGGCGAATGGGAGCCAGGAACATATAAACAGGAAATACCCGTAGAGCCGGAACAAAATGAAACAAGATATGCTCATATTCAGGAAGAGAATTTTCCTCCTGTATTATCATTGAATTATAAAGGCCCAGCTTTTACGGTTGAAAACCTTGACATGGCAGCATTGGATGTCATTGGTAGCCTGGCTTTTTCGGAACGGTCGGATATTTATAAGAAGCTTGTAGTAGATGAAAGGAAGGTTCGGCAGTTAAATGCTGGTGGTTTTAATACAGTAGATCCCGGGCTTTGGTCTGTAGATGCTATTCTTGTGAATAAAGAAGACATGACAGAAGTAAAAAATGAAATTGATGAGTTGATTGAAAAGCTTAAGTCAGAACCGGTTGATTCTGTTGAGCTCGAGCAGACAAAGAGTCATATGAAGTATGGTTATGCGATGAATATTGACAATCCTGATGCTATTGCGAATTCACTGGCATGGCAGGTGTGGCTGACAGGAAACCCAGCCACTGTTAATAAGACTTATGCAAATTATGATAAAGTCACGCCCGAAGTGATCATGGATGTAGCCAATCGCTTTCTGGTTAGTTCAAAACTTACCGTATCGACTATCTCCAGTGATGAAAAGTTTCAGGAAGCTGAAGATTTAAATCTTGATAGATAATAATACCATGAAATATTTAGCATTCATTATATCCCTGTTTGTTACGTCTACAATCTTTGGTCAGGAGGTTGTAGAATTACCGTCTGCTTCGACTAAAGTGGTGGTTAAACTGGCTTTCAAAAACGGTTCAATCTGTGATCCTGAAGGGAAGGAAGGACTCACCAACCTGACTGCCTCCGTATTGGCTGAAACGGGCAGTGATCAATACACCAAGTCAGAGATCAATGATTTATTCTATCCAATGGCAGCCACTTACAGCACATTTACTGATAAAGAGATGACCACAATCACTTTTCAGGTGCATATAGACTTTCTTGATGAGTTCTATGAGATATTCAGAGGTGTGTTGCTAAACCCAACATTTGCCCAGTCCGACTTTGAAAGGGTAAAGTCTAACATGGAGGTGTATGTGAAAGAAGTCATCAAAGCGAGTTCTGATGAAGAGTTTAGCAAGAAGGCCCTGGAAGAGCAGTTGTTTTCAGGTACTGGATACGAACATATGAAAGAAGGGACCATTTCAGGGTTGGCTTCCATTACAAGGGAAGATGTGATCAATCACTATAAGAATTATTTCACCAGAAATAATGTAGTCATTGGTATTGCTGGAAAGTATACCAGCTCTCTTTTAGAAAAGATTAAGTCGGATGTCAATAAACTGGCTGATATCGATCCTGCAATTCCAACACTTGGAGAGGTGAAAATGCCTGATGGCATCAGGGTACAACTGATTCCCAAGCCAAACAATTTGGGTACAGCTATTTTTACAGGTTACCCAATCGATATAAACCGTGCTTCAGCCGACTGGCCTGCCATGGCTGTGATCAACAGTTACCTGGGTGAGCATAGAAAGTCTTATTCCAAACTTTATAAGTTGATCCGTGAGCAGCGTTCTATGAACTATGGTGACTATACTTATATTGAATGGTATGAAGCAGCAGGGAGTAATCAGCTTCCATTGACTGGTTTCCCCCGAAGTCAAAATTATTTTGCAATATGGATCAGGCCTGTTCAGACTGCGATCAGTTTGACTAGTCAATATCCGGAGTTGGATGGTATAAAGATTGGTCATGCACATTTTGCCATAAGGATGGCTCTCATGGAAGTAGAGCGTGTAAAGAACGAAGGTCTCACACAGGAAGAGTTTGATCTGACCAAGCAGTTTCTTCGAAGCTATATGAACCTATTTGTTCAGACACCTGCAAAACAACTTGGTTTTCTTATGGATGCTAAGTTTTATGGGTTGGAAAACTATATTGATTATATGAATGAGGCGGTTGCCCAACTTACCCTTGAAGAGGTCAATGCGGCGGCAGCTAAATATTTGCAGGTGGAGAATATGTATATAACCATGATCACGGATCAGGCAGAAGCTGAACCCTTAAAGGAAAGCCTCCTTAAAAATGCTCCATCTCCAATGACCTATTCAAATGTAGTGAAGGAAAGTTTGGGTGAGGAGATTTTTGAAGTGGATAAGAAAGCAGAAGTATTTCCAATGAATGTGAAGTCAGTTGAGGTTATACCAACAACTGATTTGTTTGATGAATAATGGTGAGAAGTAATGTAGTCAGGCCAATTAATCTGGTGGATATACAAATGAAAATCAACATCATAGGAACCATTAAACCATTTTCTTATCTTTGCGTTACTGAGATTGAGATGAGGAAATCCCTTACCATACTTTTTCTTTTTTTCTATACCCTGGCAACTGCTGAAATAGGGATCAATTTTCACTATTGTCTTGGAGAGTTGGCTCAAATAGAGATATTTTCTCATGGAGTGGGTTGTTGCTGTGGTGGGGAAGAGGAAATGACTAATTGTTGTGATGACCAATCCTTCTCCCTGCAGATTGATGAAAATCAACAAACCCCATCCAGTTCAATCATTGTTCAAATACCTGTAGATGAAATTCCAGGGATTTGGAAAATGGATAATGAAAGCAGAATTTTTACACAAAAGGCTTCATTTACCAGGTATTTTGAAAAAGTACCACCCACTCATAAGCAACCCATCTGGTTACTCAACTCCAATTTCATTTATTACGGGTAATTTCTTTTAGATTTTTATTGAGTGTCTCAAACCTGCTGATAAGAGAAGAATCTTGTTAATAGTAAATAAGAGGTTTCTGTTACTCTGAATGGTGTTTAGCAGGAAGACGCTCCCCCTAATTTTATATTTAATTTAAAAGAAATTTGAAAAATGAATTCTTTGAAATATCTACTTTTTATACCCATATATTTTTTGATGTTTAATCAGTCAGAAGCACAAAGTAAGATTGATACAGTCACCTTTAAAGTACAAGGTGTGTGTAAAATGTGTAAAGAAAGGATTGAGAATGCTTCCCTTATCAAAGGAGTAAAATGGAATGAATGGGATAAGCAATCAAGAATGCTAACCATTATTTATAAGCCGAAGAAGGTTTCAGAAAATGAATTACACCAGGCTGTGGCAAACTTTGGACATGATACTGACTCTGTCAAAGCAACAACTGAAGCATATCAGAAACTTCCCATGTGCTGTGAGTATAGGGAAGGACAGGAAACGCATTGATCATGGACAAAATAATAATATGGATAGGTATTCTCACCTTTCCATTGATTGCTGTTGGTCAAATGGGCAAGGTGAGTGGAACTGTTTCAGGAAGGTTAGATGATGGCAGCACTGAGCTGTTGTTGGGGGCAAATGTGTATTGGTCCGGGACCACGACAGGTGTTGTAACTGATACAACCGGTTATTTTCAAATAAATCGAACCCCAATTACATCCGTTTTGATTGTTAGTTACATTGGATATCAGCCAGATACTATAATAACCAAAGGAGTTGATCAAGTGAAAGTTATTCTGAAAAGTGATGCTGAGCTGGATGAAGTGGAAGTTACCTATCGACAAAAATCTACAACCATAGATTTCCTCGATGCAAAAAAAGTTGAAACGATAGGGGAAAGAGAGTTACTCAAAGCTGCATGTTGTAACCTTTCAGAAAGCTTTGAAACCAGCCCAAGTGTTGATGTATCATTCACGGATGCGGTGACAGGCACACGTCAGATTCAGATGCTGGGACTTGCCGGACCTTATACCCAGATCATGCGTGAAAATATGCCTGATGTTCGTGGGTTATCGGCGATTCAGGGACTTACTTATGTACCGGGAACATGGATTGAATCCATCCAGCTTAATAAGGGGACTGGCTCTGTGGTGAATGGTTATGAAAGTATTGCGGGCCAGATCAACGTAAACTTGAGAAATCCGGCAGGCATGGATAATGTTTATTTGAATGCTTATGCCAATCAAATGGGGAGGTTGGAATTTAATGCCAATTTGAGTCAGGATGTTGGTGAAAAGTGGGGTACGGCTCTGCTCTTGCATGGAAAAAGTAACTCTATAGAGAATGATCAGAATGAAGATGGATTCATGGATAATCCGTTGGGAAATCACATAATTGGATTAAATAGATGGGAACTTTATAATGAAGATGGTTTACATCTTCAGTTTGGAATAAAAGGAACCTACATTAACAACCTTGGAGGTCAAAAAGGTTTTGATCTGGAAGATAAAGGCTCTGATAGTATCTGGGGGATGCAAATGAAGACCAATAGGGTAGATGCCTGGACCAAGATTGGGAAAGTAAATAAAGATAAACCTTACGAAAGTTTTGGGTTACAGCTATCAGGTAGCTATCATGATCAACAATCGTTCTTTGGGCAGAAGGACTATCAGGCGACACAAGGATCTCTGTATGGAAATTTTATTTATCAGAATATTTTTTGGTCAACAAATCATCAATACAAAACAGGTCTTAGCTTCCAGTTTGATCAATATGATGAGTTGTTTAATCTGACGTCATATGATCGTATAGAGACTATTCCAGGTGCATTTTTTGAATATTCATATTCCGGGTCTGATCTTTTTAATCTGGTAATGGGGGTGAGAGGTGATTACCATAATTTGTATGGGGCTTTTTTGACCCCAAGGGTTCATCTTAGGTATTTGCTTACGGAAAATACTGTACTTAGAGCTTCAGGAGGTCGCGGACAGAGAACAGCAAATATTTTATCTGAAAATGCAGGCCTCATGGCTTCGTCGAGGGTATTTGTGATCAATGGTGATGGGTCGAATAAACCTTATGGTTTAGATGCAGAAGTCGCATGGAACTATGGGCTTAACCTGACTCATGAGTTCATGCTGGATTACAGGGATGGAGCAGTTACATTTGATTTCTATAGGACAGATTTTAAAAATCAAATTGTTGTTGACCTGGATGCCAATCCTCAGGAAGTACATTTCTACAATCTAAATGGCCCTTCATGGTCAAATAGTTTTCAGGCTCAGCTAGATTACGAATTGATCAATCGATTGGATGTACGACTGGCATATCGGTGGTTTGATGTCCAAACCAGATACAGTGAGGAGGTACTCAAAAAACCGTTGGTTTCTCCACATCGCGCTTTCGCTAATTTTGCTTATGAGACAAGAAATCAATGGAGGTTTGACTATACGATCAATTGGCAGGGAAGCAAACGGATTCCCAGTACAACTACCAACCCATCAATGTACCAATTACAAGAAGAATCTCCAGATTTTGTTCTGATGAATACCCAGGTAACAAAATCCTGGTGGAATGAGGTATTTGAAGTATATGCAGGTATTGAGAACCTTCTGAATTATAGACAGAAAAATCCGATACTAGCAAGTGGGCAGCCTTTTAGTCCATACTTTGATAGTTCATTGGTTTGGGGACCTATCTTTGGTAGGAATATTTATTTAGGAGTAAGGTTTAGAGTAAGGTAATTATAAAGTCTGTTAAAATGAAAAGTATAAAATTAAGATTAGTTATTCACTATCTACCCATGATCATGTTTACAATTATTGCATCGATCATATTTAAATTATTTACATCAGTTACTGACACCATTGTATTTACAACGGATGTATCCGGATACATTTCGGTTTTCTTTCTTTCAATTACTTTATTGATTGGGCCTTTCAATTTGATTTTTAGAAGGAAAAATCCTTTGTCTACAGACATTAGAAGAGATATAGGTATTTATGGAGGAATTTTGGCAGTTATACACTCTGTCGTTGGACTTTTTGCTCACCTTAGAGGAAGACCTTGGTTGTATTTTGTAAAGGAAACTGAAACAGGTTTTGTTATCAATCTTGATAATTTTGGGATTGCAAACTACACAGGTTTACTGGCTACTTTGTTTATTATTTTATTGGTAGCTATATCCAATAATGTCTCAATTACCGCACTAAAAGCCTCAAAATGGAAGACTTTGCAACGAACTTCTTATCTGATGTTTATTTTAGTGATTGTCCACTCAATATATTATAGGGAGGTATTGCCAGAAAAAGAGATTTTAACTTCTATTTATATGTTTATTATCGCTTTGATTATAGTAATTCAGTTGGTAGGGATGAGGTTAAAACTAGCAAAAGGTTAAGAGATATGGCTGTCCAGGTAAATAATTCAGGAACTGCCTTGCTAAAATATGCTTTATTACTTAGCTATATAACGATTGGTTACAATCTACTTGAGGGAGGAATATCGGTCTATTTTGGCCATTCTGATGATACTTTGGCATTGTTCGGCTTCGGGGTCGATAGCTTTGTGGAGGTGCTCTCCGGGATTGGTATTGGGCACATGGTATGGAGAATGCAAAAGAGTCCTGTGGAGAAACGAGATTCATTTGAAATCCAGGCTTTAAGAATAACCGGTATCGCTTTTTATATCCTGGTAATTGGGTTGATTCTGGGAGCGGCACTTTCTGTTATTTATCAGTTGGAACCAAGAACCACATTGGCGGGCATCATTGTTTCTCTGATTTCAATTCTCACGATGTATTTTCTTTATAGAGAAAAGCTCAAAACGGGAAAAGCCCTAAACAGCGATCCAATTGTATCAGATGCTAATTGTACAAAGACTTGCTTCTATCTTTCATTTATCTTGTTGGCATCAAGCTTTATCTATGAATTATGGAATATACCTTACGTAGATGCCATAGGTAGTCTGGGAATTGCCTGGTTTGCTTTCAAAGAGGGGAAGGAGGCCTTTCAAAAAGCGAAATCAAGAAGTATATCCTGCGGTGATGATTGTTGCTAAATCTTAGTTTCTGCTTCTGCAGGCTTTTAATTCGGCAGCTGTCCTTTCAGCATCAGCTTGTACCCTTTCGCTAATAGTTTGTATTCTTAGTGCATTTGCAGCTTCTTCTTCAGCTTTAGTTTTATGAAGCTGAGCTTCTTTCATACTATTCCGTGCCAATATTAAGTTCTTTTCAGCCTCTTTACCTTTTATGTAAGAAAAAAGGATGAGGAATAAACTTAATAAGCTGAGGACAATGATGGCAATGTTTTTTTTCATGATGATTTGAATCAGTTAATCCAAATAAAAATAATTAAAATTGATCACTCAGAGATGCCGTCTCTAAACTTAGATAAGTCATTTTCTGTATCAATGTCTAATACACCGTCATTAAAAGGGATAAATCCAGTTTCATTTAGGTGTTGGTTAATGACTTTTTTGGCACCGTCCTGATCTTCAATTTTTAATATTTCCCGGATATGTAATTGGTTAAAGAGTACAGGAGGACCATAGTTGGTCTTGTTATACCGGGAGGCAACGATGGATGCTGAGTTAGCATGTTGTATCAATTGATCAAAGATGACATGGGAGAGAAGAGGTTGATCTGCTACGGAGATGATTATGTTTTCAGGTATTGAATGTTTGATACAATGCTGTATTCCTTCCTTAATTGAACTTCCCATTCCTTTATCCCAATGCTCATTTTCAATGATCTTCACAGACTCAGGAATGATTTTTTTCAGATGATCGGAAAGATATCCCAGGACGACATAGACATCTTTAGCCTGGCTTTTTTGTGCTTCAGCAATGATTTTGGTTAAAAGCGTACCGTTTCCAACCTCTATGAGTTGCTTGGGTCTGCCGAGTCTGGAAGAATTCCCTGCTGCCAGAATGATAATAGAAGTATGCTTGTTCAAATGTTAAATTGAGGTGTTTTATGGACTTCTCCGGTTATAGGGTCCTTTTGATGAATACTGCCTTTCCTTTGTTTTAAAGAGATGGCTTTTCTCCCCGAAAAGAAGGCTTTAATCTCTGAAATGATAGACAAAGCAATTTCCTCCCTGGTTTCAGCCCCAATGTCTAGTCCAACCGGAGCATGTATCCTTTTAAGTATGTCGGGCGTTAAAGAAATGCCCCTGTCCTCAAGTTGTGCTTGAATCTTATTCCACCGCTTCCTGGGACCAACGATCCCAATATATGGAGTTTTTGTTGCTAAAAGATCAATGAGGGCATCTCTGTCGTAATCCAGGTTGTGAGTCATCAATACGGCTGCCGTGTGATCTGAAGTTGTCACTTCCTGACCAATGTATTTTCTATCACATTGGATGACCTGTGTATTTGGGAAGTTTTTAGGAAAAACATGAGCAATGCACTCATCTGTTAACCTAACATTCCAGCCAAGCTGATTAGCAAGTTTGACAACAGGCTGCGCATCACCACCACCTCCAATGACAAGAAGGTCAAGCGTAGGTTCAAACCTTTCGAAGAAAAAGTGTTTATTATCTTCTTTTATCCAACCTGATGATTGTTTTAACAAAAGTTTGTCTATGGAATTGGACAAAGGTTCATTTGTTGTCACCAGGTCTTTTTCATCAATCAGGGATACATTCAATGAATCATCTAATTCTGTAATTAAAAGGTGGTTTTGATCTATTGAGATTAGTTTTCGGAAGTACTCAATTATTTTGGATTGGCTTCTGATAGGTTGGATGTGAATATGGATGATTCCATTGCAGCCTAAATTAATTCCCAGCTCATGATTACTTTCCTCACTTGTATCATACGTCAGAATCACTGGTTTTTCCTCATCCATGACCTGACGCGCTTTTTTCAAAACATCTCCTTCCAGGCAACCTCCACTTACGGAGCCCTCCCAGAGGCCATTTTGCAGAATGTACATTTTAGCTCCAGGACTTCGGTAGGAGGAGCCTTCCACTTTAATAACAGTTGCTAGTGCTGCTTTCGTTTTCTTAAAATCCGTCTGATCGTATGCTTCGAGGATCCTTTTGAGTTCTATCATTGGCTAAGATTTCCTACAACAATTTAAGTATTCTTTTTAAGAATTCATTTCTTGCCAGTTCACTTCCTATAATTAATCAGAGATGGTTTGAGCTAAGATATTCTGATATGTTTTTCTTGCGTGATCGTAGGCAGCAATGGCGTCATCCATTTCATCTATATCATAGAATTGTTTTTTGGATTCCCAGCACTTTTCGACTCCCTTCATCAACCATTCTACGCTTTTTTTGCTGGCTCGCACGGGCTGATCATCGACTGTTACCCAAACTGGATTTGTATGGGATGAAGGAAAGATTCTGACGGCTACCCAACTACTTTGCTTAATGACAACATCAAACTCAAAATCTTTCAGCCCATCATTGATGTTGATCCATTTTGCTTCAGCCGGCTGGCCATTTACCACAACTTCTACCTTCACCTTGCCATCTTTCACGGCTCGTTCCACACTCCATGGAGTAGGACTCCATTCAGACCCGGGTGTCAGGTAAAAATTAGTAAAATGATCATGCTTTTCTTTTAAATGAGCAATGACATTGACATTGACTTTTACTTTTCCGGCTTGGGAAAGTCTGATTGTACTATTTTCCTCTCCACTTAAAAGGTCATTTACCTTGAAATCGATGAGGTGACTAAAGCCATCTGAAACATAGTTAGTCCCTTTGCTGATTCCTTCACACCATGCATCGTAGGTCAGTTCATTTTCAAGACGAACATAGGATCTCCATATTCCAACACGGGACCCGGTAATACAGGGGAAGTCAGTTTCACCACTGATTCTGGTTTTAAACCCGGCATTTAATGTATGATACCACATATTCAGTTCAGCGATGGGCCATGTGTCTCCAGTAGATATGAAATCCACAGCGGGAACTTTTGTGCCTTCAGGTCCTTCTACCATATGAGTGACATCCACCACATATTCATTAGCACCGATACTGTTGTAAGGTGGAACCTCATAGAATGGTAATTCATCTTTGTAAAGGTTTATCCCGTATCCGGAATGAGCAGGGCCACAAACAGCCCCTTGCTTCTGTGCCCACTTTAAGGTATTTAAACCGAGTGTTGGCCAATGATCATCTGAATTACCACCAGGGTAGATTTGATCTTTTAATCTCAACAGAACCAGGTGACCTGATTTGTGAGACTCAAAACCAGAAACTTCCACATCATATCTGATCGTATATGGATAAGGAGAGTTGTCATAGGTATCTCCAGTAAAGAATTGTTTTTGATAGTCAAATCCGGGACCCCAGGTGAGGACGCTGCCAACTTTAAGGTCTTCCCCAAGAATATGATTAAGCATATCTTCAGGCAAAACACCTTCGGCAGGTGTAGTATAATGAGCACATCCTGCTGCATGAATATGGTGGTCTCCTGACCAGTACCCAAACAGACTGGGGTCAACCCAGCGTTGTAGATCGAAACTGATATTTAAAGGCTCATTGTCTATTTCTATGCTTTTGCTTTGAAGCTCATACTCAGGTCCACGGCTGGAAAGGATTGAATATTTTCCTTTTGGAAGTAAGACTGTTTGACCACTTGTACGATATACCTGTGAATGGAACCAGAAGTCAGGGGCTATCCTTGCCGATTGTCCGGGGAACACCTGTTTGTCTTGATCACGAATGATAAAGCTGGCCATCACATCTTCACCATTCTCATCCAACACTTTTTCGAAAGTTAAAGGATAGGTAGGCTTGCTGTTGAAAAGAATAGGAACCTCTGACCTGAAACCAAGATCTTGTGTGCCTTGCCCTACATCAAAATTTAGGGTTAATTCTCTTTTTCCTTCATCTCTGCAATAAATATCGATGATCGCGTAGTTTACTTCCAAACCTGTGAGTGGTGCAATCCCAGGCGTGTGAAGCCACTTTCCTCCCGGGAGATAAGTTTTTATGTGAAAAAGGGGGTTATCCTTGGCTGGCATCTCAATCTGCTGTCCATGATGTCTCATTTGCGTTTCAGACATCCCGTTGTAGCTGACCCGTAATGGTGCAGTGACACCTGCTTCATTGATGATTTTTATGAGGTACCTTTTTGTCTCTCCTTCGTAAAGTATAGGTTTTGCTGGTCCCTGCTGTGACTTCACTCTGGATTCGGGATTGATGTGTACTGCTGCAATACATAATGGGTCCAGTATAGATTGTATTTCAGTTGCTATTAGTGAGTCTGTTTTAAGTTGGGTAGCTATTCCTAAATCATCAAGTGTATTTTGGCCAAGCGGAGAACCCAGAAAGTCGAGATGGCGTGTCAGTCGTTTGGTATGCTCTGCCAATGGTTGAGCGGCAACTTTTGAAATAATTGATAATTCAAAATGTTGGTTTACGGTTTCTTGATGTTGGTGGCATCCTGAAATGAGTAATCCTAACAATAGAAATGGGGTGAGGGGGTTTCTCATATTCAGGTTTCTATAATTGATTTAAGATATAATTTATAAAGTAATCATCTATAAATCAAATATTGAAAAACACGAATGAATAAGTGTTCCTGAGCGTGTCTAAGCACAGCATTGAATAAAGAACTTGAAATAACCTGATAGCTATAGTGAGTGGGTTGAAGTAGGTAATTAACCTTAAGATGATTCAAAATATCATTTACCTCGACATAATAAAAATTAGTAAATTAACCACTTTGTTTATTTACCATCCAGTTAGATATTTTTTCAAACATTTAATAATGACAATTTTTTTAAGAGGGTTAATCATCCTGTTTTTCCTAGCATCTTGTAGCAAAGTATCCAAAGAGTATAAGGTTTGGGATACCTATCGTGGAGGTCCCGAAAGCATCGCATATTCTTCGCTTGATCGGATTAACAAAACAAATGTAAAACAGTTAAAGGTAGCATGGGAGTATCATACAGGAGATATTACTGAAGGAGCTAGAACGGCGATTCAATGTAATCCTATTATTGCCAATGGGATGATGTATGTTACATCGCCAAAGCTTAAATTGATCGCTCTTGATCCAGCCAGTGGTACGGAAAAATGGACGTTCGATCCATTTAAGGGACGGGAAGGCTTTGGAGTCAACCGTGGTGTAATTTATTGCGAGAATAAATTAGACAAACGTATTTTCTATTCGGCCGGATCATGGCTTTATGCAATCAATGCTGACACTGGAGAACCTACAAGCTCTTTTGGTGACAATGGAAAAATTGATCTTAGAGTTGGTTTGGATAGGGATCCGGAAAATATTTCTGCGGGTGCCACATCACCCGGGATCATCTATGAGGATATTTTGATTCAGGGTGTCACAGTATCAGAAAGTTATGAAGCAGCTCCTGGATTCATTCGTGGATATGATGTACTCACAGGTGAACTGATATGGACTTTTAGAACCATTCCACAGCCTGATGAATTTGGTTATGAAACTTGGGAAAAGGACAATTATAGGGAAGTAGGAGGAGCAAATGTGTGGACGGGCTTTAGTTTGGATAAGGAAAGAGGAATCGTTTATGCGCCTACAGGATCAGCTGCATTTGATTTTTATGGAGGCTATAGAAAAGGAAAGAACTTATATGCCAATAGCTTGATTGCTCTGGATGCCAAAACAGGTGAGAAGATATGGCATCATCAGCTTGTTCATCATGATCTTTGGGATTATGACTTACCAGCACCGCCGACATTGGTCACTGTGAAAAATAACGGAAGAGAGGTCGATGCCGTAGCTCAGGTGACTAAAATGGGAATGGTTTTTCTGTTTGACAGAGAAAGCGGAGAGCCTGTTTTTCCCATTGAGGAGCGTCCGGTACCCCAATCAACAGTTCCAGGGGAAGAAACATGGCCAACACAACCATTTCCGGTTAAACCACCTCCGTTTGTAAGACATAAATTTACAGAGGAAGATTTCAGTAATATATCAGAAGCGTCCTATAAGTTCATAAAAGACTTTTTGAAAGAAGCAAATTATGGTCAAATATATACCCCGCCAAGCCTGAATGGAACTGTCCAATTTCCTGGTACCCGAGGTGGTGGAGAATGGGGTGGTCCTGCTTTTGATCCGGAATCGGGGATTATGTATGTCAATGCCAATGAAGTTCCAATGTTTATCCGTTTAAAACGATTAGGAGTTTCTAAAGATCAGGCTTTGAGCGGTGCTCAATTGTATCAACTGAATAATTGCAGCATGTGCCATGGCCCGGACAGGACAGGTGTAGGGGCTTTTCCGTCATTGTTAGAGATATCAAGATCTCCTGAAGAAGTTATTTCCCTTTTGGGTACCGGTAAAGGTCAAATGCCAGCATTTTCCAATTTGACCGAAGAACAAAAGAAGAACCTTACTGACTACCTTTTTAACCCGGCGGCTGATAAAGAAGAAGAACCAACTTTGGGTGACTTGAGATATGTTCATGATGGGTGGAATATTTTAGCCGATCAAGATGGATATTTTGGGGTAAAGCCCCCATGGGGTACATTGAATGCCATTGATTTGAATGAAGGAAAAATTCTATGGAAGGTGCCACTTGGTGAGTATCCGGAGTTAATAGAAAAAGGTTTACCACCAACAGGAACACAGAATCTGGGTGGACCATTGGTCACAAAGGGTGGACTGATTTTCATTGGTGCTACCAGAGATGAAAAATTCCGGGCTTTTGATAAGGTGACAGGGGAAATTCTTTGGGAATATCACTTGCCGGCAGCAGGGCACGCCACTCCATCAACTTATGAGGTCGATGGCGAACAATACATCGTGATTGCTGCTGGAGGAGGAGGAAAAGTAGGCACAAGATCAGGTGATGCTTATGTTGCATTTAAATTAAAACAATAATGAAATGCATTTTGATGGTTTTTATAACTCTTCACTTGCTCTCATGTAGTAAGAAGGAAGGGCTGGTAATGACCCATTCTCTTCCTGATGAAATTTCTGAAAGCTCACTCTACTCCCTTAGGGTAAATGGAATAAAAGTCCCGATAGAGGTTCTAAAACCTAATATGGATATGGAAAAGCAACCTGAATGGTTTCGGTCAGCTCCATATGTTCATGATCAGGAGATCCATATTGCAGACTTTAGTGCTGAAGGAGAGTTATCGATGGAATTGAAAATCTCAGAATCATTCAGTGAGGTCAATATTTCACCAAAAAGTCGTCAGGTTTCTCCGGTTATTAAAGAGGATAGAATTTCCTTTCAGTTAAAAGGACCTGATAAATTATACATCCGCATTGACAGCCTTCCTGAATTTTGTCTTTTTGTCAATCCGATTGAAGACAAAACAACGGATACCTTACTTTCAAATACTCGATATTTTGGACCCGGAATTCATAGAACAGGATATCTGGAATTAAAAAGCAATGAGGACATCTACCTGGCTGCTGGGGCCTATGTCTTGGGAGGAGTAAGGGGAAATGGTGTTAAAGATGTGCGCATCTATGGGCGGGGGGTAATCGAAGGTGAATTCAAGCATCGTAGGATGGTTCTGATTGAGAATAGTTCAAACATTACGATTGAAGGAATCAGCATTAGAAATGGACGTGGTTGGACCAATACACTTACAAATTGTGATGACGTGAAGTTTGACGGAGTAAAAGTAATCGGGTTTGGACCATCCAGTGATGGGATTAATCCTCTGGGATCAAGGAATTTCGAGATCAAAAATTCTTTCTTTAGGTGTACTGATGATTGTATTGCTATTAAATCTCCAGATTCAACACTACTAACTGAAAATATCACAGTAACAAAGAATACAATGATTGGTTATGCGTTCAGTGACGGGATAACTATAGGTTTTGAAACCAATGGACCTGAAATAAGGAATGTTCAGGTTAAAGACTGCGATATTTTAATAGCACGGGGAGGAAGCCGGGTGGATGGGCATTCCGCTTTTAGTATTATTTGTGATGGTCCTGCCTGGATACATGATATTGTTTATGAGAATATTAGGGTGGAAGAGCCAGTCAGAAAATTATTCGAACTTCATGTGACGGACGGGACAGACTACGGTATTAATCCTCCTGGAAGGATTAGTGATGTTTATTTGAAAGATGTTCAATGGAATTCTAAGCGCCCGATTATTTTATCCGGTTATAATAGTAGCCATGACATTGATAATGTAACATTTGAAAACTGCTTTATTTTGGACACACTCCTTACCTCAGTTGATTCAACTATTTTCAATATCAATGAATTTGTTTCAGGTGTGTCTTTTAAATAACCTCATTCCAGAGAGGAGAGAAATGCAATGACATCTCTAATCTCACTTTTTGACATAATTTCAGCCATAGGAGGCATACTTGAGGGGAGGTTTGTCCTTGCTTTTATTCGAGATACCGGAACTTCCAGTGGCTCAGCATCTCCGGTTTTTAATATGAGCTCATCCTGACTTTCATGCATAAGTATGCCAGCAACAGTTTGACCATCATTTAGTGTAAGCGAAACAGTCCCATAACCAGGGGATAGGCGCGAACTTGGAGTAATCAATGCTTCTAATAATTGTTCTCTACTCAATTTTTTGCCTATTCCGGATAATGCAGGGCCCACATCCCCGTCTCTTCCTCGTAAAGAATGACACCTGGAACACTGTCCGGTGCTACTTTGCAGAAAATACCTTCTTCCAGCTTTGATGTCACCACCATATAAAGTAGCTGAGAAAGCATCCAGAACACTTTCTCCTGCTTGAAATTCCGTAAGCTTCAGTTTCAAGGAATCGATCTCAGTTGATTGAATAGCTTCAGCCAGGTCTAATTGGATGCCAGGATTCAATTGATCACTTATTAATTGGTCCAGCAGTTGACTAAATGTCTGCGCAGTATTTAATACCGGCATTTTGGCCATTGAGGTAATGAGTTGCTGTTGCTCACTTAAGGTTCCTTTTTCAAAAATGGGAGCTACAATTAAACCAAGATTTTCTTTATCAATATCTAAGTTGGGCAGCAGTTCGATGGCTGTTGTTCTTACATGAGAAGATCGGTCATCCATGCCCTTTTGAATGGCCACTTCTACATTCTCATACGATAGGTGATTCAGGGCTCGTAGTGCTGCAGACCTGACTAGTTCCGATGTGTGATTGTTTAAAAGAACTGCCATCTTACCATTGTACATGTCCAGTCCTAAATTCTTGATCATATAGATTGTTGATACAAGAATTTCGGGATTTTTGGTGTCCAGAAAATCTGCAATGTTTTCTTTTACTTTTATTCTTACATTTTCGGGGTCTCGCTCAATTTTTCCTCTATATCTACCATCAACCCGATCAAGGACAGAAGGATTTGGCCAGGTGGCTAGTGTAGCCAATGCTTCTGCTTTTAAAACAGGGGATACATTTTCTCTCTTAGCAAAATCAATGAGCATATCAATCTCTTTATCGCCTCCGACTCTTAAGGCGGCGTTGATCGCTCTTCTGAGCAATGGTTCCGAAGTGAACTGTTCTTTTTGGAGGACCTGAGCCAATGCTGGCAATGCAGGTTCAATCGACCAATCATCATTGATCGCCCGAGCCGCTTCTGTGACAATATACTCACTCGGATCATCAAGAAACCGCGATACATTTTTATTCTTAAGTCTTCTTAATACAAGTACAGCTGCCGTTTTCACTGCTTTGTTTTCATCGGAACTTAAAGCGATGATGGGGTCTGCTAAACCAATCCTTGAGAGAGCCAATACACCAGCATGACGAATGTATAAGTCTTCATCATTATTGAGACGGATCATCTGAATCAAAGGATCCACAGCAGGAGTATACTTTAGTCGTCCCAGGGCCTGGGCAGCATAGAACCTAACTCTGGCATTTTCATTTTTTAATAAAGGGATGAGCTTTGAGGAAGCCGGTTGATAATAAACATCACCAATTACTTTTGCTGTCTGTGCAACAATTTCTGCATCATCATCAGAGAGAAGGTTGAGGAGAGGGCTAGCATAGCTACTATCTTCTTCTGCTAATTGCCCTAATCCCCAAATTCCATGAATCCTGGCAAGTTGGTTTTCACTTTGGTCAATGGCTGATTTTAAAACCATAGATCCTGGCTTACCCCTTTTAGCCAGTTCAAACTGAGATTTCTGTCGGATTCTCATGTCTTGATGATATAGTAAAGCCAATAGTTGATCTCCGGTTTGTTCACTATAGTCTAACTTCATCAAACGCTCGGTTTCTTTTCTCAATTCGGCAAGGTCATTGTTATTATCAGTCACATCCATTTTCCATACTCGGCCATAGTTTTTAGTGCCCCAGCCGTTGATCCAATCTGCCACATATAGTGCGCCGTCAGGGCCAAATTCAATGCCTGTAGGTAGGATACCCTGAATAACTCTTTCTTCAGATTCAAATTCATAAGTTGCTCCTTTAGGTTTCAATTTGAATGACCAAATAGGAGATTTGGCTGGATTCCCGACAAATTCAACCAAAAAGAATTTATTTAACCACTTAGATCCCAACGCCGTTCCGGGGTTATAAACCATGCCGGTTGGGCCATTGTGATAGTTTCTAATGGGAGGTAATATATGAGCTGCCTGGCCCTCCCATCTGGGGAGGAAGTACTTTTCATCCATCCATACCTTATAATCATTGTTTTTCGGGTCAGTATACTTTCCAAATTGCCAGTTGGTTCTCCACCCGGCATCATATCCCTCTACAATGTGTACCAGTCTTTCGCTTTCTCCTGGATGATCACCATCATTGTCCGCACTGATGATATTTCCATATTGATCAAACACAAATTCATGTGTGTTTCTATGTCCCGCTGAGAAAACTTCGAAATTGCTACCATCCGGATTGCACCGCACAATGATCCCCTGATTTGGGTATTTGTAGTTAGATCCATCTTTTGCAGTAATATTTGCTCCAATATCGCCTATGCCCCAATAGATTTTACCATCCGGGCCTTTGATAGCGCCGGACATTCCGTGACCACTAAAGCCGATGTGAACCGCATAGCCGTGACTGATTGATTTCAATTGATCAAAATAACCATCTTCATTGGTGTCATTTAATCTCCACATATCTGGACCTATACCCAGGAAAATATCCTTACTGTCGACCAGTAAAGCACCGGCAACATCAGTGACCTCTTCATTGAGTCCTTTGAAAATCATTCGGCTTATATTGGCTAACCCATCCATATCAGTGTCTTCCAACTGCCAGATTTCATCCTGTTCAACAGTCAGGTCTTTCCAGTCATGAATACTATCATTATTCAAGTCTTTTAACCAGCTATTCTCTTCACTTTTTTCAGGGGCAAATGTTTTTCTTAAAAATGCTCTTCTGTCTTCCACCGTTTGAAACCCAATGGATGGGGTCATCCAGTCCCTAAACCCACGGATGTCAAATTCTGAGTTTTTCTGACGATTTGTTCTTGTCAGGTATACCTGACCCAAGTCATCAACATCTAACGCAACTGGGTCGATGGCCAAAGAATCTGTAGCCCAAACTTTGAGAGTGAGCCCATTGGCAATCTCAAGGGGTGTTTCACTTTCGATTTGCTCTGCAAGAAGCTTACTTTCTGAGGCGGATTGGTTTAAAGTTATTAGCTCTACCTTGTCTTTTTTATTGCAGGAGAAAAGACCAAATACTAACAAACCAAGGGTATAGAAATAGTGAGGACGTGGGTATATAAACTTCATATGATTAATTAGTCGTTGTTTTGTGATTGAGCTGCTATCCTGACAATTATGTGATTAAAGAATTCTTTGCTTTCTATAATTTCTGGGTTAGCATCGCCAAATTTATAGGAATACTCAAGTCCTACCATGGTTAAATCCCTGGGAAGAAGACGAATGATTTCACTTACATTGCTTTTGCCTGTTCCCCATGGAACATCATGCCCTTCTGCATTTAATTGATTTAGGTCATGTAATTGAATGGTAAACAAGCGATCGCCCAGTAATTTGATTGACTCGAGAGGGTCAAATTCGTTTCTCGTCCAATAGCCGGTATCACCGCAGACTCCAATCATTTTACTTTTGTCTTCCAGCAATTTAAGTAGTTTGGATGGATCATGATAGATAGGAGAGAGGCGTGGTCCGTGGTTATGTATAGCTACTTTAATATTGAATTTCTCACAATATTGACCAATAAGCTCTAAAGCTTCGGGCTTAGGTTCAGATATCAGTGTCTCGATCCCCATGTAGCTTGCAAACTCAAAAATTTTATTGCATTCTGCTTTATTATTTGGGATATCATGGATATAATACGTCTTCAGGTTTACTCCTGATTTGATTAGTTTTTCTCTGACTTGGAGCATTTCCAATTTGGACAGTGAATAATCGAAATTTTTATCAATTTCTTTGCTTACTTTTTGCACAT
>PAIY01000083.1 GCA_002704825.1 Phycisphaeraceae bacterium
ATGATCCGGTGTCGCGTAGACATAACCCCACTGGTCATCACTAAGCGGTTCCAACCGTGTGAGAGGCAGGAAACCTTCGGTTTGATCTGCAAACACAGCTAGCGCAGGAACCGCTGCTTTGGGAGATACTTTCTCCGGGCCGAATTTGAGCTTGGGGGCAAGGTTGTAGCATATCCCCCAACTGCCTTCGACGACTTTGGTGTAGTCATAGCTGTAAAACGGATAGTATGCCTTGATGCGTTCACCCTTGAGCATACCCGCAACACGCGCATGCCAGCGTGCGTGATCCGATTGGCGATCTTCCGAACCATACATTGAGCGGTAGCCAAGTTCGGTGATGTAAATGTCCATGACCTTGCCATCGTTATACTTTTTCATCAGGGCACGCAGATGATCAAACGTCTGCGGGATCTTTGCTTCCTCCGGTGGCGGTGCATGATAGCCATGACAGTTGTAGGCATCGATGAACTCAAACAGTCCTTTTTCAAACAGCGGGATATTCCATGCAAAATTTTTGATCGGTGATGAGCAGCATGGCCCAGCCAGGATCGCGCCTGGATCTTCCTGATCGAGAATCGGTCGAGCACGGCGATAAATCTCAACCACATCTTCTGGGTGATAGACCGGCTTGTGTATACCCGTGCCCGGCTCGTTAAGATTGATCTCCCATGCCAGATCATAGATGCGTTGCTTCATGTGCTTGGCATTGTGCTTATTGACCTGGATATAGTCGCGGAAAAAGTTCATGTAGATATCCCAACTTGTCATCCCCGGCGCGACGTCCGGCGTATCGGAGATCGCCCATTTGGGTCGGTTGAGATTAATGCCGAGATTGACAAAGTTTTTCGTCCATGGGTCAAAGGGTTCGGACTTTTCGATCATCGGTTTGACCCATGCTGCATAACCATCAGGACGTTCCGCAGGTTTATTGGGCTCGACCCATTTCAGACGCGTGCCTTTGAGTTTCCATGACACGCCGATGTGTTGATCCAGATTGTCATGCGAGCCATGCAGGCCCAGGAATGCATGATCACCGACCCTTGCCATGCGCTGCCTGTTTTGCTCAATGGTCTTGGGCATCACGGCAAAGGTGCCATGCCCATCAGGCATTGAGCCCGTGGTGCGCAGACACGAACGGTCTTCGAGTTTCTTACCTTGTCCATCCACCCACCACGCCTGGATATCAAAGTAGCCTGAGTCCCGGGGTGCGTAGTCAATGGAGAACGTTCTATCCTTCAAATCACCAGCTTTGAATGTATGCTTAAAAACGACCTGATCAAAAAAGTCTCGGACTTCACAGTACAAACCGCTATCTGCAGCAGGCAATCCATCAGGACAATCAAACTGTAACGACACTGTTTTGCCCGGTTCGAAAATGTTGTTGATGGGACTGCTGGTATGGAAATAAGCACCGTGGTCAACCGTGCGTTTGTCGTTTGAGTAGAGATAGAATGACTTGATCAAGAGTTGACGGTTTTCATAAACCGAGCCAGTGAGTTCCAGGACGCCGACTTTGTCCACGGTCAGTGACTGGCCATCCTTGGTCTTGAACTGGTCGAACCCGACCATGCGTTGGCGCATTTTCGCTTCGAGTTGCTGTGGGACAAGGACATGCTTGTAGAACTTGCCATCGGTCCCACGAATCGCCAACTGAAGCCACCATGCACCAGCGGGGTCTGCCATCGCTTCCATGACAATGCCGTCTGCCTGCGCACATTGCTTGGGATCAAGGGGTTGCTTGAGATACAAGCCAAACCACTTGCCCTTCTTTGATTCCGGATCAGCGATGTCAAAGATGAGTTGCAAGAGATTCTTGTGATCACCCTGCGTTACGCCAAAAGCGGCATGGGGTTTGACGACATTGCCCGTCTTGATGGTCACCAACTTCTGAGCAGAATCGTTGAAGGTGAGAAGGTCTGCCACCTTCGTAGCCTGTTGCGCATGAACACCGGCATGAAGCAGACAGACAATAAGCAACGGCAAAATCGTATGCCGCATCTGTGAATGAAACATGGATCAAAGCTCCTGAAAGTTGCGTGAATGGATCAGTTCCAATCCGATTCCATCCAAGGAAATTTGTGATAAAACGTCGACCACGTCTTCCCCAGCTCTTGAACCTGCGCCGTTCGACCGTGACCATCGACAAAGAAGATGTTGGCAGCCTTACCCGGATGGCGATAGGAAACCATTGAGCCGGTGGTGAGTCTGGCCGAACCAATAATGCGGTTGTCACTCCATGTGCGTTTGGCCTGACCGTCACCGAGTACCAGAATCTGGCTCGGATGTTTCACGTCAGTCAGTTTCCGCCAACCCGGCCAAAGATCCTGGCCGAGTCCATAGTTGTTGTAACCAATCCCGCTGTACGCGGTCGAAGGCGCATCCAATGGAATCAACGTCGGGCACTTGAATGAATCAGGTAATGGTGATGAATCACTGAACCAATGATCGGGACTCACACCGGGGACCGGTACTTCTTCGTTGATGTATCGCTTGAGTAAATCGTTCCAGTAATAACGTCCGCCACTGGGTGTACTGACACTGATCTTGTGAATCGGGAAGTGGCCCTTGTGATCGTTGAGGTACATCGTCATGCACAGGGACACTTGTTTTTCATTATTCAGACAACTGATTGCCATGGCTGAATCGCGTGCTTTTTTGAGTGCCGGTAACAAAATCGAAATCAGCAGCGAGACGATTGAGATGACCACCAGCAATTCGATCAACGTAAATCCACTGCGAAGGCGAGATGAATCCATGTCGTGCTTCATGAGATAACTCCAACAATCAAGACCAGCTCAATGACGAAAACCCTGTATTTCACGGGTTATTTTGACTTCAAAGGTGCACAGGATTGTCGCACGACCAATTCCGGCTTAAGGCAAATGCTCTGTGGTTGACCTTCGGGGAACTTGCCCGCCATGCGATCAAACATCATGGTGACCGCCCGTTTACCAACCTCTTCGGGAAATTGCTTGACACTGGTTAAAGCAGGTGTGACCAGCGAAGCAAAACGCATGTCCGCAAAACCGACCACCGACAGATCTCCGGGGATTGATAGGCCAAACGCTGCAGCAGCCTGATACACGGCCATGGCCAAAAGATCCGACGAAACAAAAATCGCGGTCGGTCGGTCTTTGGCAGACAACAGTCGACGGGCCTGATCCAGTCCACACAGATGATCCGGGTCCACTTCGACGACCGGCGTTAAGCCGCGATCGCGCATCGCCTGTTCATAGCCCTGTCGACGAAGCGCCCAGGTGCTGAAATTCGACGGCCCGGTGATATGCGCGATACGACGGTGCCCCAACTCAAAAAGATAGTCCATCACCTGATGCGCCCCATCCAAGTCATCAATGCCAACGAAATCAACATTCGTCCCCGGCAGGCGACGGTCGACACTGACCATCGGCAGCGATGGCATCCACGGTTCTCGAATCGCATCATCCGGCGTTCGGTCTTCCATCGGGCAGATGATGATGCCATCGACACGATGTTCGACAAAGCGCTGAAGCAGTTGCAGTTCATTGGTCACTTCAGGCCGCTGGGGGTCAATTTTTCGCCCGTGAACCGTCAAGGCAAGATGATCGCGGTCAAAGAGTTCTTCCTGAATCCCCATGAGAATCTTGGAATGAACTTCCTGTGATGATTTGAGAAGCACGCCAACGGTCTGGGTCTTGCCGGACTGAATGGCGTGGACCAGGCGGTTGGGTCGGTAGTCCAAATCCTTGGCCACCTTGAGTACGCGTTTCCGCGTCTTGTCGGAGACCTGCGCCTTGTTTGAGAGCACCCGGGAGACCGTGCCAATGGACACCGATGCTTCCTGGGCAATGCGTTTGAGCTGGATTGTGTTACCCGATGCCATGTCGTCTCCAGAGTCGCGCAAATACTTGCGCAAGTATTTGCGCTAATCATAGGCAGCGAAATTGGCCAGTCAAGGATTTTGATTACAGGTTATTGGCAATTGCCCAAAACGCTGCTGAGACAACTTGAGATAACCGACACAAAATCAATGTGTTAAACAAAACATGGCAAATAGCAATTGAAGCATGATCCGTCGGATCATGGCGTGATCTGGATGATCTCATGGAGTTCCAAACGCGGAATGACGACGTGCAGCTTGCCAGCTTCGAATGACACGTCATCAATTTCGCGATCACCGGGTTGCAGACGCACCTGCTGAGGGGCTTTGTCAAGCGTGACATCAATGACCAAGGGGCCCAGGGGCGGCAGTTCGTCAAACGTGTAGCAGTTTTGATCCGCGTGGTTGCCAGTGGAATTGATGAGGTTGATCATCAGTTCATCGCCCTGCTGATTCACAGCCACATCGACATGGTGCGAGCCCTGTACCTTCACCATGGGATCGAGGAACAGTCGCTTGAGCATGTCGCCCATCACATCACGGGCAGCGGTGGTCCGCGCGGTCGCATAACGTTTGCCAAGGTCCATGTGGATCGCAGCGATCAGTCCCTTACCCATCGGCCGGATGGTGCAGGCTGGTGTTTGGGCCTCCAACGGTTCATTACGTGGGTAAAACCAATGCGTCACCTCAACGTCATCTTTAACCACTGTGACATCCATCACCGGTGTCTGGAAGTTACCCATGATGCCAGCCTGCGTTTGAACGTAGCGTGTCTGATCTTCAACGCGATCGGCTGTGACGCCGAGTTCCTCTGCAAAATGTGCGACACTGTTGGGACCGATGAGCAGTAACTTGCCACCCTTGTGGACATACTCAACCAAGCGCGTTTTCATCTCCAGGCTGATGTGTTTCCACTCGCCATAGACCAGCAAGGGGAAACGCTCGATGTCCTCTTCCAACTGCCAGGGCAAGGGAATTTGCACTGCGTATTGGTTATCCAGAATATTGCGAAGATGTCCTTCCATCGGTTCAAAGAATCCTCCCCATGGGCAGAACAGCGCATCGGGTTGGCGGTAATAGGTTTCACTGCTGAGGATCAAACCGACTTGCGGGATCGGTGTTGCACGATGACAACTCGCCTGACGTTGACGGCAGAAGTCGATCATCCCCTTGGCCACCTGCATCTGCCATTCGTAAATCGATCCGTCACGTTTCTGCGTGAAATAAGCCTGAAACCCGCCGCCCATCGCAAGCACCGCAGCAGCTTCCTGACATAGCTGGATCACCGATTTGGTACTCGAATCCCCCTTGGCCCAACGTCCGTTAAAAGCCCATGCCATCAGGTCCCACGGGCGGGGCTGGCCTTCCATGATCCGTGCTTCAAGACACGCGCGGTTAAAGCCGTTGGTGGGTGTGACATCGCCGGAAATAAAATCGACATCCAACGTCGCCTTCTCTGGCATGTGACCAGAGAACGCCCAGTTACTTGCGATTTCAAAGTCAGGATTCGTCTTGCGGAGTTCGGAGATGTAATGTGCGACGTAATCACGAAAGCCCTGGCGATGAAACTGTTGACAGGCGAACCAATCCGGATCGTCCTTATCGGTTGGGAACGTTTTTTGGCCAGTTGATTTTTGCCAGGCTTTCAGCGCATGCTCCGAGTAATCCATGGTCAGGCCCCAACATTCGCCGTCGATCCAGACACCATCGACGTGATACACATCGGTCAACTCGCGGAACATGGGGATGAGAATTTCATCGACATAGGGACCAAAGACCGACGTGGAACCATTTTTATGTGGCTTACCGTCTTGATCAAGCGATGCCCAATCCGGGTGATCACTGGCTACTTTCTCGTCGATGACACCTGAGTAATGCATGTACAGACTCACACCTGCTTCCTCGGTCGCCTGGCGCCAGAGTTTGAGCGGGTCCTGCGTGAATCCCGGTGCGGGGGTGCCGACTTTGGTGGGATAGCTGGCATAGCCCGGATGCCCTTTGCAATCACACTGCACGTAGTCCGGCTTGGTCAACGCAAGCATGTTCTTGAGCATGTCCAGCGTCACGGTCTTGCCAACCTGCGTGCAATCCGTGCGGGCATGAAAGTCAAAATGAAGTCCGACAAAACTCTCGGAACGTTTGAGTCGTTTGGGATGTGATGACATGACAAAGGGTCTCCAGAATTGGGGGTCTATTCCACCATCTGAGCCGCAAATGTCAATGCGAAATCCGTAGATATTCTGATTTTGGGACAATAAGTCTCAACAGGCATCAAGCCAGTGACTTGTACCAGACGTTCATGTCTTCGAATCCGCCAGCAATGTTGGTGTTATTGATGAGTTGCCCGCCGAAGACATAGCCCATGCGAGCGAAGGTGATGTTCATGCCAAAGCTCGGGGCGCGGGCGATGGTGTAGGCGGTCTTGATGCCGTAACCGGGCATGGCATCTTCCATGGCGTGAAGCAGGACGGTGGCCAAAGCTTTGCCACGTTCCTCAGGGCGTGTCGCAAAGTCGGTCATCTCGGCACTGGCGCTGCTGCGATCCATTTCCGAGGAAGCCAATGCCACGAGTTTGCCATCCTGATTCCAGACGCCGAAGTAAGCCACATGCGACTTCATGGTTTGGAGCAGGTAGGCCGGATCATCAATGGGGAAGGGGTAAGTCGGGAAGACTTCAGCATAAACCTCAGCCATCACATCCACATCCGATTCGGTGCAAAGACGCATGGTATAACCCTCGGGCAAGGTGCGTTTCTCACCCCCCTGCCGACGACTGCGACAGGCTTCGAGGACTTCGCTATTGCGCGACAGGTACGCGGACTTGCGGCGTTTGTCTGCCAGGAAGCGACTCATGAAAAGTGCGTCGCCCTTGTCCTGATAGAAACCGGGGATGGAGGCTTCAAGTGCAAAACCGGCTTTGGCAAATTCCTGGCGGGCAATCCCGGGAATCTTGGTGAAGATCTTTGAGTAGCCTTGCTCTTTAGCCAATCCGACCAATTGCTCGGGCAATTCATGTCGATCAGCCGGATCGAGTTTCATGAGATAAACCCGATCATTCATTTTGCCATGCTGGATGGTGGAATGTCCGATGTTTTCGATGGTGTCAGTATGCATATCCATGGTTGGTGTATCAGTCATGATGTGGGTTGTTGTACCTGCTGGAGTATATCTGCGACATTACCGGTCGCCTGAATTTCACCTTGGGAGAGGTACACGCCATGCGAGGCGACCATCTCGGCGAACGGTAAGTCATGGGTCACAATGATAAAACTGGTTTCACTGGAAAGCTCCGTCAGCCAGGCAGCAAAGTCCTGCGTGGTCTGGGCATCAAGTGCTGATGTGGGCTCGTCCAGCAACATGTAACTGGGTTGAAGCATCAACCCGCGAGCGATGGCAACGCGCTGTGCCTGCCCGCCGGAGATCTGCGCGGGGTAACGATCCGCCAGATCACCGATGCCCAGTCGTTCAAGCATTTCCCGCGCTTGCTTGCGAGCATCGGATAAAGACGTGCCAAACACTTTCTCCGGCGCCAGCGTGAGATTACGCAAGACCGACAGATGCGGGAACAGATTCAGCCGCTGGAAGACCACGCCAAGGGTGTGACGAAATTCCAACGCGGTCATGTCCGCGATGTTCTTGTCATCAATGTGAATCGAGCCGGACGTGGGCGTGAGAAAACGTGCGATGCAGTTAAGCAACGTCGTCTTCCCCGAGCCACTTTGCCCGAGTACTGCAAAGACATTCTCCCGCGGGAACTGCACGGATAACTGCTTGAGTGCCGGCTCATCGGCATTGGGATACGTGTAAATCAGATCACGAATTTCAATCACGGCTATACCCCCTCTGCGCGATGCGACGTTCGAGCATGCTGGCAAATTTCATCAGCGGGAAGGTGACGATAAAGAACATCACCGCCACGATGAAGTAATACTTGGTCGGTTCAAAGGTCACGCTGATAATCGCCTGGGCTTCGCGAATGACTTCTGAAACACTGATGACCGCGACCAAAGCAGTGTCCTTGGTCAAAGCCACGACGCAGTTCATCAACGGCGGGATCGCAACACGAAACGCCTGAGGCCAGACCACATAACGGAAGGTCTGCATGCGATTCATCGCCAAAGCTTTGGCCGCGAGAACCTGCCCCTGATCCACACTCATCAGACCACTGCGGATGACTTCAGCCATGTACGCCATGGCATTGATACCGAGTGTGCCGATGGCAGCGGTGAAAGGTGAAAGTCCCAAACCCATCCATGCAAAAAGCAGTTGGATGAGTACCGGCGTGCCACGCAGAAAGTCCACGATGGTGCGCACCGGCCAATAGAGAATGACCATGCTGCCTTTGGGTTTATTGAGAATCACACCACAGGGAATCGCCAGCACAAAGCCGATGGCAAGTGACGCAACCGCGATGGCAATGGTGACCGCAAAACCCTTGATGAGTTTCTTTGCAATGACCGCGTCGGACATGCTTGTTTTGCCTGTCCCACTGACGGTTGCGGATAAGCCGAAGTACTTCTGATGAATTTTCTTCATCGTGCCATCGGACTTGATCTGATCCAGAGCGGTATTGATCTGCTCAAGTAATTTGGTGTCATCCTTGCGGACGGGGATGCCGATGTCTTCGGAATAGAGCATGCCACCGACGGGGACGAAGGGTCGATCCGCCTGTTTGATTTGCCATGATCCGACGAGTCTATCGGTGACGAAACCGGTGACCCGTTGTTGCTGGAGGAGTTCGAAGATTTCCACGGAACTCTTGAGCGTGACGACCTCGATACTCGGATAATTCTGATCGAGATATTGCTGGTAGGTTTCACCAAGCACCGCTGCGACTTTCAGGCCATCACATTCATTGATGCTGTAGACCTGTGCAGGATTATCGCGATGTACAAACAACTGGGCACCGGAGTGATAATACGGCTTGGAGAAATTGACCTGCATGGCGCGGACGGGCGTGATTGCCATGGAGCCGATGATGGTGTCGAACTTTCCTCCAAGCAGACCAGCGAGAATGCCGTCCCATTCGGTAGCAACAAATTCGATATCCCTGCCGATGCGTTTTCCAATCGCATTGGCCACATCGACATCAAAGCCAGCCAACTCCCCCTGCTTGTTGTAGTAGTTAAACGGGGGGAACTTGCCAGTCAACGCGACGCGTAACGGCTTTTGTTCTGCTGTTGGCTGTGCGTGCGCTGGTTTGACCATCGCAACGAGCAAACCTGCACAGCACACCAGCCACAGTAGGTTGGAGTTTAAAAAAAATCTATTCATAGTCCTGGTTCACGACCTGGCGGGACATGATGTTTTTCACCTTGCCAAAACGCATTTCGTCATTCCCGCGCAGGCGGGAATCCAGTGGCATACAGTTGATGCTTGCACCAATCACTGGACTCCCGCCTACGCGGGAGTGACGGATGGAGGCAAATGTTTATGTGTATTGTTCTCGTACCGGGAAGTTATCCCACTGCACGTTCGAGCTTCAGCGCATCGGCAGCACAGAGTGCTTCACGGATCATCGCTTCATGCTCGTATTCACGGCTCCAACGCTGTTGACCTTCTTCAGGCAGCAAATGCAAGGGGTCAAAGTAGAGATACACCTTGTCGCTGACTGCGGGGCTGCGATAGACACTAATGCCGGTGATCGGGTCGTAGTGATCAAAGCTGTGTACGTCACGCTTGCCACCACCGCCGGGTACATCATTGACGAACGTCGGCGTGTTAAAGCCTGCTGTCGAACCACGCACATGGCGTTCAAGTTCGATGGTATGACGCACGGTGGTCCGCAGGTCTTCAACGCCCTGAACCATGTCATGCTGATAGACATAGTACGGCTGGACATTCATGTAAGACAGCTGCTTGACCAGGTTGGTCATCTCAGTTGATGAGTCATTGACACGACGCATGAGCACCGCCTGGTTACGCACCTGAACACCGCGTTTGAAAAGCTTGTTCATGGCCTTGCGGCTGATGTCGGTGATCTCGTTGGTGGAGTTGAAGTGCGTGTGCAGGCAGACTTCCTTGGCCATTTCACGGCCTTTATCCACCACGCGACAAAGTGCATCAAACCACTTCTGATCCGTGAGAATCTTCATCGGCATCACGGCTGGCCCCTTGGAGGCAAAACGGATGCGGCGGATGTGCGGGATGGCAAGCAAGGTCATGCCCAACTCTTCAAGCTTGTTGGCAGGCATCATGAACATGTCACCGCCACTGATAACGATGTCTTCGAGTTCAGGACGCGATGCGATGTAGGCAAAGGCGCTGCGCCAGCGATCACTCTTGGGTGAATAACTCACCTTGTCAACCATGTCGGTATCGCCACCAATGGCATACGACCGCGTGCAGAAACGACAGTACACCGGGCAAACATCCAAAGGCAGGAACAAAGCCTTGTCCGGGTAACGATGCACCAGACCCGAGGTCGGCGAGTCGTCCTGTTCGTGCAACGAGTCAAGCTCAAGCTTGGGATGATCGGGCATGCGGCTGGAAGCAACCGGGATAAACTGGATGCGAATCGGATCCCGATACGGCTCGTCCCAATCAATCAGGGACAGCAGGTAAGGCGAAATTCGCATGTTCATCGGCGCCTGATCCAGACCGGTTTTTACGTCCTGGATGAACTTGGGATCGGCAACACCGTCAAGCAGGTCCGCCAACTGATCCACATTCTGCACGCTCTTCTTGTTCTGGAAACGATAGTCCAGAAACTCATCGCGCGACACGTCAGCGTAAGGCGCAAAACGTCGCCAGAACTCTGCGTCTTCAAATTGGCGATGAGCCAAATCCTCCGGCGGACATTCATCCTTCAGTGCCCGGGGGACGGTCACATCGGCAAGTGACTGGAGCAGGTCGTTCCCCTCCACATCATCAAGCACATCTGCAACAGTGGTGTTGTTCAAAAAGTTAGATTCAATATCTGGCATGGCCGGTTCCTCTCTTTAAAGGTTGGCAACACGGGGTCAGAAAAAAAAATTTCGATGGAAAACCGTCATTCACATACAGCTGATAAAACAAGCCGGTGCTGACAATCCGCAACGTTTTGGCGTTGCAATACAACGTGTATCAAATCGAATTAAGGGGTTTTGAGATAAAAGCGCATCGCTAATCAGGCAATATGTTTGATCAAGTTGTGATTAACTTGATGAACATGTACCCGTTGTCTGAAAAGCTAGGCCTCCTTATTGGGTTCAATCGAATCATTGGGGACCAGGTGTGGCGAGGCATCCAGGTGACGTGCACCCATCAGTTCAACCACCCGTTCCAGTGACAAGGCAATGGCAGCCTGCTCCAACTCCGGCAGGTGCTGCAAGGCGTCGGACAACTGATCCTGAAGCAGTGCCGGTGCCTGGGTCGTCAGTTCTCTGCCCGTGTCAGTGATATGCAGGTAAACCTTGCGGCGGTCCACATGATCGCGTTGACGGACAAGTAGTTCTTTCTTCTCAAGTCGATCCACAATCCCGTTGGTGGTCGAAGCACTCAAACTCACCGACTCAGCCAATGCGGACAAAGTCATCGGCCCATCCTGCATCAGTGAATACAGGCAGATCATCTGCGGTGCCGTGATCTTGAATTCGGTGTTGAGTTTGCGGGAGTGAATGTCGACAGCCCGGATCATCTTGCGCATCGCACGCAGAATCCGAAAACCATACTTGGCAAAGAAATCATCCGTCATCCGTGGAGTTTCCCCGGATAACGACGGACTGTCAATTGAGATGTCGGGGGGCGTTGGAGCCAAAGTCACAACGCTCTCCTTTTTTCGCTTTGTGATGTAATCATTTCAACACGAAAGAATATAGCACGAAGCATTTGGCAATGCAAGCCGGTTAGGCAGTCCAACCAAACTTTAGTGTAAACTACCTAATTTTCATTTGTTACAGATCAAGACAAAATTGTCGCAAAGATCGCTGTATGCGACATCCTACGCAATATGGCGTAATCGAGCCATGGGCGGTACTTATAACAGGTTCTTTTATCTCTTTAAAATCAGCTGATGACCGAGCCGACCAGCGTCTCAGGGGACACTGAAAACAATCTTTTCAACCTGTACAAAACATGGAAAAATGCTTAGGTGAAAGACCATGAAGCTTCTCAACCCGGCAGGATCACATCCGACTCCCGAAAGCTGTAGCCGCGGATGTGGCCCTTGGGGGCGTCGTCGTTGATGTAGTTGACGACGTAGATTTCGCCATCGGGAAATTGGACATGACCGGTGTAGCCCAGGTCCGCATGTTCGCTGCGATCAAAGTCCAGGGGCATGATCCGACACTTGGCCTGCTGACGATTCGGTGCCAGACAGGATGCGCGGTCCATGATGGCAGCAAACATGTTCTGAGCCCCCCAACCAATCATACTCGCCCCACCTTGCAGATAACGATAGGTCACGAGAACATGCCCACTCTTGAGAACGCCTGCAACCGGACGATGACAACCGGATAACGGCAAGGTTGCTAGATCGCCCCACGTCTTGCCACCATCGCGACTGATCGCGCGATAGACATCCAACCCGCGTGCGGAGTTCTCGCGCATGAAGCAAACCAGTTCACCGGTGGGCATTTCCACGATGCTGCCTTCGCAGAGCATCAGGTCTTTCTGAGCAGCGACCAGAAACGGTCCCTCCCAGGATTGGCCTTGATCGTCACTGTACCAGGCACGCTCTTTCCAGAGTCTGCTGCCATCCTCCTGCAACTCTGCCTTGTGTGCAGCGAGCATCCAACGCCCCGCCTGTGGCTTGAGTTTGAGTTCCAGCAACTGGTCGGGAACAATGCCTTCCACCGGTGTTGCAATCGGCTCACTCCATGTCTGTCCTTCGTCATCACTGAACCATAGCCAGTTACTCTGCTCGCCGTCCGCGCCTTCATGGCCGCCTGCAATACGATCACAGACCACGACCAGGCGCCCGTCTTGAAGCGCGGTGATGCGTGCGCAATTCCAATGCGGTTCACTGGCATCACGCTTGGTTAAAGGCTCGCTGATCATGCGTTTTTCAGACCATGTCCTGCCACGATCATCCGACTCGACACAGACGATCTGCGTAAACGCGCGGTTGAAGTGATGGGTACACGTGCTGAAAACACAAACCATCTTCCCCGACGCCAGCAACGCCACGTCCGGCCAAGCCTGGTAAATACTGTCATCCCGACTGACGATGAATTTCTCGATCATCTGACCAACCTGCTTCCAAAAAATTATGTTTATTTTGTATACAATATTACCTGAATCGTAAAAGTCAATCTTCCGATCACGGAATATTGAACATTCCGACGTCTTTCATGGATAGTCACCCGGTTTGTCTCTGCTAGGATGCTTCAATCACGCGATCTTGCACTTAATCAGCTTCCCCTTAGGACAACACGCATGCAACTTTCCAACGCTCACTGGGAGTTCCCCCTCCCCCGCACGCACACCGGACTTCTTCTTGGCAACGCGACCACCGGCCTGATGATCTGGGGGCAGGACAATCTGCTGAAAATCACCATCGGTCGGGCGGATCTCTGGGATCACCGTGGCGGGATGACTTGGAAGGCCTGTCAGAATTTTGCTGACATCCGCAAGCACCTTGAAGCCAATGACGAAACTTCCCTCCGCGCGCTCTTTGTCACCGACACCGAAAACCAACCCGGCCAACCCCACCGCCCCAGCGTGATCCCCGTCGGTCGTGTGGACATTCAACTTTCAGATGACTGTCAACTCATCGCAGGCAAGCTGGACTTGGCAACCGGCATTGCCACCATCACCTGTACGCATCAAGGTGTCGAAAAAAACATCACCCTCAAGCTGAGTATGGACCAGCAACTTGCAGCCATCATCTTTGATGATCCGACGATGTACAGTCAATGCATTAACCAACCGGCTTACGTCACCACCGGTGATCAACTCAAAAATATCAGCTTCGACCAACCCACCCACATCGACGATCCAACCTTCGGCGGATTTATTCAACCCTTCCCCAACGATCCGGGCATCGCAGTCGGGTACCAACTCACCGGTAAAACACTCTGGTTAACAAACTGCAGAGGCAACACCGTCGATGAAATGCAAAAGCTAGTTCAGGCAGACCTGCTCAAAGCCATCGCCCAGGGTTTACCTGCAATCGAGCAAACCAACCAAACGTGGTGGCAAAGCTATTGGCAGGACATCCCCCAACTCGATCTCCCCAACGAAACACTGCAATTCCTTTACGACTACGGCATGTACAAATTCGCGTGCACCTCGCAACCCGATGGTATTGCATGCACATTACAGGGGCCGTGGATTGAAGACGATACTTTGCCACCCTGGTCCAGCGATTATCACTTTAACATCAACGTGCAGATGTGCTATTGGCCGGCTTACCGTGGGAACCGACTCTCGCATTTAAGGCCGATCTTTGATTTGATTTTCTCGTGGGAAGAGACACTCCGCGAAAACGCTCGCCTGTTTGTTGGCATTGATGACGGGATCATGATGCCTCACGCGGTGGATGACCGTTGTGTCTGCATGGGCGGATTCTGGACCGGCTGCATCGACCATGCCTGCAGCGCGTGGATGGCCTTGATGATGTTCGACTACGTCCGCTACACCGGTGATTTGGACTACCTCCGCGAAAAAGTCTATCCCTTCATGACAGGGACGCTCAAAGTCTACCAAGCCATGCTCGAAAAAATCGATGGGCAATATCACCTGCCCGTCTCTGTGAGTCCTGAGTACAACGGAGCTGACATGAACGCATGGGGACGCGACGCCAGCTTCCAGCTTGCTGCGATCCATCGACTTGTCGAAGACCTCCAGCAGGCGGCAGACCAACTGAATCTCACACACGATCCAACTTGGGCGGACATCCAGCAGAACCTGCCGCGCATCACCACCATGCAGGTCCGTAACAAAGAGACGATCGCGTTATGGGATGGCCAATCCCTCGAAGAAAGTCACCGGCATCATTCACATCTTGGCAGCATCGCCCCCTTTGACACCATTGACGTGGACGATGAGCCATACCAGAACGTCGTCCGCAATTCGCTGGATCAATGGGTCTCCAAGGGCATGGGACATTGGAGTGGTTGGTGTGTGCCGTGGGCAAGCATGATTCAAAGTCGCATGCACAACGGCATCGCTGCGGAACTGCTGCTGGAAATCTGGGAACGCATCTTCACCAACCAGGGACATGGCACGCTTCACGACATCGAAGCCTGTGGCATCAGCATCATGGGCGGTTCGTATCACGGTAAAGGTGACCGCAAAGAAATCATGCAACTCGATGCAGGCTTCGGTGCCGTCGCTGCGATCCAAGAGATGCTCCTGCATACCCGTCGTGGTGTCGTCCAAATCATGCCCGGTGTCCCGCGACACTGGAAAACATGTCGTTTTGAGCCCATGCCCACGGAGTTCGGTGTCACCGTCGCTGCCAGTCGGCAGGACTATCTCGTGCAGGAAATTAAACTCAGCGCCTTACGCGACACGCAAATGTCGCTGGCCAACCCGTGGGACTCCGACGTGAATCTCACCGACCCGCAAGGCAACACGCAGGTACTCACTGGCAAAGTGCTGAAACTCAAATTCGTCACAGGCGATCAATGGACACTGACTGCCAACGTGTCCAAATAACGAGCATCTGAGTCACAACACACTCAGGAATGAGTCTTCATCTACCGTCACTCCCGCGCAGGCGGGAGTCCAGTGGAACTTGCAAGAGAGCACAGAATGCCACTGGATTCACGACTTCCGGGGCGTGGGAATGACGAAGTGTTAAAATTGAATTGCATTCTATTGCAGTTGCATCGTCTTGCGTTGATCGTCACCAACAATCCGATGTGTTTTACCATCCAGTGTCACCGTGACTTGCCCCTGCCCCATGACACTGATCTGACATGTCGGGCCGACAGTCACTTCAACCGATGGTCCATCGGAGGTCACCGTAGTTTGGTCTGCGGTGATCTGGCCTGCTGCCATGAGCATCAGGTGTGTCACGTCACCGCGTTTTAGGACCGCCCCATCGGTTCCTACAAAATGCAGTCCGTTCAAATCAACGGTTGTGGTTTCACGGTTGTGTAACAAGCAATCATCAATGCCATCACCCTGAACATGCGTACCAACGACTTGCTGGCCAATCTTGATCAGCGATGCGCTAACCGGCTGGCGCGATCCCAGCGGTCGGAGAATCGCGGTGTAATGTTTTGCTTTCTCCGCTGAGACCTGCAGATGTCGCATGGAATATGGCACGCGGTTCTTCTCCGCCGTCCCCAGGTTCAAGGTGTTGTCACGGACCTGTTCATCGACAAACGCCTGGTCGGGCAGGAGCACCTGCAAGTCCGTGCCAAAGCGTCCGACGAAGCGGTAATCACCGTCAGCAACGCGCGTCTCGGTTTGGCCGACCACCTGCAGATGCCAATGCGATGGGATGGTTGGATCAAGATGCAGATCGTCATGCATCAAGACGTATTGATCCTTGATCCACCAGACGCTACGTGCGTTGACCGGATCTTGGCAGTTAAAGCGTTCGAAGGCAACCTCCACCAACTCATGCCGACAATCATCGTTGAGAAAATCCGGCTCACCGGGGTGGATCACTTTCGGGTTCACGCCCTTGGCAAATTGCAGATTGGGCAGTGAGGCAAATTCAGTAATGTGTCCCGGTGCCAAAGGCATGTGTGTATCGAAAAAGGACAACGTAGAATGACGCCAGGCTTCGCCGTCTTCACCGCCGTCATAAATCAGCGGTTTGCCATCGACAAAGAGAATGATGCTGCCTTCGGTGCGGTGATAGCGATAGCCGCCGGGTCCGAGTTTAAAGAGCAGATAGAACTCGTTGGGTTTGTTGAAGTGATCGCGAAAAATACTGCCAAAGCCCTGGAGTTTTCGGCTGGCAAGTTGCGGTTGATCAATCACCTTGGTGTCAGCCACATGTGGATGCGACAGGTACAGCGGGATATCACCATGATTGCCTGCAATATTTTCACCATTGACAAATGCCCATCGGAGCAGGTTGGCAAATTCAGTATCCGACTCATCGAAGAAGTCCGCCAGAATGGCCCAGTGCTCTGGGATTTCACTGCCCAGGGTGGCATGATCACCAATCGGTGCCACACGACGGATTTTTTCCAGTTCCTGATAGGTCGCATCGTCACATGGCAAAGCCATCTGCGGGATGGTGCGTGGGGTTGGTGGCGTGAGTAAGAGAATCCCCCAACGCAACAATTCCTTGAGAAGCTCGATTTGTGAAGGATCAAGTAAACCGACTTCAGTCAGGCGGATAAGCAGATGCAAGCGACATTTCATGGCATGCAGATAGTAACACGCGGGATTTTCATACCAACGTCCGCTATCCGGTGTGCAGTAAGCAAGCATCCCACGCTGGGTTTGTTCGATGGTATGTTCGACAAAATCATCTGCATCTGGATTGCCACGAAAGACCAAACCGACTGTGCCAACGACATCCACACGATCAGCTTCAAAGTTTGCATTGCGCGAGCCATAGTTCCAATTCATAAAGTCGCGCGTGCGATGCAGGTGTCCCATCAGCATGAAAAACTGACGCAGTTCACGTTCCTCATCTGCGGTAAAAATCCCGCTGGCTGCCAGCGCGTCATACTCTTCACACCATGGTGTGAGATTGCGTGCACCGACCGGTGAATACATGTCCGCATACTCCCGACCGAGTAATGCCATGCGAGATCGAATGGGCGCCTGTGCCATCAACTGCATCTTGGTTTGCCAGGCAATGAGCGGATCTGCCGTCAACAGAAACGACAGGCCACCGAAGCCGGGTTTACCCGCATGTTTCTGAACATGTTCCCATGCATGTTTGAACGCAGGTTGATCGTAGGTCTGACGCATCTGCATGATTCGCTCATCCGGTCCCCATACCATCGGGCGCGGGTGTGCATCAGCCGTGTCCAACTCCCAACGCATAAAATCATCGAGTCTTGGCGATGAGTTTTTGTGTTGCAACTCGCAAAGGTGTTTGTGGACGCCGTCATTGAGATCGCGTTCGGAGACAGCAATGCCCCAGTAACGTTCGCCCTTGAACATGGGGAAACGGAAAGCGACCTTCGCTTCGGCATCATCCCTTGCCGCCGTGTAATTGGCGGTGATCATGGAGATGGTCGAACCCACCATTTCCGGGTACGGCCAATCCAGTTCACGATTGCCATCCACCGGGCCGTGTGAGATTGCATCAAAATCGTCATCTTTCCATTCACCTCGTCGAATGGTAAAGACCGCAATAAAATCGTCCTCTTCCAGAGACTTGGGTGTCATCGCGTAGGCAAAGCCCTGGGGCGGAATCCACCAAGGTGTCTGTTCCTGCAGGCGGGCTAAAAGTCGATCCTGACCTCCATCGAGATTCTCCCAACTCCTGCCACGATTCCCACCAATCCAATGCAGGTAACCTCGGCCACCAAGACAGTCGGGCATGACCAGTTCAAAACCACTGTCCGAAACCGTATGGGTTTGAATCACTTCGTGAGCAAGCAATGTCGGTTCACCGTCATAGGCTGTGAACGTGTAACTGAATTGCGATTGATCACTGAGTTGATAGGTCACGCGGACCTGCGTGCGCACAAAGCCCTGCTCGATGATCTGCGTCTGTTGGTTGATCACATCCAAGCCACCATCGAGATTAAATCGACCTTGCCCACGCCACTTGCCGTCCTGTCCCTGAATGGCCAATAGCGGGCCGGTGATCTGCTTCGAAGCGTAGGGAATGGCAAAGGCGGCGGTCTGCGTGTCAATGATCAGGCGTTGCTGCTCGGGTTCGATCTCAAGCGACAGATGTGTCGGGCGTGCGATATTGGAAGCAGGCTGTTCACCGCTGATGCGTCGGTAAATCACCAGACGTTTGACCGAGTAGGCGTTGAGACTTGTCATGCAAAGCACTTTGCCATCCGCCAACTGACAAAGCTGCGGGCGATCCGGGGATTGGGTATCCACAACGAAGATCGACTCAGGATCGACCTCCCCTTCCTGGAGTTCACTTGGACAATCCAGTGTCACCAACTGACGCGGGAAGTCATAAGCAAAATCGTTACGCAAAGTCGCATGGCCAATCCGCTCCCAGATACTCGAACGCGCTTTCCATAACTTGGGTAATGTCGGCAAGTCCATTGGCAAAGCCTTGGGCGGCGCACTTTCCCATGGCTTGATTTGCCGATCCAAATGCGTCGTGCGATCCGCATGCACCGTGATGTCTCTTGCAACAAAACGCGTGCTATTGGCATGCACATTGGGATCAAGACAAACAGCTAAAAACGCATGACATCCGACGGGAACCTGGTCCAGAACAAAGTGACCATTCGCATCGGTCTGCGTTTGCAGACTTTCAAGCTTGCCGATCTTCGGATCGTAATGCATGTCCGACGAGAAGTAAGACAGTGCATCAATGGGCTTATAATCCATCTCCAACCCCAGGACCACGCGGATATGCGCTGCGGGTTGATTGTCTTCAAGTAAAATTCTGCCGGTGATCTGGCCGGTGTGTTTGACGGTTGTGACAGGTTTTGAGACTTCTTGTTTTTGCTTCTTGCGTGAGAGTAAACGCTGCTTGATGGATGACGGTAAATCCGCATCAACATACATCACCGCGTAGTCATCAATGCGATCATGCTCTTCCTGCGATGGTGCGAGCTGATGTGCTTTTTCATACCAGTGGAACATTTTCTCCGACATCATTTTGACGTATTCAAACTGGGTATAGCCTTGGGACTTTTCGATGGATGTGCGGTAAGCGCCGGTGTTATTAAACCGCCCGAAGTAGCGCATCTGCATCAGGGCATGCTCAAAATCGCTGACATCGGATTGCTCGATGGCTGTGAGTGAAATCGGCATGTCCGCCAAACCGATCCCGACTTCAAAAAGTAAACGGTGATAGTCCGCATCACTGATCTGTTCTGAGTGATGTGCAAGTTCACAATGCCGACGAGCGGTTTCGTAACACTGATCAGCAATGGCCTGCTGGATGAAATCAAGGTGTTGATTGGATGACGGTTTGGATGTTGTGATACTCATATCGCAATGATGGCATCTGTGAAGACAAAAGCAATCCTGCTTGAACTGATAGTTACCCAGAATTATTTCAGCAGTATCAGTTGCACTGAGAGTTAGTGGCGCGTGCCTGATCGTTGTGATGACAGGATGAACTACTGACGCGGCTGGGCGACGGATTTTCGCTGAATGAGCGTTGTGCCGATCATGACCTGGCGTGGAGCAATATCGTTGCTGTTGATACTTTCATGCAGCAGCGCGAGGACTTCCGAAGCCAGTTGGTCCAATGGTTGGGCCAAGGTTGTCAGTGGCGGGTTCACGAATTCCGAGACGCAGGAAACTTCCATGCCGATGACGGAAAGTTCCTCTGGGATTTTGATATGCATGAGCGTGGTCAACTCGTGCATTGCCTGAATGGTCAGGTCTTCGCCACCAATGACCAAGGCGGTGGGTTGGCTATCAAGCAATTCGGAGAGTGTCTGATGCAAAGGTTGATGGTTGGTTACACCGATGAGCAGGCTCTCATGCGGAATCTGCGCATCGGTCATGGCAGCACGCAACCCGGCAACACGCTGCTCAAATCCCCAGTCATCCTCTTCTGCAATGAAGGCGATTTTCTGGTGTCCATTCTCAATGAAGTGTTCGCCTGCCAGACGACCACCCAGCGCGTGATCCGTTGCCACGCTGCTAAACGCATCCACGCCCTGACGATTGACCAGGACCACTGGCACGGACTCGAGGCTTTGGAGTTTCTCAAGCGTCTGCTGATCCCATGTCAAAGCAATCACGCCATCGACAAAACGCGTCCCCAGTTGATCGACATTGTCTTCGGTGTAAATCTCCGCGGTGATGTCGTAGTGGGCCATCTCACAGATAAGCTGGGATAAGGCAATGGGAACAAATCCGCCGTAGATGGCATAACGCATGCGGTCGACAACCAGCGCGACGGTACTGCGACGGACGGCAGCACGGGGCTTGAATCCGGCAGCGCGGGCAGCCGCCAAAACCTGGAGTCGGGTTTTTTCACTGATGCGCCCGCGTTGATTGAGCACGCGACTAATGGTGCTGGTCGATAGTCCAGTCTGTTTGGCCAAGTCATAGATGGAGGACAACTTCTTGTTCGTAGACTTGGTTGAACCCGTTTTCCTGGAGCCTGTGGACCGTTTACTCACCTTCGCCGCCTTCTATTACCTGGATATGAATGCTCAATCATAGCTTCAAAAGCAGTCTTTTGCACCGTCGGATACACGTAGAAAGCAAATCTCAGGTGAGTGTGGTAAATGACTATGCTAAACTGCCCCAAACGGTTTACCGCCTTTACGGAGTTTCCAATGCCCCAGGTCAATCAGGTCAAGTGTGTGTTTGGCGAAGAAGCAGCATCGCATGCAGCCGACCTTGCCCGCCTGCGGATCGCGGTGTTTCGTGAATATCCGTATTTGTATGACGGGGACATGGCCTACGAAAAGTATTACATCCAGCAATACGTCCAGTCTCCTGGCAGTGTGATCGTACTGGCGATGGACGGTGATACGATTGTGGGGGCTTCGACCGCCCTGCCGCTTGCCGACGAGACACAGGCTTTTAAGCAACCTTTCATAGAGCAAGGAATCGCCCCGGCCAAGGTGTTCTATTTTGGCGAATCGGTGTTGCTGCCTGCCTACCGTGGTCAGGGAATTGGGCATCGCTTTTTCGATCAGCGAGAAGCGCATGCCCGGTCACTTGATCAGGATTTTGAGTACCTTGCTTTTGCTGCAGTGATCCGGGATGCCGATGATCCCAGAAGGCCTGAAGGTTATCGACCGCATGATGTTTTCTGGAACAAACGCGGCTTTACACCTGAGCCGGAGATGATCATGCAATTGCCATGGAAAGAGATTGGCAATGAGCAGGAGACGGTTCAATCATTGATGTTTTGGCTCAAATCATGCACGTGATCAGGTTCATGCTAAAATGTGACATTGCCTTTAAACGATCCAACGGATGAATCTGACACGTGAAAACGAGCGAACAACCCGAATCACAAATGCCCACGATCGCCACGGGCCGATCGCCGTTGTATCTGGAAGCAGCCCGGCTCATCAAGCAGCGGATCAAGCATGGTGAATATCCTGCCCATTCGCTGCTGCCTTCGATTCGCCAACTCTCAAAATCCCTTGGTTTAAGTCATAATGCGGTCCAGCGCGCCATTCAGCAGTTGGAGACTGAGCGTATTGTCGAATCCCAGCACGGCATTGGTGTGAAGGTTCTGACGCCTGAAGATTGTGCGACCACCGCGCATTGGATTGCGTTGGTTCAGCCGTATCACAGCCTGGCGTCGGTGACGCTGCAGCGTGGGCTGGAACAGGCGATGGAAGACCGCTCCAACTTTTGCGTGGTCAAAACGTCGGATAACGATCCGCGTCGTGAGCAGCAGATCATTGACCACCTGATCGACAACGGCATTAACGGCTTGCTGCTTTGGCCGGTGGATAATGATGACAATACGGATTATCTGAGCCAGGTCGTCAAGCGTATCCCGACGGTGCTCGTTGATCGTTTGATCCCGGGCGTGAGTACGCCTGCGGTGGTTCATGACTATGACCAGGCAGGTCGCGAGATGGTGGATTTTCTGGCCAGCAAGCAATGCAAAAATATCATGGTGATCTGTGATCCGGTTGCGATCCCGACGTTTGATGAACTGAAAAATGCGATCTCAGATCAATGCAAGAAACATGGTGTGATCAAGGGCCTTGCCATTGCCGGTGAACCGGTATTACAAATCATCAACCAATGCCAGGATGGTGATTTCACGCTAGCTGCTCAGCGAGCGCAGGTGATCGGGCCCATGCTCACCAGCGGGAAATATGACGCGGTGATCTGCCCGCAGGATCAGTACCTGAATTACGTCCTTGCGCAACATGATTGGCTGGACATGCTCGGGGACATGCCGATTGTTTCGTTCCGACACCTGCATACATCGCGTGATCTGAAGCAGATGCATCGTGCCAACATCACCAACTGGATGATGGATCAATTGGGATTATTCCACAAAGCAATCACGTTACTTGACGAAGGCATGATCAAAGGCAACATGCGTCATCGCGTGGTACGTCAGGAATCCAGACGTCTGATCTCGTAGTGCATCTGACGCATATGTTCATAACGTGCCTTCTCGCGACTGTGCTCACGATTGCAACGTGCATAAACAATCGCCCACTTCCGTCACGCCCGCGCAGGCGGGAGTCCAGTGATACATGCAAGCGTCAACAGAATGCCACTGGATTCGGGCCTTCGCGGGAATGACGAATCGAATTTCTGTTTGGCGATTAATGACGCGAACGGCTTGAATCCTGCAGGTTTCGATCCATGAAATGCTTGACCACCTTGGCCCGCTCGGTTGGTGTCTGGGAAAGCCTGGCTTGCTGCGGGGTGTCAAAGTCATCGGTGTGTTCCAGGCTCCAACCCGGCCATTCATCCAGCGCGTGGTAGGACCAATCCCAACCCAGTTCCTCGTAGAGTTCGATGCTGTCACGCAGGTATTTTTCAGCATCCGGCGCCCACTTGATTGCACTGAATTCACTGATGTAAACACGCACCTTGTGTCTTTGTTGAAAGTCGATCAACGGCTTGAGTTCGGTCCGCAGGCGACTCTTGTCCCACCAGCCGCCGCCGGTGTCTGAATACTCGCCGGGCCAGGGTTGGTGCATATCCAGATAGGCTTGTTTGAGATCCGTCTGCTTGATGTTCTTGATCCCCTGATGGGTGTATTGATGCGGCTGGTATTGGTGTGTTGCATAGATGATGTAATCATCTTTCAAAGGTTCAAAGTCCTTAAACGCCCAGCATAATCCGCCGGGTCCGACTTCGATGACCACGGGATGCTTTTTGTCGATTTCGCGGATGGCATTGATGGCTTGCTGAGCCCAGGAGCGCCAGTGTTTGGGGGGCTTGGGAAAGTCCTGCCAATCCAGGGGTTCGTTAAGGATCTCGAACCAGATGTCCTGGTCACGGTCTTTGCAGATTTGAGCGATTTGCTGCCAACACTTGATGAGCAATTGGCGATTGGAATCATCGTTCCAGAATGCAGTGAGTTTCTCGCGTCCCTTGGGATAGTTCAGGGCATTGTCATTAGGCAACTCAAAGAGACAGAGCACCGCGGTCATCCCAAGCTTCTTGCACTGATCCAATTCACCGGGCAGATCGTTGATGATTTTATCCCAACTCTGTTGATAGGTGAGTTTCTGGACACGTGCCTGAAACTGCGTTCGGATCATGTAACGGACATGATTGGCATGCCACTTGTTGGCAGCTTTGTCGATGGACCTTTCCCGCATCCTGCCGACAGTGAACCCACGGAGAAGTTGCTTGCGTGCAGTCGAACTTTCAAGCGATTGGTTAAACGCCGGCAAGCCATCTTGAGCCGTAACAGGTATGGCAAATGACAAACACAGTAAGACCAACAACGGACAATGTCGCAACATAAAACTCTCCGGGTAACGGTTGATTCAAAAAGAACAAGGTTGGAAAATCACTGCTCCCAATGGGGTTGGATGTGACTGATATCCACGGGAATTTCAGGGCTATTGGCAGCATGAGCGTCTGCAAAAAGCATGTTGGCCGAGTCGCTGGGATGACGAATGTCAGGCAAGGTATCCAACACCAACCCCGGCCAACGGACATGCGGCAGCCATGAACCCCAGGCGGTCGGATCCGCTGACGAGTAGCTGTAACTGTCGATCAAATGGACCATCAACCCCGGCTGGAGAATATCGGCAGTCCGCTTGTATCCAACCACCACATCAAACTTGGTTGTCCCCCAACCCATGCCCTGCAGATTGTGCCCATAGCCGATACGCGTGGGCATGGTCGGACAGATAAACGGCTTGGCATCCTCCAGATTGTAAAACCCCTTGATCTCATCACGCCCCATGTAACGACAAAGCGCAAAAGCCCAACTGCCACTGCCCGGTGGATTGTGACTCAGCGCACGCTTGGAGTACTTTGGGAAGGCCGGTAACACCGTATCCTGAAAGTCCCCTGCATACATCGCTGAAGCAATCCCCATCTGATGCAACTGACTCAGACAGGCAACCGACTGCGACGCTTTACGCGCATTGCCCAGGGCCGGCAACAAAATGGCAATGAGAAGCGAGATAATCGAAATGACAACCAGTAATTCAATGAGGGTAAATCCACGGGTTGATCGCATGGCATCTCCATTTTAAGTAGTACAGCAGTACTCCATACAACTCATTCTATTCGAGATGTCGTGCAAGTCAACGATCTTGTTTTAAAAACACGACGATCTCTAAGACAGGCAAGATCAATTGACAAGATGGATGGTTAACATCGAATGGATGTTCCAGATGATTGTGCAACTTCGTTCCAAGGCAACCGAGCCATGATGACTCGGCTATATTCAAGACACCGCCTGACCATTCTGTTGGGACTCATACCCATCCTGTTAATAACGCGTGCATGAATGAGCACCGGATGCCAGGACATGATGCATGGATTGATATGAATCAGCATGACAAGATGAGCAGCAGATGTGAATCTGGTGCCCGTTTGAAGGTATGTCAACGTATCGGGCACCGGGTTAACACCCGGTGCTCAATGTGCAATCGATTCACTTACGAAAAATGTCGTATTCAGATATGTTTAGTGAATCCATGCATCATGTCCGCCAATCCGCTGCCCTTTGTGTCAACGTTGCGCCATGGGGCACCCGGTGTTCAATGAATTCAAACGCAGGAGTAATAAATGGGATTGGCATCACACATGACATTTCAGTTGCAAGGCATCACTTGGCGGACATGACGATGTCACCCAATAAAAACTGCACGCCGGATTGCGACGTGCAGTTGATGTCTGTTCGGATGAATGGTGTCTGCTCAGCCTTTAATGGCACCGGCAGCAAGGCCCTTGACGAACCAGCGCATGGTGAAGAGGAACATGATCACCAATGGGATTGACGCAATGGCATACCCGGCCATCATCTCACCCCACTGTTTGACGTATTCACCTTCCAATCGCAAAAGACCGACCGGGATCGTGAGTTTCTCATCGTCTCGCAAGACCACCAAAGGCAGCATCACGTTGTTCCAGACCCCCAGGAATTTCATGATCGCGACCGTAGCCAAAATCGAGCCGGACAACGGTAAAACAACGGTGGTGATCTGGCGAAGGTGTGTTGCGCCATCGATCTGTGCAGACTCGAAAAGTTCCTTGGGGATGTCTTCGATGAACTGTTTGAGAATGAAGATGCCTGCAACCTGCCCGCCTGCGGATGAGACGATGATGATGGCCCAGAGACTGTTGACCAAGCCCATCGAACGGATGAGCCAGAACAAGGTCACCAGCGTTGCCGCCGTCCCGGGGAGGAACATGGAAGCGATGATGCCGTAGTAAATGATGTTCCGACCGCGGAAGCGATAGCGAGCCAGGACGTAGCTGGTGAGAACGACCATGACCATGCCAATGGCCACGGAGATGACGGCGGTGACGATGGAGTTGGCGATGTAGTTCTTGACGATGCCCCAGGCAACGGCCCAGTTTTCCCAATGCCACTCACTGGGTGAGTCGAAGAACCAGGGGTTGGCCTGGAACTGTTCATTGGATTTGAAACTGATGCAGAACATCACGAACAACGGGTAAAAGGCGAAGAACAACACGAAAATGACAATCGCGTATTTGGGGGCTTCACCAAGTTTTGTAGGCCGAGCAGTACTCATGATTATCTCTGATTTCGAATTTCGGATTTCTAAATCGCGCTAAACCGCAAGTGATTTGTTTTGGATTCCCAAATTCCGGGGGTTACTTCCGGGGGTTACTTCTCAACCTTCACATAGCGTTGGTAAATGATGGTCAGTAACAACACCAGCATGAACAACACCATCCCCAGCGCACAGGCATAACCAAAACGGCCGGAGAGGAAGGCTTTTTGATACATGTACAGACCGGGGACCATCCCCTTGTTGCCCGGACCACCAGCTGGGCCAAGCAGAATCAGGAAGAATTCGTAAGCGGTCAATGTGCCGATGGTCATGAAGATCAGGTTGATACGCACCTGTGTCATGATCAGCGGGAGCTCGATGGAAAAAACACGACGAATCGGGCCGACCCCATCGAGTTCGGCAGCTTCGTACACGTCATTGGAAATTTGCTGCAGACCCGCAAGGTAAATGAGTACCCCCACCGTGCCGACCCATGGGAAGCCCCAGAAGATGACGGCTGGAAGCACCAGGTCTTTATTACCCAGCCAAGCGGGTGATCCGAATTCGAACTGCCCCGTGGGTACTGTCCAGATTTTGCCAAAGCTGATGAACAGACAACCGGCGATAACGACGGCAAGACCAACCCATTTGACGATGTCCTTGGCAGCAATGGTGTGGGTCATGTTGCGAACGACAAAGTTAATGGCTTCGGCAACCGCAACCAGAATCGGCAGCATGTACAACCGTCCCTGACAAGTCCACGAACCAGCAAGCATCCACATCGTCCAAAGCAACCATGCAGGGCCGTCCTTCCGGGCAATGCCGATGAGGAAAAGGATGCAGCCGATCAAAGCGACCGCCGAGCCGGTGGTGTTATCCTGACCAGCAAGGTAAACCACCATGTATGTACTGAATGCAAGTCCAACCGTCAGCAGTGCACGCTTGATATTTCCCATCGGGTCAACATTGCGTGCAGCACACGTCATGGCCACGGCACCAAAGGTCAACATGCCCCAGACACTGGCAAACAGCCACGTCACCGGCCCGTTGATGATCGGCGTTAATGCCTCAGCGATATTGGGCATCACCCCCGGAACGTCCTTGGTCCCGTCAAGCCAACCCAGCAGGTGCATCCCGCCGGTCAGATTCAAAAAGCGATTGAGAATGCCGAAGTCCGGCTCGTAGAAACTCTTCCAGATCAGCAGCCAGACCAAACCGGGAATCACCATCGGAATGACGAAGGCAACCTGGAAGATGTACCGCCAACGATTCGAGGCAATGCGATGCAATGCGATGGCTGTAATGATGCCCGGCCACATCTTCACAAGATTGGCCACCAGCAGGATGATCACCAACTGAAACGAGTTCCAGAACAGCGGATCCGACATCGCGTCCTGGAAGTTTTTCAAGCCGATGAACTCTTCAATCTGCCCCGGTTCCCAACGATAAAACGCCTTGATGACGACATCGAGTTTGGGATAGTAGCTGAAGATGAGCATGCTTGCGATCGTCGGCAGCATCAACAGGTAAAGCAGTGAGACAGTACGCAGTCGAGCAAAAATACGAGCAGGAGTGTATTTGCTATTGACGCGACTTGGCGCTACAGCGGTATTATTTATTGCAGTTTGGGACATAGCGTGAACTTTTTAAAACTCGGGGAATTCTTCGTCGGGGTGAATGTCTAGCCAATCCGAACGGATACCGTTGCCGTTGTTGCCAGCAACAACTTTAAAAACGCCTCGAATGTACTTGTCTGAAGCGGTTGGATCGTTCTTGTACATCTCGCGGATTTTCTGGGTCGCAAGCATGCGTTCGTCATTGCGAAAATTGCTTCGCGTTTTTTCCCATTCGGCATACCAGAGTCGCCTCACGCCGTTCTGCTTGTTATCCAATCCCTCAACCACACGACTGGCAAACGTGTCATATGAGATGTCGCCGGACATGTACAGCCAGAGTTGGCCATCGTAAATGGTGCGGATGTTGGTCGAACCCGGATAGAAATTCACCCCAGCACCCTTGGACAAACCAAAGGGGTTGGGAGAGAACGGCATCATCTGTTCAGTCGGTGATGTCCCCATGATCACAGGAATCCAGCCGGCGTCACGATTGAATTGCTGGTTGACGGCGTAACTGCTCATGTACTGCAAGAAATCAATCGCCCAATCCACATTCTGCGAACGCTGCGTCACCGCGTAAGGCGCACCGGCGGTCGCCTGCGCTTCGTTGGACGGGTAACTGACATACTCGCCCCACTTCTCACCCTTGGCAGGCAGTGGGAAGGTCATGATGCCAACTTCAAAGTCCTTGGAAGGATCATTGTGGCCAGAAGCACCTTTCATGATGCCGTTGGCATCCCATGCACCCGAAGCCACCATGGCGGCCTGCCCCAGCACGAAACGATTGATCGCCTGGTCACGTCCCAATGCAAGGAAGCCGGGAGGAAATTCCTTACAAACTTCTTCAATACACTTGTAATAGGCCTTGACGCGTTCGTCCTCAAAACTCCAGACACCGGCTTCCCATGCAGCATAGGTTTCCAAAGCCGTGATCGTGGAGTTGACGTTCATGTCCACTTGCTGGGCATATTCACTTAAGAATGGAATCTTGTAAGCGTCAGCAAACATGTTCTGACTGTAGCTGCTGCCTGCGATGGGGACGAGTTTATCCTGACCTCGGAGCTGGGCGATGTGTCGAATCGCTGAACAACTGAGCAAAAGCTGTCCCAATGTTTGGGGCGGTTCATCGGTTGCAGCCCACGCTTTAAGTTTGGCATCGTCCTTGATGAATCCGTTATCCACGCGGTATGCCATCCATTGGTCATAGGACGACTTGACCAGTTCCTTGCGAATGAGTTGCTTGGCTTCATTGATCAACGTCACGTTGTAGTAAAGTCGAACCGCACCAAAGAAACTCGTCGGCACGGCATAGTGGTTCTGAAGCTTGTCATCCCAGCCGCCACGCATCCCGTCATTGAACGTTTCACGCCAGGGATTCTCCGCAAGAAGCTTGACCATACCCGGGTATTCCTGCTTCACATCCTCTGGCAGATACTCCGGCTGATTGTACGGGTTGGGCTTGGCAACGTAGTCCCCCAACGGTTCAAAGAACCGGGCGACGTAGTCACCACTTGTCATCTTGGCAAAGCCCTTTTCGCAGATGTCCGGCGCGGTGCCTGACATCAAATGCACATTGAGCCATTGGCCGTAAACCTTCTCGGTCACCGGCACCTGCTGAACTTCAATGTTAGCTTCCTTGACCTTGGGTAACGCGTTGTAGTCGGCAATCATTTTGTTCATCGCAACACGGTAACCCGGTTCCAGTTGCCAGTGAGCGATGCGGATGATCTTCTTGCCACCCTTGCCGAACGCGGTGATTTCACCAGCCTTAAAGCTGTTGGAGAGGACCTGTGCAAGGCTCAAACCAAAGACCACCAGCAACAGGACGATACCGATATAATTCAAAGGGATTTTCTTCACGACTCTTATTGTCCAATCTGGTAAAGCTCAATTTCAGGCACCTGAATGTTCTTCTCGGGATGAGCTTTGGCCAACTCATCTAATGCCAACTTCGCTTCAAAGGCTCGACCACTGGTGGGTGTGATCTTGATGATCTTCTGATAGTACTTAACACAGGTATCCAATTGCGAAGGGATCTTCTGAGCCATGATGGCCATCCGCCAGTAAAAGGCGCTGATCGAAGACTCGGCAGGTAAACCAATCTTGTCAGCTTTGATGTAACATTCCAGACTGCGTTGGGGGTTGTCTAATTCCAGTTCGTAGGTTTGCCCCAGATATGTCCACATCGGCGATGCAAAGGCATTATCAGGTCGCTTGGCAAGCCAATCCTCAAGCATCGTGACACCTTGCTCTTTGCTTTGTTTGTCACCGACAACTTGAATATACGTACCGGCTTTCCAAAGGATCGCCTCGTCTGCCAAATCTTCATTGGGATAGGTGTCGATGAGTTGCTGGTAATACTTGCGGGCGGTATCCAGATCAATGATGTCACCTGGATAGTCACGCAATTCGGCAATGCGCCCGAGATTAATGATCGCGCGTCCAGCTAAATTTTTATCCGGGCATTCGGAGGCAACCTGCTCAAAAAGCTTCGTCGCTTCATCAAGCAACTCCTGGGTCGGAGGCGTGATGTGCTGAGCGCAGGTGGCCTTGGCAAAAAGTGATCTGTAATACAATTCATGGTCTGCTGGAATGACCTCAAGCAGATCGGCGAACATGTCATAGCTGACCGGGAAATTGAAACATACCAATTCTTCTGTCGCTTTGTCGAAGTAACCGGCATAATCACCATTGGTTAATTCGGATTGTCGCTGACACGCAACAAGACTGGTTAAGAGAAGGCAAAGAAGACAAACGATACCGTGCTTTGGGCTCATCGAATTGTTCTCAATCGGTGTGTGACACACTGTGTTACAAATCTCAAACTGACTCGTCTGACATTTCGAGTCAGTCACATCCGCCATCGATAACGCTGGACCTTGTCTGCACAAAATTCCGTTGAATCAAATTGGATGTTGGTTGCTCATGACAGACGTTGTACCCGAGCCTGTCGAAAATGTGAGCAATGGATTATGAAGGTTTTTGTCCGATGATGCAAGCGATTGTAATCGGTATTTCCGCATTATTTTGCAAAATGTTTGCTAAACATCATGAATCTGCAAACAGTCCATTGCATGAATCTTTGCAGGACGCTATTTACAGCTGTTTTTGCGCACAATACCCTATCAATCCAGATCTGTTAACCCTTGATCAGGCTCGGTTCAAATCCTTTGTAAGGCTCAATTCAACAAGTCAAATCCTCACGCCAAACCCGCAAAGTCTCAAAGAATATCTCTGGTTGCCAACTTCGCGGCTATGCGTCATGGGCGAAGCCGGTGTGAGGAGAGTTCGAACCAAGCCTCTTGATCACTGTTGGCCAGATTCGGAAAAGGGATCGATCAGCAAGGTGATCCGTGGTGCCTACGAAGCGTCGTAAGGCAAATCCTGCCCTCGCCCCAACTGCGGATTAAATCGCTCGTTCGGCAAATCGAGAATACGCTGGATCGCGCGATACTCATCTGCAAGAAGCCTGGCAATCTCAATGCCCATGTACGGATCAGGCAAGCCGACGAATTTGCTTTGTGCGGTTTTCCAAACTGAACGCACCCCACGCGGATTACCACGCCTGACATGTTCAAGGACGACAGCACACTGAATGAGTCCCTGATAGAAAAGCTTGCGGGGACCTGATGCCATCACCCAGATGTCTTCCCATGTTTCATGCGCATCAAACCACTCCTGCTCATTGAACAGGCGCAGGCCTTCGTGAAAAATCGCAGCTTCGTCAAAGTCGGTGGCGGTCATGAGGGATGGAATTCGGGTATTTCGGATTTCGGATTTCGGATTTCGGATCAAATCTTAAAACCGCTTGCGGTTTAGCGCATCTGGCGAGATACAAACGCCATCGTGATGATGTCAACCAATCGAGCGCTAAACCGCAAGCGGTTTGCGTCGCGTGAAGGATCACTCGTCTTTCATCTGGCGGTAGAGGTCCAGATAGAACTCCAGGAGTTCCTTGCCATGGATGTTTTTGCTGCGGGTGTGTTGGAAGCCGAAGCGGTCGAAGAGGCCGATGACGGCTTCGGTGTCAAAGCGGGTATCCAAGACAACCTTGAGGAACTTGTGAACCTTGCAATGTTCCAGGGCATGTTCGAGCAGACGGGCGCCGATGTTGGTGTGCTGCCAATCCTTGTTGACGCGAAGGCGACGGATTTCGCCGACGTGTCCATCCTGTTCATGGAAGCAGCCGATCATGCCCAGGATTTGCCCGTTGTGTTCGGCAACCCAGAAATGATTGGCATCTTCACTGAAATAGGCTTCGTGAATATTGTCGATATCTGCCCCGGTATCGTTGGCAGCAATCTGGCCGGCGAGTAACCCCTCGGTATAGAGACGTGACACCGCCGTCTGGTCGTTGGTGTGATACGTCCGAACCGTGAGGTTATCGAGTTGTTCGGTCTGGTCCTGCATGGACTGCATGAAATTCCTAACATCTGTTGCTTGGTCAAGCTTGCCCGGCTTACCCCGCCATCAGGGCATTTTAGCAGCTTTTCTCAATGGGGAAAAACGTCAGTTGATCTGTCTGGGTGTCAAGTAACGCCACGGTGTAGGAACCGGCGCGATAAAGCGCACCGGGATTGATAATCCGGGTTTTGCCCACGCGATCGTCTTTGACCATATGTGTATGCCCATGACAGAGATAACGGACTTGTTCGTGCAGTGGACCGTCAAAAGCAGATGACTGATCGCCATGGAAATAAACCAGGACGCTGCCATCATCAAATTCCATTCTACCAACTGGATGATCAACCTGTACCCCCAATTCATTGGCATAACGGGTTAAATCCGCCACGTCCCAATCGACGTTGCCAAAAACCAGATTTACCGGGACCATTTGCTCCGGTTTGGCGGGGTGTTTGACCAGCAAGGCGTCGATGACTTCGGGGCTGCCGACATCACCGAGATAGATCAGGCGTCGCGCACCTTCGGCGACGAGCAATTCCGCGGCTTTTGCCGTAATCTGGCCCCTTCCGTGGGCGTCTGATAGCAGACCAATCTTTGCCAAGTTACTTCCCTGTCATTTTTTCTAACGCCTGTTGCTGGACCCATTGAGCGTATGGCAATCTGTCAAACCACTCACATCTGACACCCGCTCAATCAAACTGTTAAGATGTGAACTTTCTTCCAATTGGACACTGGATCCAGTCACATGACAGACATCTTAGCAAACATTATTGTCCGCAAGCAACGTGATTTATTGGACCTGCAAAAAAAGGTGACTTTTGAGCAACTTGAGGCCAGAATTTCGGGCTGTGGACCGACGCGCGACTTTTTTGCAGCCATGACCCAACCGGTGGGCGAGTTGTGTGTGCTTTCGGAAGTCAAAAAGGCAAGCCCCTCTGCCGGACTCATCCGGGCGGACTTTGATGCGGTCGCCATTGCCAGGGCGTATGAAGCCAATGGTGCTTCTGCAATCAGTTGCTTGACGGACGAGCCGTTTTTCCAGGGATCACTGGACTATCTGATCGCGATCCGCCAGAACGTGTCCCTGCCGGTGATGCGTAAGGACTTTATTATTGATCCGTATCAGGTGGTCGAAGCGCGTGTTGCTGGCGCCGATGCGTTGCTTCTGATCGCTGAATGTCTGGATGATGAAAAACTCTATACCCTGCACCAACTCACGGGGGAATTGGGCATGGGTTGCCTGCTGGAGATTTTCGATCCAGCCAATCTCGCGCGCGCTCAGAAGGTGATTGCCTCTCAGCCGGACACCCCCACCCTGCTTGGGATCAACAACCGTGATCTCAAAGCCATGGTCACGCATCTGGATCACACGCTGGACCTGATCCCCGACATCACCAACCTCGACACACTCGTCAGCGAGTCCGGCATCAAGACCGGCGATGACGTCCGAAAACTCCGCCAGGCAGGTGTCCATCGGATCCTCATTGGCGAACACCTGATGCGTCAACCCGATCCCGGCAAGGCCCTTGCTCAATTGATCGCCGACTCATCAATCTGAACCGATTAATCCCCCGGATTTCAGTTTTTCAATCTCAGTTACCCCTCATGCGATGGCTGTGCGCATTGCAATTCTGACAGTTCGTTACCCCCACATCACGCTCGTTCTGGACGCATTTTCACACTAATATGTCCGTTTTTTCCATTCAAACCAATCCTAGTGGTCTGTCATTTTCAAAATGTGGGATAGATGTTTGTCTCGAGCCGATATGACTTCTGTGCATTAAGACAAGGAGGTTTGCGATGCAGAAGC
>PAIY01000084.1 GCA_002704825.1 Phycisphaeraceae bacterium
AAATAGGGTATGCGGTTGAAGGTGTTTCAAGGGGCTCAAGGAATCGCTGTGCTACCGATCTCGATTCCCCGCCCCCCAAAACTTGCTGCCACTGACTCATGGCAGCGGTGCGATCGGGACGTGACTCAAGCCACTCCCAAAACCTCACCAATCCCGGCACCAACACCCTCCGAGTGATTAGCAGCAAAGTCATAAATCCATGCAGATTTATATGTATCCGTTGCCAACCAATCTGAACCAACACAAGCTGTAAATAGGTCACTCAATTTTTTTTGGCCTTAGACAAGCAGAATTCCATTTCCACATTCAACATCCAAAAATATTCATAAATTAATTCGATTATCAAAATACTTTTGCAACAATAAGAGCAATGATTTCATATCTTAATTACATTTTTCCATGACTATTTCCACAATTATTATATTTTTTTATTATCTCATGCCCATTTGCATCTTTTCTCTGCCACCCCACTCTAACTATACCTTCTGATGTTGGCACAATACCATGGCAAAACTCAATCCCTTGCGGAGGAATCGGAGTAAAGCAGTATGTCGCAAATCCAGTTGACTGGCGTTGCACACCCAGAAGGTACTTGATGAAATATTTGACCACATACGCAGCAAAGGGATGGCATCGGCTGCGAGTCGGAAAGCCCATATGTCCACCGTACTCAGCAAAGTGTTCCCAAGCAGTATAATCACCGGCATGAACCATTTGCCCCCACCTTTGACGAATGACCTCAAAAATCGGCTCAACCATTTGGAAGCGATCATAAAGCTCCAGAATGTAATACAAACCATAAGGGCTGCCGTAAGCCAACAGATTCGGATCGTTCGCTTCGATTCGCACGGCCAACTCGCGTGCGCGATCTTCCGTAGCTATGCCATAGAGCCCCATCATCGCATTGGTTGTCTGACTGGTGACTGTTGATCGCATCCCATCGACGTGCAAGCTATCGTAGTAGGCTTGTTTATTTTCATCCCAGAGATGTTCATTGATTGCGTAAATCAGTCTCTTTCGGGCAATCTGCCAGTCGGGATCAGGATTTATATTCAATATCTCTGCCATATCTATTGCAGCATCCAGCGAGCCAACCAGACAGGCCTGCTCTGCGCTGTTGATCGCATGATTGTCATCGCGGCCGTGCCCCCACTCCACAAAATGCCAAACACCTTCCCATTCGAATAAGCCCTGTGAACCTATGTGTGACAGAGCTTCTTCGATACCTGATTCAATGCGCGGAAATAGACGGCAGACAAAATCACGGTCACCGGTCATTTCAAAATAATCACGGCACCACATGATCCAATGCAATGACCACAGGGGAATCAGGCTGTCCCAACTGCTGGGATACTGGCTACGTACCAATCCGGTTAATTCTGGATCTTCAGCAAATAGCTCAATACTGTGGCGCGTTATCTTCGTGTTGGCACAGGTAAGAATTTCACCTAGAAATGCCATGCGGTTGTCAAAATTCCAGTTAACCTGTTCATAGGTCGGACAATCCGTAAACGTATCATCCACACTGGAAATCACCGTTTGAACTGCGAGATTATAAATTGCATTGAGCATCGGGTCTGAGCAATGCAAAGCACCTTGCTGTCGACTGACGCAGTTTGCAGTCAGAATACATAGACCAGACAGTTCGACTGGATGATCCCCTGTATGATGAATCGCAATATAGCGAACACCATACGGATGGAAACTCTCAAAAGTCTGGTACCCGTCAGTCAAATGATAAGTCAACGCATTTTCACAACCATACGTCCAATGCAGTTTCATGGGCGGCCCTGATTCGAGACCTTCAAAAAAAGAGAAAATCAAGCGGCTGCCAGCACAACCCCTGGCTTTAAATGTCAGATAACCGTTGTGCACCATACCAAGGTCCACCACCACGCGTATAGCCTTGCCATCGGGTGCAGGTAGCAAGATCCAGGGCTCGGATGCAGAACATTTCAACAGGTCATCAAACGAATGCGGCTGCTCTGGCAACACACGTGCACCGAGTATCATATCCTGCGCATTGGCATCAATCATAGTGTGCATCGGATCCATCACCGGCATACCCGACTTAAGCAAATCCCAATCCACTTCCAACAGTCGCTTGCTGTCCACTGGTTGCTCGGCCAACGGCACCACTTGAAAACCGCCCACGCCGAACGGATTGGCAAATTGGATCGGCTGCTGGCAAAAACCGGCCAAGTTGATCTCTGTAAAGTGATCGTGCTTGTGTATCCCGACCAGACGATTCGCACCACTGTCTAATAAGATCGTCGCTAACGAATGATCCTTCTGCTGCCACGGCTCCCAACCCGATCCTTCTACGATCAATTTGCCATCAAAATACCAATCCACTGCACCGCGTGTCGGCGTAAACTGCAATGTCTGTGACACGGGCGAATGGATGTCGGTCACGATATAAGCGGGCGAGTCGAACGTATTCTGTCGAATGCGCTGTTCATCAGAGACAAGATAGTGTTTATGACAAAATGAAATGGCAAAGTCCGGCAATTGCACCGGATCCGCACAAATCACACGTTGAGGCCACAACGGTTCACGTGTCGGTAAAGGCACGCGCCGACGATACAACTTCATGCTTCGATCAACCGCAGTTGCAAACTGCCAAGGCTCATCGGGCACATCCGCATTCACGTCTTCGAGGCATGGCAAAATCCATCGTCGTACCGTTTGTCTTTTGCGTCCGACAGCCGTGCGCATACGCGTCTGATGACCACTTGCAACCAACACCTGTTCATTTTGACACACCTCAAAACAGACCCCGGGCAAGCCATGCAGATAACACATCGTCCCCGTGCCGATGTTCAGCACCACCGCATCCAGTCGATTTTCTCCTTCAACGAGAAACGGCGAGATATCATAGCGATCCACCCCGCGCGTCCCCTTGGCGGACTTTGCCGGACCATGCCCCAGCATATGACCGTTGATCCAAACCTGGTACAGTGCATCGGCCGTGATCCATAATGTGACCGCCTGCCCGGCATTCATTTGCTCAAGTTGACGAGACGTTATTTCAAAAGATTGTTGCAGTTCCCGGTAGTCGTTGTTGCCATGTTCATCACCATGCCATATCCAATATGCACATTTAAATTCAAAAGACATTCAACCTTATCCCTCTCATAAAATACCATTTGCATATGCCATTAACTGGTGTATTACTCAACGTGCTGTGTTGATTCAACACGAGCAGAGTCTTTGAATCAGGCGCCTTTCACAGTCGAATCAATTGGATATTGGAGAGAATATTCATATCAGTCATCCAGCAACAGGTTTACGGTGTTGGAAGATAACTTAAGTCATAAATCAAGTTCTCACCCGACTGTTGAATCGTAAGCTTTTTGCCACCCATCGACACATACGGGCTTTGCAAAAATGGCCAGGAATACCAGTTGTAATCACTGTCGTTGAGTGTTCCCTGCGGATGCATCCAGATGTTGTTGTAGGTTCCTTCGTTGTAATCGGTATCGTATTGGCCTGTAAGTGTGATCCCCAGGCCGTTGTTGTAGGTGACGGTTTGAGCTGGCGTATTACCAGTCCCCCAATCGACGGTGAGTGTGTTGGCCTTGAGGCGATTCTGAAAGTTGTCGAAATTGCCATCGACTACTGCTGTACTCATTTCAATGACAAATGCACTTTGGTACCGATCACCATTAGGCTGGGTTTGGGCAAGAATCGCTCTGAGTCCAAGTTCGCTGCTTGTATTGGTCCACGTGACGGTGAGGACGCGGATACCGATGTAAATGTCATTTTCGCGGATAAAATACCAGCGCGTGTCGTCACCGATGTTGTAGGCGATCATCTGACTGACGGTGTCGGGGTACACAGCGTAGATGGTGGTTCGCAGAGCATTTGCATGTTCGTCACGCTCTGCCCACCAATCACTGCTATTACCGCGTCCTGCCCATGGGTCGGCCTGTGGGTGATTGAAGAGGATAATGGCCACATCTTTGTGATGAATCGACTGCATAAACGGTGAATCGGTAGCCTTGAGCCAGTCAGTCCAGCTTGGTGCATCGGCGTGCCAGTAGGCATGACCGAGCATCATCGATCGCTTGGCGTCAGAAGAATTCCAGTGCATGCCGAACTTGGCATGCTGGAGATAGAAACTGTCGGGATAAAAGTCGCGCATACCTGAGCCAATAGCATAGTCGGCGGTGCGCCAGATGTATCGGCGGTTGGCTGAGGCATAGTAGGTATCGTGCCACTGGGTGCTATGGAGTTTGATTTCACAGGGCAGACCGACCGTGCCGTTGGCAACTTCAACAAGACGTTGTGGTGGGCGATAGTCACTGGCAGCCAGGTAATAAAGCCACGGTCCCCCATTGCCGCGTTGCTGGATACGGTATTGCGTGGGATTAATCTGCCCCCAGTAAATCCAGTTGGCCAGCAGTGTCCCATTGCCAGTGGCCTCAGAGTTGGGGTCAAGATCCTGATAGTTGGCGTACCGGGCATAAGGTTCAATGATCGCGCCGTGGTGATTGCATAACGCAAGCGTTGCCAGGTGACGGGTGATCACGGCCTCGGCGATGTACTGCAATTCCGGGTCATCGACAAAGTCATAAAGGTTGAGCCACGGAATAAGGTGATGAACAAGATAATTGGGCGATGTATATTCAGCCATATCCTGTCGATAGACCTCTTCGGCGCGCAACAACAGATTGGCTTTGAGCAGACCCATCATTTCAGTTGCCGACATCAGTGATGAATCGGATTCGGTGAAGTACCAATACCCGCCGTATTTTTGAGCCAGCAGATACCCGCTAATCCATCGCATCAACTCGTGGTTCTCAGTACCATTTTTGCCCCATGTACGTTTGTTCCAGTATCCGTTGGCGATGCGGTTGTGATCGGTGGCCGTAAATTGATCGCTCCACTGGTAGATCGCGCGGACGGGTCCCTGGGTTTCAAAGATTACTTCACTATCCCAATCACGAAGGGTTTGTTCAGTGTCTTTGTAAAGCAATCTTTCGGCCAGTTGGACGACAAAGTTTTTGGATTGGGTATCCGTACCGTTGGTTTGCCAGAGTTTGGCGATAGCGAACGGCATACCACTTTTACCCGACCCACTGATCTGGTCAGTAGGCACAACCAGGCTATACAGCCAATCGCGTCGCTGATCGAATGTCGGATAGTCTTGTGCCAGGACCGGTGAAGTGCCAAACCACATAGCAAAGAGCAAACACCATGAGACAACCCTGGATCGTAATGGATACATAACAACTCCTTGAAAAGTGTGGTTAAATCGGGACGCTAGATCCGTTCAAACAAATGAGGGTTTCGATAAACCTGCATGCTGGAAAAATCAACCTCATATTTCCCGAGAAAGACGGCATGATTTTTGTGGCTGGCTGGGGTTTTCGAAACCTTCAAATAACCTTCATGAACACAACACGAGCCGCGCCCGTGAGGAAGTGGATTTCACCAAGGCATCCGCTTCTTAACGGGCGCAATTCGTAAAGACATGGAGATTAGTTTCTTAAAACGCTATTGATCGCATTATCAACTGGCGTATTACTCAGCTTGCGGTGCCGATTCATCACGGTCTGGTGTCTTTGGACCAGGCATCATTTCCAGTCGAATCGATTGGATATCGGCCGTAAATTGCTTGTACTGGGTTCCAAGATGATTCCCGCGCCCCACCAGAATCAAACGGTTGGATTGCCCTGGTAGAAGATATTTATCAATGCGCATCCCCACCGGAGCCCAACTGGTCGTTCGGTTATGGATATACCCGTCATGGTTGACAAAAACCGCATTGACCCCTGTATCAAGATTGGGATCGGCATCCTGAATCACAATGCGTACGGGATGCCCTGCCCACGAAGCAGGAATCATCACATCTTTCTGTAATCCAAAAATATCTCTGTTTTTCAGCGGTAAAGCGATCGGTTCACCTGCTTGATCCCACGATTGCATTTCGATCCAGCCTTGATCCAACGCAATCGAATCCAATGCCGCAGGTGTTCTCCGCAAAAAAACCGAACCACCCGGCCCGCGGTTTAAATCATTTGACTGAACCTGCATCGCCAGATCAAGTTGCCCCATTTTTGCTGCGTCAGTGACATCGACGAGAAACTGCCTGGTCAATGAACGGTTCACACATTGACCGTTGACCCACAACGCTCCTTTGCCATTGAGTCCCAGGGAAATGAATTCGCCACTGAGTCCAAAAAAGATACGGGACTTGCCGTCAATCCACTCCTTGGGAATGCTGATCTGCTTGCGATACTGTACGCATTGTGCGTCAGGCCAACCGTTGGCCAGCCATGTTCCCATGTTACCCGTGATCCATTGCGGCGATGTGGGCATGGCAGTGATCCATGCCGGACTCGCCGGGTCCTGCGGGTCGATACGTACCTGCCAATCATTTGTAAGATTCATGCCTGATTCGTGAAATTCACGAGCAATCATTTGAGCTTGACGGGTAACTTCCTGAGCGAGTGTCGCAGGAACAGGCTCCAGTTCACGCCACTGCCCCCATTGCACTTTAAGCCAATGCAGCGGGGCAACCAAGCCAACATTGGGACGAATCACCGCAAACTGACGCACGTCAAACGGTGCCAAAGTCTGCTGCCCGAAGTCCAATTGACCAGCCGTTACTTTTGCCTGGATATCCGGCATGCCAGTTCTGGAAACTTCAACCACTTGATCGGAGTCACGCAATGTGGCAGAAAGATGTGAAGTGATTTTCTGATCAATCTGCCATAGCCGATCCTTGATCCCAAGGGCCATGGCAAAATACACGTCATACAAACCATTCTTGCTTGCCCGACGTTCAAACCATATCCGTGAATCCGTCGAAAACGTCTCGGGTTTGATTGCAAGCGATGCCAGCATTTCGCCTAGTAACGCCTGACGATCTTCCTGATTGAACCATTGCCCCATGACATCCTTAAAGCGAAAAGGAAACGGTGTCCCCAACAGAATGAAACGCCCCTTGCCACGATTGACCTGGGCGACAGCCATGGTGCCATCCTCCCAATGTGCTATGGGCGTGGTGTCATCGTTGTTGGCTTGAATCCTGATGGCGCCGGTTCGTGTAACGTTCAGATAGTCAATTGACACGCCGCTGCCTTCACAGGTCTTGCCTTTAAGGCTGGGAATCATATCTTGCTGCTGGGTGAATCGAATCGGTCCCAAAGGCCATTTATTATAATTTTGGGCATTGATGCGAGTTGGTTTGACGGTCAATCCAAACGCACGTGCCAAAGGATAGGTATCACGTTTCGTCGGCTCATGTTGCCCGGTATGAAACATGGCGATGAACGTACCCCCCTGTTGCACGTAACGTTGGACTGCATCGATCAACGGCTTGTCCATCACAGTGGTCGCGGTGTCCATGATAACTTTCAGATCATCGGCGATGCCGTTTTCCAACTCCCTGCCGTCAACCAAAGCAGGTTTGATGCCCAATGCAGGTAAAGCTCCACGCGATAAGTCCCATCGCCAGACCGAGTCATCGTTATAGCGATGATCCTGTGCCGTATCGCGCAACAAGCCTAGATCAGGTTGCACCAGTTGCGTCTTCCCCACAGTCCGAAGCAATGCCTGATGCTCTTTCCACCATTGAACCGCTTGCTGGTGAGGCCAAAAATCTCTGGAAAAATCAAAAACATAATCATGCACATCCTGGCCTTCGGCAAAGACCATCGCAAAAAGATGCTGCATGCCACGTGCATCTCTGGAAGGTCCGCCCGGCTCACTGGAAGAAGGCATATTCCTAAGCAACGTATAGGCTTTGTAATGCATGGGGCGGTAAAACGACCCTTCGCCGGTCAGTTGCGGGTAAGCACCGTAGCGAACCATCATGTCCATCGCCAAACCGGGTAGATGCTGCGGGGTCATCAGCTTGATCGGTCGGACCGGATCAACGCTGCGCATCAATCGCAGGGTACTGTAAAGTGTCTGCATTTTTTCCCATAACAAATAGTCCCGCCAATCCAGATACTGCTGACTGAGATGCGAATCCTCAAAGGGAAAATCCTGCCCTTTGACGTTACTTAGAAAAACGCGATAAGCGATGCATCCGTCGTTGGAGTAGATGGCAAACTGGTTGTCACCTGCTTTGATTCTATCGGTGACATCAACCTGAACGTGACGGGTAAAATGACTGGTGCCCTTTAATTGCTCAGCAATGGGTTGGCCGTTAAGCCAGATATTCACCCAATTGTTTTTACCTTCGCTACAGGGCATCACATGCAGATAAACACGTTGTTCTTGAACACGATCCAGATAGGCTTGGGGAACCTGCTGCGTAAAACGATACCACAACTGCGCCGCCCCACTTCGTTTGCGAGCATATTGTGAAAGCATCAGCTTGTCGTCTCGAAAATTGCTGGCCCACGTCGCATCCTCAAAGTCAGGCTTGTTGAAACCGGCTTTAAGACCGGTGGCCAGTGAGACCGGTTTCCATCGCCAGGGAACATCATCCAGATCCAGAAACTGTTCACGTCGCCCGTAGAAAAATGCTGTATCACCGACGGGAATTTCCGACCAATGCTTATAGGCATCACGATGGCCGGTATGTGCTTCGGAAAGTTGAGCCAAAGAGTATTTTTTGACCGTTTGCAGATAAGCAGGATATCGCGTGCGATAGTCCGGGGGCAAAGCAGCTGGATCGCGCTGATTGTATTCGCCGTGGTATTCCATCCATGACAGCAGATTCGGATCGTCCACGCGCTTTTGCATGATATGAAGCAGTGCATCCTGCTCAATTGTGCGAACGGCCGACGAAACGACTTGATTGGCATTATAACCGCCTGCTTCAAACAAGCTTCGTCCACCACAATGGCCTTCTGGCATCTGCTCATAATGCTGACCGGGCAATTGATGGCCGTCAAACCAGGGATTCAAACCGGACGGCCCAATACTCCAGAGCATATGCCGATAGGTTTTATCCGCCTGATGCATTTGAGCGATGGCATTATCAATGCCGGTGGTGTCATAAACGCCTGGCGCTGGAATCATGGTCAAACTTTGATTGTGCAAATTGCCTGCAACTGGAAAGTCCGCAAACCAATCCATCTGTTCTTTGGGCTTGGTACTTGGCATCCACCAGATGCCCAATCCGGCATGATCGAAGTTATCCAGGTAACGTGGATAGGCCTGTTCTTGAGGCATTTTCCATTGACCGGCTCCCAGTGATTTTGCAGCTTTACCCAACCCATCGAGACTTTGAGCCCACATCACATGAACGAGATTGCCATCAATACCGATCAGCCAGAATCCACCATGACGCAGCGCAAAAACCTTGCAAGCGATACCGCTTATTGTTGCAGGCTGAACCGGGCCGTAATCCTGAAAATCAGTGATGTACTTGGAGGCGAGAAGCTCTGCTTTGTCCAACGACTGACAGGTAAAAGTCACGGTCGTGACTTTCTGGCCATCGACCTGCCAAGAGGTACCTTGCGCCTCAACCTTGCCATAACCGCGCATTGTTGTGGCAGGAAGTTGCTCGGTCTGCAATATTTTGCCCTGCGGTATGGTCAGTGCCTGAATCTGCCCCACCAGCAGGATTGAAAACACACACACCATAACCGCTTGATGTATGCGATTAAATCGATCACTCATTTTCCTGATCATGAAAATACTCCGCTGTTCAAAGAGATGACGACAGATATGCTGTCATCTCTTTGAAGACGATTAATCCAGTCAATATAAACCCAGAACGATTCAGCCCGTCACCTTACCACCACTGCTTCTGTTCCCATGAACCCGACGGACTTGCCGGATCAGCATAACGGTCAAACTCGCCCCGAAGTGGGTAGGGACGATTCATGATATGACCCTCCGCATAGAGCATGTTGTAGCTGTTGCCGTTGTGCGGATAGCGAACATAATTCAATCCAATGCCCGTGGTCGTGGTGGTGCTGCCACTGCCCAAAACCACGCCAACCCCCGTATCCTCCCAAGTCTTTGAGCGGTATGCGACTCCTTCATACATGGCAAACTTGATAGATGGCTTGAGAATTTCCGAAGGCTTGGCACCCAGGAATCGATTATGTTCATACGCACCATCAGCCGAGTAGCCATGCGGTGTGTAACTGGCATTGATGACACTGGTCCCCGACCCCTGCCATTGCGTCTGACTGTTGTTTTCCGGACAGTTCCAAATCCCCAATTCGGCTGCACTGACATTCTTGAGCATTGCACTGTTATTCTTTGAGCCAACGGGCATCACTTCCAAAATATCTTTGTACCAGATAAACGGATCATCGAAATCCACTTCCAAAGGATGGTTCTGCGAATTGGCATACGGGTATCGTCCATAATCAGTCGCATAGGTTTCAAAGAAAACACCGAACTGCCTCATATTCACCGCACACTTGATCTGACGGGCACTGCCCTTGGCCTTGGACAGAGCAGGCAGCAAAATTGCAATCAGCAGTGAAACAATGCTGATCACCACCAACAGTTCAATCAACGTAAAGCCCCCCAACAAGCTGACCGATCGCTGTGTATACCTGTGTATATCCCAACGTTGCTTACACGAGCATGTCATAAACATGATTAACCTCTTTCGTAAAACAATGCTTAAAACCCTTCGAGAGAACACCAAGTAACCAGCCCCACGGACGAATATACGCCCGATCATTTGGCAACGAGTTGTGAAACACACCAAGGAATCATAGACCGGCCCCATGCAGAGTCAACACATTTTAAAACAGATTAAAACAAAAAAATGATCACAATTAAACTGTTTAGCAAATATTTAAATTGATTTACACCAATTGACGCATTACAATTCCATACACAATAAAACATTTTAAAACATATGAGCATCCGTTTATCCCGTCAAAACGAAAGCCGTTAGCCATGACGCCCATCAAGCAGAAGCCTCAATCATCCACTTCCACGCGGACCCGACGTGACGCGTTATATCAAGCGCTCCGTCATGCAATTCAATCGGACCAACTCCAGGCAGGGGAAAGAATTGCCCCCCTGCGTGAATTGGCACAGCAATATGACGTGTCCTACAGCACCGTCCGTCACGTGTTAATCGACCTCGAAAACCTCGGACTGATCCGCCGGGAGCCCAACAAGCATGCCATCGTCATCGGCAGATCACAATCGGCAGACACCGATTCATGCCAGTCCGCCAGACCACAACAGCATGCCTTGGATCGATCGATTTACATCCTTTATGAAACACGGGATGAAATTCAAAGCCCCATTGTCAATCACATGACCGAAATGCTTCTGGAGCATGGCCTGCGCGCTTCGGTCATTGGCCAGCAGGTCACCAAGGGGATCGAGCAGTTCGAAGCCCTGTTGGACTACTGGCAAAACAATCCGCCCCGAACCGTGATCAATTGCTTACGAACCCCCGGACTCCATCAAGCCATCGCAAAGACATGCGGCCCCAAAACGCGACAAATTGGACTGAATCCAAACTACATTCCACCCGGCACCGCCATGCATCAGATCGACCTGAATTACCAGGCTGCGGCACAACTGGCCGTCGAACACCTTCTGGCACACGACCACCAAAAAATCGGTGTCATTGTCCACCGACGCCAGACCAACCTTCAATGTGACGATGTACATTACACTCGAAAACGCCACAGCGGACACACTCCCTTAATCCTGGCAGTTGGACATGCTCTACGTCAAAACGGGTTGGATCATGCGATGAAAATTGTCTATCGCAACCGCCTAGACGACCTGGATCACAGTCCAACTTCCCGGCAAACCATCGAACAGTTCCAGGACATGCTCAAACAGCCCGATACACCAACCGCATTCATCGGACAGGATTTCACCATGGCCTATCTGATGCTGGCGGCACGCGAACTGGGATTGACACCCGGCAAAGACCTGCAAATCGTCGGCCTGGGCAATACCAGCTGGTCCCAACTCTTTGGTTTTTCCAGCATCGATTTCGGTGCGGAACAAATCGCCCGGAAACTGATTGAACTGGCAGAAATGTCCGGCACGCTCATCGATGGCACATCACTTTCCATCAGCATGCAGCCGCAGTTGGTGAATCGCTGCAATCCGGGCCAACCATCAGGCCATTTATCACATTCGCTCTAGGCAATAAACAAGCATCTATATCCCCCACACACACAACCGTTCCAATATCCAAGAGAAATTCATGCATCACGTTTTATTAATCCAAACTGACCAATGGCCCGCTTTCGCCTTGTCGATGCTGGGCAATCCCAATGTGAAAACACCCCACCTCGACCACTTGGTTGAATCCGGGCAGGCAGTGCTGTTTGAGCAATGCGTCTGCCAAAGTCCCATCTGCCTGCCATCGCGCGTTTCCATGCTTTCGGGCCAATACCCAAGTACCAACCAGCAATTTGGATTCACCGGCCTGACACGGCGCAACCTGCCTTGGCTCCCACGACATCTTCAACAACACGGCATTGCCACCGGTGCGTTCGGCAAGTTTCACGTAGCTTGCGTGGGGGATGACGCCTTCGGTTTTGATCGTTCCTGCCCAATGCTGCCCGAGGAAGAAGATTTGGCCGTTCCCAAAGATGCACATTACCGCCAATACTGCGAGCAACATGGCATCCACTGGCCCACAGACCAGATGCATGGCAATGATCATCGCAACCGGATCGCCCTGCCTTCCATGGCTGCCCAATTGCTTGAAAACAAGCACAAACTCGTCCGTCAATCCTGTATGTCCGACGTGCCGCTGGAACACTCCCTGGAACGATGGACCCCGGATCGCGCGTTGGATTTCATTCGGGAAAAAGCAATAACCGGGGAATCCTTTTTTACCTGGCTGAGCTTTACCCGACCGCATCATCCGCAAACCGTGCCAGCAGAATGGTGGGATCTCCGCCGGCCTGATGAGTTGGTCCTGGAGCGAATGCTCACAGAAGAAGAACTGGATCGCCATGGCCCAGCCATGCGTCAAAGCCTCGGCAAAAACAGCATCCGGAACATGCTCGGTGAAGTGGATTTCCGATATCTGCTAGCCAGCTATTACACGTTGATTCAAGGCATTGACAAGGAAATCGGTCGGGTCATCGAGCAACTCAAAGCACTTGGAATTGACGAACAAACCAGCATCATTTTCACGGCCGACCACGGCGATGAAGCCGGACATCACGGCCTGTATCTCAAGCATCGCGATGTCTGTTCTACGGCACTGACGCAGGTCCCGTTGATCATTCGTCCAGCCCAGGCCATTTGCCCAAAGGGACCGACGCACAATCGCCGCCTTGAACCGGTACAACTTGTCGATCTGGCGCCGACGATCTGCGAATTGTTTGATTGCCCGGGCATGGATTCACCGGATGGTGTGTCACTCAAACCGGCACTATTGGATGATGCCTCGCTCGATCCGCATCGCAGTGTGTTCTGCGAAGACATCGAAGGACGCATGATCCTGCACGACCAATGGATGCTGGCATTCTACGCCCACGACGATCGACACAGCCAACTCTACGACCTGCAAGCCGATCCAGGACAATATTGCAATCGCTATGCAGACGAAGAAATGCAAGACAAACGCATTGACCTCAAACGCCAGCTCATCGGCTTTCTGAGTCAATGCCAATACGGTACCTATACCGACGCCGATGTTGCGTTTGTCCAACGCGCGATGAATCCCAATGATCCGACCATTCCACTTCACACATGGTGTACCAATCCAACGGGACACAGCATCGACCAGTGCCGTTGCGGTCTGTTCTGGCATGGGGAAGGCGAAAAATTGTTCGTGCCGTTTTTTGACAATCACGCGATTCTGTACTTTCAAGATAAGCCGCAAGACGCCAATGCACACATGCAATACCTGTATCCGACAACCGATCAGGCAATGCCTTGCGATCACGGAAAAATCGAACTAATCCTCAACGCGATCCTTTGCCACTTGATAAACCAGACACGCACCGTTTCAATCCTCAAACATCATCCCCCATTTCCCAAAGAAAACACCCCTACGCACAATGAGCCCAGGCAAATCGTCATGGCTTGATCCTTGATATCTGGCAAAAGCAAACAACTGGAATCTGAAAATGACAACGACCATGCCAATCAAAATCAAGGCCGATTCACGACGTCAAACGCTCTGGACTGCCCATCGGAACTGGATGGACCGCTGCTGGGATTCGGATGGCCATTATGTTAATGAAAAATCGCCAAACACCGGCGGGTATCGGGCGATGCTCTGGCATTGCATGGCCTACCTGGATGGCGATGCTCATCACATCGAACGCGCCAACCGGATCATCCAGACAAACTTCACCGACAAGCCATGCCATTTCACCCCCAATGCCACAATCGACCTGTTGATCTGGCATCGTCAAAAGCTTGACGAAACAACACTGTCGTTACTGAAAAACAATCTCCGCATGAACCTGTCTTACGCTTGCACCGAAGATCTGAAAATCCACGGCTACAACGACAACCATCCCTACAAGGCGATGCACGCGCTGGTGCTTGGCGGTGAAATTCTCAATGACAAACGAATGGTTCAGATCGGCCTTGCGAAACTCAAGCAGGCTGTTGCATTCTTTGCCCATGCGGGGTTTCCTTGCGAGTACAATTCGCCGACCTACAGCTTCGTTTCACTGGTGCCACTGGCTGGTATTGTCGAACATACCCGGCATCCAGAAGCACGCGAACTGGCTCTGAAACTCGAACGGTTCTATTGGCAGGACGTGGCACTACACTTTGATGCGCGCGTTGGACTGCCGGCGGGTCCCTTTGCCCGCGGATATGCGTCGGACTACGAAGCAATGCTCTGCAATACCACCTGCCTGCTGGCCTATCTGTTTCCCGAACAATTTGCCTTTGACTTGCTAACGGAGTTGTATGACAAAGGATATGACAGCCAACTCATCGCCCCGGCAGTCAAAGACGCGTTGCCCTTTGTCCAAGCCCATATGCTCTTTGCCAGCGCGACGGATTTTCATCTGACACCCAAACTCATCCAGACTCTTTTTGAACCTCGGACAAACACCACAGTTAAAGGCATCATTGAAAGTGGCACGGCCAGCATCCGATGGCCCGACGAAACCGACAAGCCTGACGGTGCCCCGTCAACACATCACATGGGCCCCAGACGAAGCCTGATCACCACATGGTTTGGTAAAAACAGCAGCTTGGGAACCGCTCAATATGCATGGCTTAACAATACTCAGGCACACGGCTGCATTGCCAACATCGCCCGGGAAAACCGTCGCCATCCCGCTGCCAATGCTCGGTATTTTTCACGTTTTTTTCTGGACGATCATTGTCCCTACGTGTACCCGACACACTTGACACCACGATTTTACGAAGAAGCGGAAACACGTACTGTTCAACACGAAATGACAGCCATGGTGTTTTACAATCCCCTGCCGATTCATGGGCGGATCACGCAGATGCGCACGGGTATCTTTCGGCCCATACGATTCAACCAACCCCTCGAAATGCGTGTCGACAACACCAGCCTGACCCATTTCAATCACATCTTTGACAAGCCCTTGACCGTGACCATCAATGAAGAAACCGCCTATGTCGGTATCATTCCACTGCGACAAACCGATCATGGTCAATCGTGCAATGCTGCACTACAAATCATGACCCGTGGCGATCACCTGTCAATCCTCTATTCCTCACTGCAAGACTGGTCAGCGCGGGACATGAGCTATGACCAGATCATCCAAACCCATGCTGGTTATATCATGGAAGTTCACGATGCTGACGCGTTTGAATCCTTCGATGATTTTTGCAAAATGCTTGGGCAAGCGACCGTCAACGACAACTGGTACGCGGACATGCGCACCACACAATATACCCGTCCGGGACTAACCCTGGCCAGTTGTTATTCACCCTGGCAATCCGCTTTCGGCCATGTGTCCATCAATGGCAAAGCGATGGAAGAACCCTTGTTGGCTGTTAATAACATGACGGATCCCGGTTGTGATCTGCTGATGCGGTAATACCTTGGCAATGATTGAAATCAATTGTCGAAGCACAATACGAACTACCTGTATTTTTTATCTCATCTACTTTAGATTCAATGGCAAATAACTGCATAACGTCACACACATAAATTAAATAATGCCGAGGTAATTATCATGATTCGTTGCTCCTCCGACCATCAAGACACCAATCAATTGCTTGAAGCTATCGATCTGATCAGGCAACCGTCTGCTTGTCCAGAGATTTTTGATGCGCCAATCTGGAATCTGCAATTCACACAGAAAGACTGGAAAAACTGGAAGGCTCACTGGCAACTGGACGGCTTGCAACATGCGACTGTCACACCTCAAACCGATAGCTTGACACTGTCTGCCGGTCCCGAAGCGGATAATAGTCAAAGCGTGGTGCTCTGGACGCGCGAAAGTTTTGCCGGCGATATCAAGATCGAATACGACTACACGCGTCTGGACCATTCCGATCGTTATGTCAATATTCTGTATCTGCATGCCACGGGCAAAGGTGAGCCACCATATGTAGATGATATTTCTGCCTGGTCTGCACTGCGTTCCAAGCCATTTATGAATCTGTATTACGAAAACATGAATCTGATTCATATCAGTTACGCGGTCATGCGAACTTCCGAGCCCGATTACATCCGTGTTCGCTGTTATCCGGTGACACCTGGCAAGGATTTTCAGGAAGACACGGCTGTCCCTGGAACCTATTACAATCAAGGCATGTTCGAAACAGGGCAGACCTATCACATCACCACAATCAAGCGGGGTATGGCGTTGTTGTTTCGCGTAACTGGTGCAGGATTGGATCGCGTGTATCAATGGGACTTATCCGCATTTCCCAACTTAACGGGTGGTCGAATTGGCTTGCGGCAGATGCAAACGCGCATGGCCCGTTATGCCAATTTCAAAGTGTTTACCAAACCTGTTTAGCAGGTTGAACCTGACTTTATTTGTCATATTATTTATACTGGAAGTGCGCAAGAGAATGGGTCCCAGTATGCGCAAGTAAATGAGGACCACCGATGATCAAAGAATAACACCTTGGTAGGTGTTGTCCACATGCC
>PAIY01000085.1 GCA_002704825.1 Phycisphaeraceae bacterium
CCGTGGTCCGCGAGCCACTCAAAGACATGATCGATAAGACCGTCGAACTCACAGGCAAAATCATTGCAGGAGATCACCACAACGACAACAGGCAACTGGACTTTAACTGCGAACTGATTGTCCGCAGTTCGGTTCAATCGCTTCGGTGAACTGGCTCGCTCAATTCATCGACTGATCAAGCTTGCCTTTGGCACGGTACTGATACATGCTCTGACCAACGATGCGAGATGCATTGCACATCTCCTGGTATGGCGTGTCCGCAACATCGACAAAACCGATCTGATACGCTTCGCCATCACCACGGCCGGTCAGGGGTTGATCGCGGTATTGGAACCAATGCGTGCCGACGATGTTGGGATGCACCAAAGCACCTTGAACAAACCGCGTGTAGGCAAAGGCGCGATCGGCCTGAGTGATCCCGCTGTGTGACAAGCCATCACTGAACATGCCACGTCCGTCAACAAACTTGGCACCAAAGTGAAACTCGCCAATCAACACCGGCATGTCGGGCATGCCATCCATTGGGAAGTTGGCAGCTGAATGAGCGTAAATATTGACTGTCAGCACATCGCAATACTTCGCACTCATTTGGGCGAGTACCGGGCGCGGCGCATCCGTGGAGATAAAACGACATCCAAGATACAGGCGATGCGGTGCAATGGTCTTGATTGCATCACGATTAAGCTGAAAGTATCGCTTAACTGTCTTGCGGAAAAATACATCACGATCAGCTCGATATCCCTCAGAGGTCGGCACGTCGGTGCTCTCTAACATCTGATCCCAATCTGCGTAATGCGTCTGCCAGACCGCGTTGAGTTTGTCGATGGTCAGATACTTGATTTTCAGATCATCCACAAAGGTGATCTTGGCAGCCTGTTTTGCTGGCGATTTGAGAATGCCATCAACGAGAACCTGGCGCCCACGATTACCGAAGTTCAGCTCGTTGTCAATGAAATAGCCAATGCACATCGGATCGGTCAGTGATTTTTCCAGCACGGGATTGCGCCCGATCTGATCGGGAATCAGCGTCCTGATGTGATCGGTATAGCGTTGATCCCAGACATCATAGAACTTGATATCCGTGCCTTTGATTCGCGGTAAGGACCAGTTGTAATCTGTGATCTGCAGCGTGTATGGCGTATTGCCCTGCGCGATGAGTTCATGACGCGACCAGTTACCGATGGAGTTAAAACCCCAGTGTTCCAGGCGTCGATCGAGATTGTCATAGTATTGAGCGTGATAATTTTCGGTGCCATATTTGTGTATCAGGTTGCTATCCGTGGGATAGAACGACTTGGCATCCCTGGGGACTTTGGCGTACCAGTTTTCTCGACCTTCGATCTTCATGCCGTCGTTGTAACGTGAGAGTACATCCACACCATGCGACCAGAACAGGTTGCCGTCAGGATCGACGAAGTACCACTTGCCATCGACTTTCTCCGTGCGGAAGGAGCCGGTGGCTTTGAGCTTCGGGCCGTTGATCCAACTGCCGTACTTGTTCCATTGCTTTGGACGCTTGGATTGGGCGAGTTCTTTGATCTCTTGTTGATGAGCTTTTTTCAGATCAGCTGGAGCATGAATTTTCTTTGGCCAATCTTCGTGAACGTACTGACCATATTCATCAATGAACGGATAGAAGTTTTCCTTGGCGAGCGATGTTGTGGGTGTGATGTTTTCTTCAACATGCAGATTGGAGATCACGCAATCGACCAAGTCAGCCTTGGGATGCTCAAACGGCCACTGGACAAAGAAACTCACATCGGTGACTTGAGCGGAGTTGACGGTGCGTGGACCACGCGGGCCATCCCTGGGGATGTCGTACTTCCAATCGTGCGGGATGAGCATTTTGAGCGTGCGCTTTTCCCCGGGATTCAAGGCTATGCCGGTGTTGCTGTACTGCGTCTTGGTCTGCCCCCTGGCAGCGATCTCCATAAGCAGTCGCATCTGAACTGTCTTGGATTTGTTCTGAATGTCGACTGAGAGAATTTTCCAGTTTGACAGGTCCCAACTCACAGCATGGTTCGCAGGTGTGATGCGAATACCCGAGCCCTGCTGCGGATTATCGAATGACATCTCAACCGTCTGGGCATCGGGTTGATTGATTTTTGCAAACCCGCGTGGTTGAACCTGATTGCTGTGGATGAGCAGCTTGCCATCTGAACCTGTCGGGATTTGCAGGGATGCGTTGGCTGCATCTTCACCATCACCGGTGAAATTGATGGTGGGTTTTTCGCGATCCATCGCAGCATTGGAAGCAACGATGTGATACGCATGATTGCCTTTGGGCATGGGGTAAACATCGGGGCTTAACCGCAGAAAGATGAACTTGCCTGCATTCTTGCCATCGTCCCACTGTTCACGCAGAAACGCTGCAAGCACTTGATCGGCATCCGTCGTGGTTCCGACATAGGGAACCGTCTTGGATCGAACAGGCGTTGCAACGGTCATGTAATCATCTTGTATCAAAACGGCTGACGGATCACGCTTGCCTGCGAAATAGTCTTCGCTGAGTACATTCGGCTTATCCGAGATGCGTTTGAGTCCGTAGAGATCAAGTGCAAAGGCTTTGGGCCTGCCGGAGATGGAAGCCAACTGCACGCGGAGACTGGCGGTTTCAAAGGGTTTTCCAGCGATGGAAATGTCGGGCAACTGGAACGGCAGGATCACACAGCCTGCAGACGGCGATGTGTTCTCACCTGCGCGGACGGTCCAGTTATCAGCCTGCTGCACACGACCATCGGTCCGCATCGTGGCGTCAGCGCGATCGGCGATAAGCTTGCCAGCATGTACGCTCGAGGTGGTGACCAGCAGCAGTGCAGCGAATAATCCGGTAAAAACAAATTGGGCGATAGGACGGTTATTCATCGAGAAAGACTTCCAGACTACAATCATGATGATGGTTTTAAACTTTAATGACAAGCTTTAGAGCAGTTCAAATAATTAAACTCCATGCCATCGTATTTTTCGTCATTCCCGCGCAGACGGGAATCCAGTGGCATGCAGTAGAAAATTGCAGATTCCACTGGACTCCCGTCTGCGTGGGAGTGACGGATGGTGGAGATTAATTCTTTGCATCGCTTTAGGGGATACTCTGCATGGTGGACCAGCTGAATTGATCCGGGTTGGCATTGGACTTGAACACACGCCAACCCCAGTAATTCACAGGCGACCAATACTTGTCCATGTCGCGCAACTGTTCATAGCCAAGCTGTTCGACATGACCGTCAATGAAGCCAGCCACCGCCGAGTCATTGTGACGGGCACCGACGGGCCATATCCACGGCGAGCCACCGGAACGGATTTCGTTCTTGGGCCAGATGTTCAGGTTTGTGGGATTCACACGTGCGGATTGACCACGTCCGCTGAGCAATGCCGAATGCCCATCGGGCACTGCTTCGGAGAAGACAATGGCATCGTTGATACCGGGCTTGCGGAGCAGGTCTTCAAGTTTGGTGCAACGGGATTGCGATTCACCGGAACTGTAACTGTTGCCGACAAGTGTTGAGTTGATGCCGTAGCAGATTGAGCCTCGCGAGAATTTACCCATGGTGTCCGACGGGCAGAGGAAGACATTTTCCGAAGGTAGATAGTCCAACGAATAGACACAGTAATACCAGTCTCCCTTGGCTGTCATCAGGGACAGGTTGTAGCCTTTGAAGTCGTTCTGATACATGGTGTGCGCCAAGCCGATTTGATGCATATTTGAGGCACAGACCATGGCCTGCGCCTGTTTACGTGCAGCCCCCAATGCAGGCAGGAGAATCGAGATAAGCAGCGAGATAATCGAAATGACGACGAGTAGTTCGATGAGTGTAAAAGCCGACTGAGATGTCAAGCGGGTTGCTTTTGTGCTGGTGGACATACCTTCACCTCATGTTCAGGAATTCTAGTGAACGATTCAACACGAAGCGACGCCAGATCGGAAGTCATTTCGTGACGCATCAACAAAAGTCTGAACCTTGTTGATTTGTGATAAGTCTAGAACCCTGCCTATCCCCCATCAACGCCTTTATGCGACTTTGATGTATCACTTTGCGTCACATTCAACATCCCCCGCTCACAATGATCCCTAACATCCATTTCGTCCCTGATTTGCAAATAATATTGACACCTTGCGTATAACAACAAAGGCTTAAAAACATCACACCAGTCACGTAGCATGATTTTTATTTCTGATCATTGACCCGTTTTCCGTCACATTTTACACTTGACGCAATACGATATCGCCCCCAATCGTCGGTAGCTGCATATGTCCAAAATCTCCTCAATTAATGTCGGCATCATGATCGACCCAATCGGCACATACGGTCGGGGAGTCACGCGCGGTGTCCTGGCCTACCAACGCTATCAGCAGTGGCAACTCTCCATGCTTCGGACGTGGATTTTCCAACCTGCTTCGTTCATTGACCAATGGGAAGGTGATGGCTTGATCGTCATGATCCCCGACGAGCAGACGCTCAAGACGATTAACCAGATCAACAAGCCCGTCGTCTGTGTCTCGTCGATTCTGCCTCAGTTGTATCCGACATCGGTGCTGGCGGATGACTATCTGATTGGCCGATTGGCAGCGAAGCATTTTCTGGATCGTGGATTCAGGCACTTTGCTTTCGTGGGTCACTCGGACTTGCTGCCTGCCCTTTCGTCGTTCGTTGCCCAGCGTCATCGCGGTTTTGCCGATGGCGTGCGTGCTGCGGAATATCAGGTCGATGCGATCTGGAATCTGGATGAGATTGAGCAGTTGCTTAAGCGTATTCAATTACCAGCTGCATTGTTTGCTGCCAACGATGAGTATGCGATCAAGGTGATCAACATCGCAGAGTCATTGGGTTTGAAGGTGCCTGAACAGATTGCGGTACTCGGTGCGGATAACGATGACCTGTTGGTGGAAGCCAGTCATGTCTCGCTGTCGAGCGTGGATTTGCCGACGTTTAAGATTGGCTTTGAAGCTGCGCGTTTGCTTGATCAGATGATCAAGGGTGAGATTGCTGACAGCTGCATCACCAAGTTCCCGCCTGTGCAGGCCGTCACCCGCAAGTCCACGGACATCACCGCGATTGCAGATGAAAGCATCACTGCAGCGCTTGCCTTCATTCGACAACATGCTGCGGAGCCGATTTCGGTGTCGGACATCGTTTTGCGTGTGCCGATTTCAAGGCGTGTTTTGGAACGGCGTTTTCAGCAGTATTTACAGCGATCGGTCTACGAAGAGATTCAGCGCGTGCACATCGAACGTGCCTGCCGCCTGCTCATTGATACGGATTTATCGATTGCAGAAGTGGGTGAAGCGTCGGGCTTTTCAGGGCGTGCAAGATTTCACGCGACCTTTGCCAAAGCCATGAAGCACACGCCCAAGCAGTATCGTGATCTGCATCAGAGTCGGGAAGGCTGAATGGTTCAGTTTGGCTTGTCTTGCGTGAATTTTCATTTTCAAAGACATTGCCGCATGCAAAGACGCAAAGTACATGTAAAAATCGGGAGATCATGCCTTGGCGATGGTGGTTGATCGAAGACATTCGCAGCGTCGACGTTTTTTACGAATGTAAAAAAATCGCCACATCACGCCGATGAGACCACTAGCAGGGATGGACGCCAAGATGACAAAAAGCCAACCCATAACCAAGTCAACCATATGTCCCCAAATACCAAAGTTGTCATGCTGACTACAAGCCATGATGGCCAACAACGTAAGCATCAGCATCACGACCAACATCCAGATCAGCATTGTGGCAAGGACAAATAGTGGAATGTCTATGACTGGATGTCCCAGAAATGCATTGATCCATTTCGCTAATTGACCGGAAGTTTCAGGCATACCCAAAGTATATCAAAAGCATTCTTTGGAAGATGGCTTGATATCACATTGGATGCAAGTGGTTTGTCATCACAAACTCGCGTGGAGCATCATGCCCTGGCCGAGGTTGACGATCTTGGTGTTGCCGGGGGTGACTTCGACGGTGAAGTTAAACGAACCGTCAGGGCGACCGTCTTTGTAGAGCATGGCACGAACAAAGATGCGGGCGTTGGAGGAGGTGCGTTCGCGGACCTGCATCGTGCCGTTGAGTCGGAACACGGTGGCACCGACTTTCTTGGTGACGTTGATCAAAATTTTATCGTCTTCCGTCAGGCTGCCCGGGCAACGGATCTGGCCGCCATCATCGGGTAAATGGAAGGTCAGCACGGCTGTCCCGGAGACAACGCTGGAGGACTGGGCGGACGCATCGCTTCCCCCACAGCCTGTGAGAAAACCGGCGGAAACAAAAAGCAATGTGATGAGGAGCAGGCAACGCATGATGTAAAATTCCCCATGATCAAGTTCAAGATGACGTATTACCATGTAACCATTTGAATCGACCCGATGCACACGGCACTGAAGTTATCCCTGCATATTGGCCCGGTAACGACCCCTTCGATTTTGCGCCAGACCTTATAGACCTTATCATCCTTATTCTGACAGTGATTTTTGACCCCCGACACCCTCGCAGGAAGTAAGCGACGATGACACAAACCGACGCCCCGGACGCCCCGCAACTCACCCAGACGGTCTACCGCATTGAGATCTGGCCCAAGGCCGGCGAAGCCGATGCGCTGGCTCATCCTCATGAAGAGACGGTTGCCCAGCGATTTGGTGACAATGCAAACCTTCGTGCAGCAAGCATTTACTTGATCCAGTCCCCCATCAGTCCCGAACAGGCCAACCAGATAGCCACCGAACTTCTGTGTGATCCGGTCTGTCAGGAGTTTGCGGTAGGCGTCAGTCCGATTGCCGAAAACGCCGGCAGCGTGGAAGTCCACTACAAGCCCGGCGTCATGGATCCCGTCGCCCAGTCGACCAAATCTGCCATCCTCGAAATGCTCGGAAGCACCGGCCTCACCGCCGAACAATTGGAAGTCACCACCGGCGCGCGTTACGACGTGCTTGGTGCAACGCCTGACGAAGCTGCGCTGACCGAGTTTGCCCAGGCGTCATTAGCCAACCCTGTCATTCAGGACATCTATGCCAAGGCGTATCACCCCGAGTCTTTCATGACCGGCACACCCTACGAGATGCATCTCACCCACGTCCCCATGCGTGATCTGGATGACGAAGCGTTGACCAAACTCTCCCGTGAAGGTCACCTGTTCCTCTCGCTTGAAGAGATGAAGGCCATCCAGGATTACTACCGAAAAGCCGAACGTGAACCCACCGACATTGAGCTTGAAACCTTCGCTCAGACCTGGTCGGAACACTGCGTGCACAAGACCCTCAAGAGTACTGTCCATTACACACAGCCTGAAGGTGATGACGCGATCAACTGGGCATCCCGTCCCGGTCACGAAGTCCACGAAGACGGCAGTGTCACCATCCACAACCTGCTCAAGTCCACCATCGCTGCTGCCACCAACAAACTCATGACCGAACACGGCATGGACAAGTGGTGCGTCAGCGTGTTCGTCGACAACGCAGGTATCGTCAAGCTCGATGATGAAGACGCGGTGTGCATCAAGGTTGAAACGCACAACCATCCCTCGGCCATCGAACCCTACGGCGGTGCGGCAACCGGTATCGGCGGCTGTATCCGTGACATCATGGGCACCGGGTTGGCAGGTAAACCCATCGCCAACACCGACGTGTTCTGTGTCGCACACCCCCAGCAAACCAAGCCCATCCCCACCGGCGTCATCCCGCCCAAGCGCATCCTCCAGCAGGTCGTCGCAGGCGTTCGTGACTACGGCAACCGCATGGGCATCCCCACCGTCAACGGCTCGGTCTGGTTCCACGACGATTACCTGGGCAACCCCCTGGTCTTTGCCGGCTGCGTGGGCATGATCCCGCTGGACAAGTGCTTCGGTGACCCCCAACCCGGTGACCACATCATTGCCATCGGCGGACGCACCGGTCGTGACGGTATCCACGGCGCAACCTTCTCCAGTGCTGAACTCACCGATACGCACGCGGACGAATTCTCCCATGCGGTTCAGATCGGTAACGCCATCACCGAAAAACAAACACTCGACGTCATTCTCCAGGCGCGTGACCATGAAGGCGGCCCGTTGTTCTCCGCCATTACCGACTGCGGTGCAGGCGGCTTCTCGTCGGCTGTTGGTGAAATGGGTGAGAAGGTCGGTGCGAAAGTCATCCTCGACAATGCCCCGCTCAAATACCGTGGCCTGAGTTACACCGAAATCTGGATCTCCGAAGCACAGGAACGCATGGTGCTCTCGGTCCCCGAAGAACATGTCGAAAAGGTCATGGCCATCTGCGCCTCCGAAGACGTGGAAGTCTGCGACCTGGGCACCTTCGGCTACACCAATGACGCTGGCGAACCCGAACTCATTCTGACCTACCGCGAGCAGGAAGTCGGACGCCTGTCCATGCCCCTGCTACATGACGGTATCCCCACCCCGACCCGCAAGGCTCAGTGGACACCCGGTAAGTATCAAACGGCACAATCGCATCCCGTTGCTGACAAGCCTTCGGACATGGGTGATGCGCTCAAGACCTTGCTTGCTCATCCCAACATCGCTTCGAAGCACTGGATCATCCGCCAGTACGATCACGAAGTTCAAGGTGGTGCAGCTGTCAAACCACTCACCGGCCCGAATCAGGACGGCCCATCCGATGCTTCAGTCCTGCGTCCCAAGCTTGGCTCCAACAAGGGCATTGCCTTGGGCGGTGGCCTGCAAACCGGCATGGGTGAGAAGTCCAAGGGTGACAGCTACTGGATGACACTCGCTGCCATCGACGAAGCCGTGCGGAACGTGGTCTGCACCGGTGCGGATCCGTCCAGGATTTGTATCCTCGACAACTTCTGCTGGCCAAGTTGTGACAAGCCGGAAAACCTCGGCTCACTGGTCCGTTCCGCCGAAGCCTGTTACGACGGTTCACTGGCCTACAAGACGCCCTTCGTCTCCGGCAAGGATTCACTGAATAACCAATTCACCACCGACTCGGGTGAAGTCATCTCCATCCCCCCGACCATGCTCATCTCCGCGATGGGGATCGTCCAGGATGCCACCAGGACCTGCACCATGGATGCCAAGTCCGCGGGCAATATCCTGCTGATGATCGGCAATACCACGTCGGCCATGCTCGGCTCGCATTACACCATGTCCTACAGCGACACCAGTCGCGACATGACCGTGCCCAGGACCGACCTGCATGACGGTCCCTGCCAGGCTGCCATCGTCGCGGGTCTGATCCATCACAGCAAGGTGGTCTCCGCCCACGACTGTTCTGACGGTGGCCTGCTCGTTGCTGCTGCCGAGATGGCCTTTGCAGGTGGTATCGGTTTGGACATGGACCTCACAGCTGTTGCAAGCACCGGCAAGCTTGATGACGTCTCTGCCGCCTTTGCTGAGACCCCCAGCCGATACCTGTTGGAAGTCAAGCCTGAGAACCTCGATGAAATCATCCGACTGCTACGTGACAAGCAGATTCCGTTTGGTGAAGTCGGTCGCTTCAATGACTCGGACAAACTCACCGTCCGTAGCGCCGAAGCCGGCCAATTGCTCGAACAGTCCCTGGCTGAGTTGAAAGCAGCCTGGTTGGGAACGCTGGATTGGTAAGTACATGGGTCTGTGGTAATGACGGCAAAACCACACAAGCTCAACATTCTCGAAGACAAGCGATTCTCCTGTCATAGCTGCGGGAATTGCTGCCGGCATTGGCATGTCCAATTGCTGCCCGATGAAATCGACCGTATCGCCTCACTGCGCTGGCCGACCGGTGATCCGTTGGGAGGGCAGACCATCAACATGGTCCACAGCGGTCAGACTTTCCTTGCACACAAACCCAACGGTGATTGCATTTTCCTCAATGCGGACAACGGCTACTGTCGGATTCACGAGCAATTCGGAGAGTCCGCCAAACCGGTGGGCTGTCAGCTATTCCCGTTCTCCATGCATCGGACGTTTGGGAACAAGGTGAGTATCACCCCGCGTCATGACTGCCCTTCCGTGCGTCAGAATAAAGGCGATCGCTACAAGTCAAACCAACTGAGTAAACTCGCGGACATCGTGCTCGAGGACGCTCGGCCGTTCTCCGAGCAGCAGCGATGCAACCTGGATGAGGACCAGATTCAGGCGATTGTCGATTTTCTTTCAGCCCTGCTGCCGAGTTTGCCGACGGTTGCCCACAAGGCCATGTTCCTTTACGGATTCTGCGATTGGCTTGGTCATCAGGAGGCCTCCGAACTGGATCGCGAAGCGCTGGGCGGACTCTATCAACCATTAGTCAACCACATCAATAAATGGTTCGAAGAAACCGACGCAAGTAAACTCAGAAAAGTCGATCGCTACACATTGGCCAACCTGTTATCCATGTATCTCCGCCGAGATGAAGACGTGCTGGATAAACGTGTCGGTCGGATCAAGCGTGCAGCAAGCATTGTGTTTTTCGGTTCGGGTAAAGCCTCTGTCAACGCGTTGGGTAGCATGTATCCAACCGGTAGTGGCAAGTCCAACCAACTCTTTGATAAAACGCACGACGAGAAACTGGATCTATCTTTACTCGATCAACTGATCAAGACCCGCCTGCAAACACTGGGCTTCATGGGCGCAGCCAATCATCACCTGGATTTACTCGACGGACTGCGCAGCCTGTGTCTGCTTTATCCCATGGTCATCGGCACGGCCCGACTCTTTACCCAGACGGACCATCCCATGGATCATGCCATCGGCGCAATCGACCACGCCTTCGGCCGCGCCCATGTCCTGCGCACGTCCGCTGCCAATCGACTCGTCCGGCAATTGCTTGATCCGGATGTCTTTGCATGTTTGATGGTGTCGATCTCTTAAATGGCTTGATGTGCGTTTCGTTTTTTAACGC
>PAIY01000086.1 GCA_002704825.1 Phycisphaeraceae bacterium
CGCAATGCACATTATTTCAATCAAACCAAATATACCAAATGGCTAAGCAAACGATAGATTTTAATTTACCTGAAGGACTGGATCAATCTCATTTTGATTCCTGGAAAGATAAGTATGGAGACCTCATCCACGTGATAGAGGCTCCGCTCAATAAGGATGAAACTGAGAAAGTGACAGTGGTCATAAAGAGCCCGGAGAATGACAGGCTCATCTGCGGTCAGATTGAGAACACATTTGACAAGGACTTCAGCAAAGCCCGAAGTATCGCAATCAACAACTGTGTGCTTCATGGCAAGGAGAAAGTCCTTGAAAACAACCATGCCTTTAGGGCAGTGAGCGCATTCCTGTTTGAGTTGATCCCAAACGGTAAGGTTGCGGTAAAGCACTAATCTCCAGCTGGCCAACGATTGGTAAGACTGGAGATATATGGAACGAGGTAAGAAAAATAAACGCCTTGCTCAGGCACTTCATGCACATTCCTTTTCCGGAGCAGCTATCGAATGAGGAATGGGCTGAAGCTTACCAGCAGTTCAGGTTTTTGTTTGAGAATAAATACTTGATGGTTGAACCACAAAAATCAAAATAAGAAGCATGGCCGAGTTCCGGATCTCATTGCAAGAAAGATATGCGGATGCCTTCGGGATCGTGATCAACAACCTGGCACCGAGAGTAGCCGGGATAGGGTTCGGTCTGGGCGGTACCGTATATCCTCCGATTCTGGATCTGCCAGCCACTCCTGAAGCAGTGGCTGATTATGATCCGGAGATCTTTGATGATCCTGTTCTTGACTTTCTAAAGTTCAAAGTGATCAATGACGAAGATCCGGATAATCCGGAAGCACTTGAGTATGTTACGGAAATACCGGCTGCTATTAGGTTCAATCGTGCAAAGATCATTAATGAAACCGTACTCAATCGTGACTTTGTTGAAGGGATCGATCCTGGTATTGTAGTGGAGAGCTCCGGATGGGCTCCCTGGGATATCACTGTCCAGGGATTACTAATCAACCAGGACAATCACCTGGTTGCTCCGAAGGATCAGTTAGCAGCTTTTCAAAACTTCCTGAGATATCACAAGATCTATGATATAATATCAGATACCACCAACGCCATCAATGTTGGCCAGGTGACAGTGAGAGAGATATCCTTCAATCAAGTAGCTAACTGGTTAGATACCATTTCTTTCACATTAAATCTTAGATCTCATGTTTCACCTGCTGGCCTTATTATATCAAATTAGTATGTACCTGGTCCTTAATTCACTGATCACTATTACACCTGTGGATGGTCCTGTGTTTGAGATTAGATCTATCCAGGATGTAAGGATCAAAAGCTCATGGAAAAACCTGACTTCTACTTGCGAGATCACTTTGCCCAGGGCTTACAAAGTAGAAAACAGAAACCGGGACATTCGTGATTTTCTTACAGCCGGCACTGCGATAGAAGTGCAGCTTGGATATAATGGAGATCTACAGACAGAGTTCTCCGGATATGTCACTGGATTTGATGGCTCAGGACCTATCACTATTGATTGTGAAGATGAGATGTGGAGACTGAAAAGAACCAATCTTAATAAAGTCTTTTACAAATCAAAACTCAGAGATCTGATTGAGTTCGTGGTACCGGAGTATCAAACTGAGATAGAAGAGGTAAGTATTGGGGATTTCGAGATCCGGAATGCTACTGCTGCACAAGTACTGAAGGAGTTTAGTGAGCATCCATACAATATGTTTAGCTACTTCCCCCTGGGCAGTAAGGTACTTCATGTTGGTTTCCCTTACCGATTCAAATCATCAAATCGTCATATCCTACACCTTCAGAGAAACACAAAGAACGAAAGCCTTGAGTATCGCAACATTGAGGCAGACCAGATCCAGGTAAGAGTGATCAGTCACCTGGACAATGGCCAGATCCTGGAGACACTACATCCAAAGAACTTAGATGGTGCAAGCCAGCGGACACTTAATGTGATGAATGTGGAGACTGTCCAGGAGCTGGAGGCTTATGCTAAAGCTGAATTAGACAGGTTCAACTTTAGCGGATACGAAGGAAACATTACTTCATTCGGCATTCCTGTAGTCAGGCATGGTGATGAAGTAGATATCCGGGATGCAAGATATCCGGAGCGAAATGGAGTGTACCTGGTTGATGAGGTAATTACCGAATTCAACAGCAGTTCAGCAGACTTTAAACGGGTGATAAACATTGGATTGAAAGTATGATAGAGCAACTGATTGAAAAGGTTTGGCACCGGTTATTCAAAAGTGAAAGCTACAAGGCTGAAGTAGTATCGGTTGATAAGGAATCCAATACCTGTATGGTCAAGGATGTCCGAACAGGCACCGAACGAAAAGCCAAGCTTACTACCATCGAGGAAGTGAAGAATGTTCAGTTTGTCATCTATCCGGCAGTCGGTAGCCTGGTTACTTGTGGATCTCTTTACAATAACCAGGCCCAGGCGTTTGTTCAGCAAATTCATGAGGTGGATGAGATCATATGGAGAGATGGAAGTGAGGGAGGCATGATCAAGCCAGCGACATTCCTAAACGAATTGGATAAGACTAACAAAGCAGTCCAGGCCATGCTCGATATGTTCAATACGTGGGCACCTGTGTCAGGCGATGGTGGTGGAGCATTAAAGACCCTGGCCACCAATAACCTGGGGGATGAAGAGACCGGAGATTTTTCTGAAGTACAAGATGATAAATTCAATCTATGAGACGGGATTACGCTGAGACGGAAGATGGAGATCTGCTTTTTAAAGATGGTGACCTGGTGATAGAAGAGTCAGACGAGAAGCATGTATTTGATATAGTATTATCAGTACGTGGTGACTGGAGGGAGTTCCCTTTACTTGGACTTGATGCCGTAACCTATAAACACAAGGTAGCAACTCAGGCAGAATTTGAAAGAGCTCTTAAAGAAGAGCTGAAGAAAGATGGTTATCAAAATGTTTCCATCATCTTCAATGGAAATGGATTGTCAGACTTTACAATAAAGACCACATGAGCCTGGTAGTCAAAGAAGATCAAAATATAATCGATGTTGTCATTGCCCGGTGGGGGGATTCCTGGCCACAGGGATTGGTGCAGTTGATAGATGCAAACGAGATCTCACCAACCGATGACCTGGTTACTGGACAATCCCTGGAGATAGATGACTTTGAAATAGACAGTACGATGGTCATAGGAGACCAGGGCTTTACACAGAGCTACCAATCCATCCCTAAATCTGTCTCAGTTGGTGAACAACAAAACCCGGTAGATGTGGCATTGTCAGAATACGGATCGCAATGGTCTGAAGGTCTTATTGATATGCTTTCGGAGAATGATATTGAATTACTGAATAAGGAGCTCACTCCCGGCCAGGAGTTAAAGATCAATCCGGACACCGATGACCTCACCAGGAGACAATACAAGTCTACATTATACAAAGTATCTACTAAAAACACTATTGGGTTCCTTCAAGATCCCGAAGCTAACTATTACATCCTACCAGGAGGGGGCAGGATCATATTTGAATAAAAATGAAAACGACTATGAAAAATCTGCTAAGGTTAATAATCATTTGGATCGGACTCATTGTCCCAGGCTCTGTGCTCTTTGCTCAGGATACTCCGATCAGTGCGCTAGATACACTGGAAGAGTTTACCCAGGATATGTACGGTTTGATGATAGATCCGGATGCGACTCCCAAGTCCAGGCGGTACACCATGTGGCTCATGGATCAGCGATATGTCAGGGCTACAGCTGGTAACATTCCTTTGTCTGGAGGTGGAACAGGAACGAGCCTATCAGATCCGGGAGCCGACAGGTTGATGTTCTTTGATAATTCACTCGATCAAATGAACTGGCTTGCCACTGGATCAGGGCTTTCCCTCTCAGGTACGACCCTGTCACTTAGCAACTATATAGCCAACATGGAAGATGATGGAGCCAACTTCGTCAACAGTGCCTCTGGCACCGGGTACTGGAAGTGGGAGAACCTGGCCATGAATGGCAATACATTCTATTCTACCAATACCAACGGGGATATTAACATTGATCCGAATGGCACCGGTAGTGCGGTGATCACAGGCCAGGCTGAAATCACCACCCCAAACGGAAATACCAATGCACAACTTACACTTGAGGACATCACCTCCGGGCAGACAACACAATCCCATACCTTCAGGTCGAACGCAAATGATGCTGACCCATCGCTCACAATAGGTACTAATTCAGCCTTCAACCACACAACCTATTTTGCTAATTCTGGAGCAGGAGATATGTATGTGGATATAAATGGTGGCCTGACTGTGCAGTCGGCAGGCATAGATGTGACGGGTAATTCTACTATCGATGGTACACTCAACATGGTTAGTAACAACATTAATAATGTAAACAACCTGGAAGTGGAGGGGACATTGACTGTAGCAGGGATTAGCGGTGCAGCGATAGGTACGGATGTACAGGCTTATGATGCGGATCTAACCACCTACGCAGGGATCACACCCTCAGCGAATGTTCAGACACTTTTAGGGTCTGCAAATTATTCGGCGTTTAGGTCGAGTCTGGGTGTCGAGGATGAAAGCATTCAAGACTTAGTAGGGGCCATGTTTTCTGGGAATACCGAAACAGGAATTACCGTAACGTACCAAGATGGAGATGGAACAATTGATTTGGTTACGTCAGGGATTACCGGGTCAGGGACGAGTGGAAAAATACCGATTTTCAGTTCATCAAGTGCAATTGGGAATAGTAATATGAATTATGGCACGGGGTTGCTAACTAATACAACAGGAGTTATAGGTGGAGGGTTCAAGGCGTTGAATACCACTAGTGATCAATTATGGATGTCTTTTAATGGAGGCAGTGGAATGCTAAGTTCAAAAACATATGTTTTAGGAATTGCAACAGGCGGCCAAACAGGGTTGGTTATATCAGGAAGAGGAAATGATTCAGGTTCGAGCCCACTTCTAATTATAGGTGGCGAAACGGATGCAGCAGCAGCAGTTTCCACGAGGCCTGTTGTTTCAGTTCAGAACAGCACAACAGTAATGGCTGAATGGAATGCTGATGGTGAACTAGACTTGCAAGACAACGACCTGACCACCACGGGAAACATCACTGCTGCAAACATAACAGGTACAACTTTCACACCAACTGTCACGGAAATAGGGACAGAAATTTCCTCAACAAGTGCTAATCAAACATTCTATTCAAGGGTTGGCAATGTTGTTACAGCTTACTTTTCCGTGGATATTACAACTCAAGCATCCTGTTCATCAGGAGGGCCAGGACTATGCAGTGATGTGTCTGTTGAGTTGTCATTGCCGGTTTCTTCCAATTTTATTGATGAAGACGATTATATAGGACTATTAGTTAACACTACTTCGGATAGGGTCATAATGGGTGTGAATCAGGGGGAAAATTCTACGCAAACGTACACAGGATCTTTATTTTACATCGTCAAATGAAGTTCATAATCATCATATCGCTACTTCTTCCGCTTCTTTCTTCAGCGCAGAATGAAGGCTTGTATAGGGTGCAGGAAACTGCATTTGTAGCACTAAATATTACCAACCTGGTAGACTACCATCGAGGAAAAAGGAGAGGCATAGAAGTGCCTATCGAAAATGAGGTACTAGCCACCAGCCTGAAGATTGGATATATCGCTGGAAGCACATATGGTATGAGAGTGGTATTTAAGGATAGGCCGGTATTAGCCCAGGTGACCCTGTTCGCTTTGAATAGCTTTTATGTGTATGTGAACGGAATGAATCAAAAAGCACTAAACAATTGATTATGGCACAGACAGTAGAACAGCTTAAAAACCAGTATGATACCTTCGGAGCTGAAATCCAGGAAATTGATCAGGTTCTCACCGATGAGATATCTGATGCAGATATTGGTGCCACGTCAGTATCCAAGGTTGCTGAATGGAGATTACTCAGAATGGTGTGGACGGTTATGTCATTTCTCCAGCAGTCTGTTTTTGATTTATTTAAGACAGAAGTACAGGCCATTGCCGATTCATCAGCTAAGATGACATCGAGGTGGCTGGCCTCGGAAGTCAAGATTTTTCAGTACGATGATCCGATCCTGTTCAATGAAGATACCCGAAAGTACTACTACGCTGAAGTGGATGAAGACAAACAGATCATAGACCGGGTAGCAGTTGTAGATCAGAGTGGCCTGTCTACCGTCAAAGTAGCAAAGTCAGGTCCAGTGGCATTGAGTACAGATGAGTTGAATGCGTTTAAGTCCTTTGTTCGTCAGATACAGCCTACAGGAGCCAATATATCTATTGTCAGTCTTAATGCCGATGAGATCCATCTCCCCATTGAGGTTACCTATGACCCCATTGTACCACTTGCTACCCTCAAGGCTAATGTAGAGACAGCTGTTAATACTTACATATCCGAACTGAATTTTAACGGAACCTTTTACACCATCAAATTAGTCGATGCTATCCAGGCAGTCGAGGGAGTTATTGACGTAGAGCCTGGAGAACTGAAGGCTGCTCCAAATGGTACAGATCCTACTGGCGAAGATGCATTTGACAGAAAGTATCAACCATTATCAGGGTATTTGGATATTTATGATGATTCTCCACTTGCTGATGTAATTACCTACTCTGCCCAATGAACAAGTATTTAATAGACTTTCAAAAAATGATCAACTGGCTTCTGCCCGTCAGGAAGCGGAAGGATACCAGGAAGTCCTTTTTATATGCTGGAATGAAGTGGATACGTGATATACACGCTGAGTTTATCACGTTTGGTACCTCACTTAAAAGTGAAGCTCTGATTAATAGCCAGGTAATAAATTTTCAAAACTACCTGCAAGACAGGTTTGGGGATGGTATATTGATTGTACATGATTCTATAAGTCCATCGCTATTGGGCGAAGTAATAGATACCCTCATAGTTGCAGGTGATGATGGAGATGCAACCACATGGATTGGAGATGCCAATGACGGAGGATTAACAGGTGTTACGTTTATTGTCCAGGTGCCAAATGCCCTGGTATACGACCAGGATGAGTTGAGGGCAGTCATCAACAAATACAAAGTTCCAGGAAGCAATTACATAATAGAAGAGATATGAAAAAGCTAGATTTATCAAACATCCAGGAAGGGGTGAGAAGGGCCAAGCTACCCAAACAGACCTTCGAACACTTGCAAGAGTCATATGAGGAAATTACTCAGGCTCTATTGAAAACCCTCACAATAGATCCTGACGAAATCACAATTCTTGATGGGGCTGTCGTCACTGAAGATGGCCAGGACTATGATGTGACTGCCGGATGGGTAGCCTATCAAAATGAGGTCTTCCAGGTGGATGTAGCTGCATTCACTGCTCCTGGAGGTGAGACTGCTGTGTGGAATATTGTCACTACTTACATTGCGGAAGATCCTATTCAGTATGATGACGGGTCCACACACAATACACACCCTATCCGCAAGATGGTCCTTCAATCAGGAGTCTCAGGATCTGGTATAAAGGATTGGGATGAAGTGAGAAGCTTAAATAGTACGGGATGGTTAGAATGTCCACTTGCTTCTGGAGCAGGAGGCAAACTACTTTACCGTAAAAATATTGATAACACTGTTACAATTCGTTCAAAATTGCTCGGTGTCGGTGGAGTATCAAATCCGTTCTCATTAATTGCAACGCTTCCGGTGGGGTACAGACCTTTTGATGGACAGGCATGGATTCCTATAGTAGCCAGGTATTCAAGTCAGGTTTTCAATTACAAGTTATCTATTTCTAATACAGGAGAAATTTCGATCATGAATACATTGAATGATGAGCCAGGCAATAATGCCCCAGATGGTGATGTATACATTCCGGATTTCACATTTTCTTTAGTTCCTACACCAACTAGCTAGGGTAACCTTTATTTGTCGCACTTGAAATATGAATCATTTAAATCAAATACGATGCAAGTGCACGGAAAAACACCTATCACCTACTATGGTGGTAAACAATCGATGCTCAGGGACATACTACCACTCATCCCTGAGCATCAGATCTATGTAGAACCCTTCTTTGGTGGAGGGGCAGTCTTTTGGGCCAAAGAGCCCACCAAGTGTGAAGTGATCAATGATGTGAATGGAAACATTGTCAACTTCTACGAAGTTCTTAAACATAATTTTTTTAGTCTTAGGGAAAAGATCGAATCCACACTTCACAGCAGGGATATATACAAGAAAGCCTTGGTTGTTTATGATTTGCCCTGGTTATTTGATCGTACTGTAAGAGCCTGGGCATTCTGGGTTGTCACCAATCAAGGATTTGCATCAAAGATTGGTACCTGGGGATATGACAGGTCAAAAAGGGCTCACAATATCGCTGCAAAGGTAGAGGCCTTCAAAGAGGATCTGTCCGACCGGCTCAGGTATACACAGGTTGAGAATAACCGGGCTTCTAAAGTGATTATGAGCCGAGATACTCCGGAGACATTTATCTATGCAGATCCACCCTATATTGACACGGATCAGGGTCATTATGGAGGGTATGGAGAACAGCACTTTAAGGAGGATCTGGAAGCACTATCAAAAGTGGAAGGAAAGTTCTTGTTAAGCAGCTTCCGGAGTGAGATCCTGGACCGGTATATCAAGCGGTATAAATGGCATACAAAACAGGTGGTAAAAATGTCCAGTGCATCCAATGGTGCGAAGGCAGATCGAAGCAAGAAAAAGGTAGAGATTTTGACGGCTAATTATCCGATATAATAAACCCGGATGTGTCGCACTTGCTGGACATACCAGTAATAGTGTGGAGCCCTTACGGGAACCTCCCATCCGGGCTTAAAGCCCTGGAGATCACTATTACCGGTGGAGTTAAATAAACAAGTACGACAAGGCAAAATTAGTGCATCTTTAAACAACTATTGAACGTTTGTTTAATGCATGACAGATGTAGAAGATTCAAGCAGGTCAAATGGTCAATCATATATGTATTGGAAGCGATGCCTGGATGCCTATTTTGAGAAACGAGGAGTTGACCTGGATGAGATTGAGAAGGATATGGATATACATGCACTGGGATTCATGTATCACAGTGATATGACTGTGAAAGAAGTCTGGTATGAGTATGAAAAATCCTTATAAATTTGGGATGGAATGAATTTTAAATTTGGGATGATTTGAATTGGCGATTATATATCCAGCACAGTCGGTGCTGTGGCTTTTCTGTTTTCTGCTTCGGAATTCAAATAAGACCATCTATTGGCAAAATTCTTACTCGCATTGTATCGACCTATACCAAAGTGATTCTCAATATTGTTGAAGTTCATGATATCATTTCCGACTGAAAATGTCCATGTTGTACTTAATTGGAATCCCTTATATGAAAATGTAGAGGAGAAACCACCAGTCCAATCAGGAAGCGCATTTCCTATGGTTGTTCTATCATCATCATCTACAACCCCATCTTCATTCAGATCCACAAACCGAATATTTCCTCCCAATTGTCTCGGATTTTGATCGGCTGGTGTTTGATCCGGAGCGGCAGCGGCTTCTGCATCTGTTAAAAACCATCCATTGGTTTTCCAACCCACAAAATTCCCAATGGGTTTCCCGACTTCAAGTAAAGATGCAGGCGCACCTTTCAAAATATTCCAACCCGAATA
>PAIY01000087.1 GCA_002704825.1 Phycisphaeraceae bacterium
AAAATCACTGCGTGAATTGCAGATCAAAACCCAACAGGCCATGCAAACACTTGAGCCCATCCGGTTTGATCCCGACGAACCAACCCGCCTGCGTGACGGTTTTGACATTCTCACCAGTGATAACAAAGCCATCTCAAGCATCAATCAAAACGTCGTAAATCTCTGGCAATGGTATGTCCAGAAACCAACCCCCTATGACAGCAGCGTCCCTGCTATTCTCCCGGATGCCAAGCCCGGTCAAGCCAAAGCGACATTGCTAGCCACCAAAACCGATCAGAAAATCGATGATCCGACACGGCTTAATCTCCTGTCTTCCTTCATCGCTGAAGGTGACCGCAACTTGTTGGATTTTGCGTTGAAATCCGCCATCAACGATCCTTCGCGTCAATTGACAACATTGGGTATCGTCACTTGTCACGGCCTGTTTGAAGAAGTCCAACTCCCCAAGGTCGGCAACGGCTATCAACCCATCGTCACATGGGAAAACCTGGGCAATGACGTGATTGCCCGAGTCAACCGCTATTCAGACTCCGGCCTGCATGTCACGGTGTTTAACTTCAATGCCCAGCCGCGTGAGATCACGCTTCGTACCTGGGCATTGGCTGCAGGTCAATACCAATTGATCATGGGGCCTGATGCCAATGACGATGACATGGCTGACACCATCGCCACCATGTCCACGTTGGATGCCATTCATCGTGGTTCACTGCACAACATCAAACTCCCTGCAGGTCAATCTGCTATCGAGTTGGTGTTATCCCACCCCACCAGTCCGACTGCTGCCAAGGCCGACCCTGCGATTGATCCAGGTTGGTTAACGTGGGATCGCGACTCAGATGAATTGCAGTTAACCGTTGCCAATCTCGGTTGTGTTGCTGCCAAGAACGTGGTCGTGGAGATGTATGCAGATGGTCGCCTGTTACGCAAACAGACGATCACTGAGTTACCTGCGACAACGGATACACTGGGTCAATGTGTGATTCGTTACCCGAAATTCAGCAGTCTCATTGCAACGACAATTGGCTTTAAAATCATCGCTCAACCTGCAGAACAATCTGCTCGCAACAATACGATTCACGTGATCAAGAGTGACCTGTAACCAGACCAATTCGAAAACCATCTCAAAATCGCAAGTCGGTTTTAGACATATTTTATCACTTTCACGCCATTGACGGGAACGAGTGGCGGGGTAGGATAAATGCAACTTTTACGGAGTAGCGATTATGTCCACCCAACGCCCTAACGTTCTGCTTCTGATGGCAGATGATCACCGATTCGACGCCATTGCCGCCCACGGTGATCCAACGGTTCAATCCCCTGTCATGGATGAACTGATCCGTAACGGCGTGACATTCACCCGTAATTGGCACTACGGCAGCTACTCCGGCGCGGTCTGTATCGCCACGCGCGCTGCCCTGCATACCGGCTGTAACTCACATCAGGCATCGCTTCAAAAAGACCTGCGTGACGACTTGCAGGATCGCAACCTTCCTGATGTTCACACCATCCATCCCAACCGTGTCACACTTGGACAAGCGCTGCGCAACAATGGGTATTACACCTACATGACCGGGAAATGGCACAACGACGGCAAGTCATTTAACCGCTCATTCTGCGATGGTTCCAAAATCTTTCTCTACGGCATGGGGTCGCATTACGATGTCCCAACCTTTGAGTATGATCCGACCGGTGAGTATGACCGCAGCAATGAAAATGTCAGTCACGGCATTCATTCTTCAGAACTCTTTGCCAACACGGCCATCGACTTTATCAAGGGCTATGACCGTGACGAGCCGTTCTATCTGAATGTTGGTTTCACCTCGCCACACGATCCGCGCGATGCGCCCGAAGAGTACGATGCGATGTATAACAAGGACGAGATTCCGCTGCCTGCCAACTTCAAGGAGCCGGACTTTGACCAGGGGCATAACCGCATTCGTGATGAAACGCTCGCAGCTTTCCCGCGTGATGAAGATGAAATCAAACAACACATCGCTGACTACTACGCGATGATCACGCATCAGAACAAATGTATGGGGGACATCATTGATGCGCTCAAAGACAAAGGCATCCTCGAAAACACCATCATCATTTACACTGCGGATCACGGCCTTGCAGTTGGACAACATGGTTTGATGGGTAAGCAGAACATGTACGAACACTCACTGCGTGTCCCGCTGATCATGTCCGGCCCCGGTATTCCCAGGGGACTCCGCTGCTGTGAACTCACGCAAACGCCTGACGTGTATCCGACGATCATGCATCTGACAGACACACCATGTCCCGACACAGTAACCTGCAATGATCTTGTCCCCGTGATGGAAGGTGCGGACTCTAAGCGAAAGCACCTGTTCTCAAGATACTTTGATCTCCAACGCGGCATTCGTAATCACCGTTATAAACTCATCCGCTACTACCGCCAGGAAATCAAGGACATGCCGCAGTCTGCAGGCTGTGACAAGGTTCAGTTCTTTGACCTGCAACGCGATCCATGGGAAACCCAGGACCGCTATGGCAGTGCAGAGTATCAAGCTGTGATTGAAAACATGGCTGACGCACTCAAAGCCGACATGGATGCAAATGATGATCCGCTTAAGGATGTCCCGATTTTGATTTGAACAGATTCAGCCAACAACTTACTTGTCCAACATCAAATCCGTCTGCGTCCCCGACGCCTCGCGAACGCGGAGCAATTGATCGTCTTGGACCCATGCCTGAATTTTCGTATCGCAATCGATGTCGAATCCGATGCAATCGATCTTTTCACCGTTGAACGTGATCTGTTGTTTGCCGGTGCATGTAATGGTATAGGGTTTGTCAGGCTTGGTCGGATTAAAATCCTTGATGGATGTAAATGCATCGAACTGAACGATTGCACCCTGGTTCTGCGGCAGCAACGGTAAGATCCGATAGAGTCCCATCAATGTCATAAACTTTGACGGAACATCCTTAGGCGCCAGGTCGAATCCCATCAAATTAATCAATGCTTTGCCTTTTTGAAGTCGAACCGTTGCGTGTTCCTTACCTTTGTTAAATTGGATGACCACCGGATTGAGATAGGCATCACGTTGGCATTTGACCGTACTGGTAAAACGCAATTTACCGTTACGCCGTAGTTGATCTGTTAACAGAACCTGTTTCTTGAGTACACTTGTTTTGAGAAGTAATTCTTCAACAGGTGCATTGGGCATGGCCTTGCTGACCTTGTAACGCAGTTCTGATGTTTTGTATTTCGATGCGATATCCAGTTCGTCAAGATTAACCGTTTTAGTTTGCCCCCAAACCGTCTGCATACTCAAACTCCAAAGCAGACACCCCATCACGATAGCCAATAGCCGATGTTGCATGAAAGACCTTTCCCTGTCTCTGAGAAAATGTTGAACTGGTTTGAGTGATACCCGCTGGCCTGATCAATGTTGCGTTAAACAAGCTTATTTGAAGGCAATATGCATGTTCATTTGAGATATCACAATTGTTCCCTGTGCATCATGCGCTTTATCAGTTGTGAAAGTTACTGCAGCAAATTAACGACGTGCAAAGAGGAATGTTCTATCGTCGGATTGCAGGCGGTTGCCGGTGTAGGCATCGAGAATGTGATTAAGTTGATCGGCTGCGATGTCGAGGGGTTGGCCTTCGCTGGACATGGCGATTTGTGCAAGGTGATCGCCCAGGCGGATGGACGTGAGCATCTTGCCGGACTGGTCTTTGAGTTCGGTCAGACCGTCGGTGAACATGGCCAGGGTTTGCCCGCGCGCGAGGATGTCATCCGAGAGTTTGTATTCGACATCACGTAAACCAAGGGGCTCGTAATCTCCCATCTCCAGGGGACGTTTGTTGCCTACGCTATCGAGAATCAACGGTGCGGGATGTCCAGCATTGATGAACTGCATCTGCCCGGTCTTGGGATCAAGGTCAATGAGAATCGCAGTCACAAAGCGATTGGCTGGCAGGTAGGCGATAAGGTGTCGGTTAAGCAGGTAGGTGAGGTTGAGTAAGTCTGCCCCGGCAGCGGTGACAGCGTGAACCATCGTGTGCAGCGAGGAAGAAACAAGTGATGCTGGCAACCCCTTCCCACAGACGTCCGCGACAACGAGCATGACATGCCCATTGGGCAAGTTGATCACATCGACATAATCACCGGCAACCCAGCGACAGGGTTTAAAGCCAATCGCCACTTCCATGCCAGGTACCTTGATGCCGTTGGGGACCAGGCGCATCTGGATGTCACGCGCACGTTCAAGATCGATTTCAACCAGCGCATTGACTTTGGCCAACTTGCGATTGACCCACGCGGCTTCGGCTTGTTTGAAGTGTTCAGCAGCAAGTGAGGCCAGCGTTAACCATTCCTCGTTGGCAAAAGGCTGCTTGACCATCAGGTACATCAGCACCAACGCTTCTTCATCGTTGCGGATCGGACATGCCATCGCCGCCAAACGTTGATCACTGCCATCGGTTTCTGATGGGCGGACCAGTGTCGGTTCCATGCTGTTTTTACAGGCTTCAACCAATGCCTGCGTGATGTACAGAGATTGGGCATTGCAACCGGCGCGGACTTGTGGCACGCAGAGTGTCTGCGGTGGGCCGGGCTCTTTCTTGGAGATCATCAACACCACGCCGACATCTGCAGCAAAGTGTTCACTGACCATTAACTCACAGAGTAAACGCAGACGTTCACGCTGCTGCTCGGTGCGCTGCAACGATTGACTCATTTCCATGAGTTGGCTTAGATGTAACGCACTGATGCGGGAGGAACCGTTTTGACTCTGTCGAAGCATGCTCAGACCCGCAGCAGCATCATCGGACGAATGTACCGCGACAACCTGGCCGGCGATGCTCGTCCCACCGGAGGACTCCATGGACTGGTTGGGCATGGTGAGAGTCAGTTTGCATTTGCCCAGTTCGACACAATCGGCCAATTCGAGCATGCGTTCGGATGTGCGAAAGCCGTTGACGCGGGTCCCATTACTCGAGCCCAAGTCGCGAATCCACCATCGTCCCCATCGGTCGCAGTACAACTCAGCATGCTTGCGTGAGACGCTGGCATTGTTGATCTGCACATCGACTTCAGCCACGCGGCCGATGACGATGTTTTCACCAATCATGGGAAAATGTCTGATTTGCCCGGTCCCATCGTCGATTTCCAAAACACGATCGTAGGGTTCGATCGCGTTGAGCTGCGCGGGGACCGCAAATGCCTTTGCCAATTCGGATACCTCTTCCCGTACTTAGGTAACTCTCTCTAAGTCTAGTATCGGTATCGTACACCATCCATCTTCATCCGAAAATGGGGATTATGATAAACCCGTGTTTGAGATGGATTTTTCTTGACATCAAAAGACCCTGCGTTTACGTTAAATGAGCCCATAGGACTGGCCTGAAACCTACCATGCCAGTCACACACCTGCCCTGTGTTTGATGCATTCTCAAGGAACTGAATACCTCAAACACCCAACCGGGCGAATGATCCATGACGAAGTTGTGATAATTTTAAATGGAAATGACATCCGGGGGACTGAGGAGCAAACTCCGAGGGACATGGTTAATCTTATCAACGGCTTGTTATTGGGCTTTGAAAAGGCGTTTCCAGGATGCAGGACGGTCACGTGTCGGCCACCTTCCACGTGCCATCCTAGTTCACTACCATCCATCCGGTCGACACGTGACCGACCTGCATCCATGAGAGACCAAACGGCCTGATGAACTTGCCAAACGTTGACCTGTGATTTTGCGTTTGAAAACGTGCATTGCTGTTATCAGACATTTACGTCAAAGCGCTTTGACCTTAAACTAGTGAATTGATGCGAGCACGATCCACATTGCATCTGGCTTTGGAGTCCAATCAGTTCCCGGGTATAGGCGGGGTAAGAGAAAAGCATGAGCCTTAAAAAAATCCTGATTGCAGATGATGAACCGAATATCCGCCTGCTGGTGCAAACGACACTGGAAGATGCCGATCGTCAGATGATCGAAGCCTGCAACGGCAACGAGGTGTTGGAACTGGCGCGCAAGCATGTGCCGGATCTGATTATTCTCGATTGGCTGATGCCCGGACTCCATGGGATTGATGTGGCTGCCCGACTTCGCTCGGAGCGCAAGACCGCCCACATCCCCATCATCATGCTTACCTGTAAAAGTCAGCCCGCTGACATGCAACAAGGACGCGAAGCAGGCGTAAGCACCTACCTGGTCAAACCGTTTAGTCCGATGGAACTGCTCGAACGCGTGCAGGAAGCACTCTCGTCATCCATGGACAACAACCTGCTCAACCAACCCAGCACATGAGTGAAGCCCACAAACCGTTGAAATTCATCCAACCTCCGGAAGGTTCTGCCCAAGGCTCAGAGGGTGGCAGTCAAGGTGCGCATGATGATTCAGCGATCAGAGAGCAAATGGCCCAACACCTGCAATTGCTCAACTCCCAGTTGGTGCTCTATGCAAGGGACTTTCGCAGACTCGTTGATGATCAGCAGCGCAAGGACGACGAACTACGTGCGGTCAAACATCAACTCGATCAAGCCAATGAGCAGCTTAAGGACATGGAGCGCCAGTCCGCCAAGCTCATGCGTAAACGCGATCAATCCAAACCGGATATCAGCGTCATTGGTCAATCCAAATCTCTGACGCATATTCTCAAACTCTGTGAGCGTGTTGCTGTCTCCCAGACGACCGTACTCATCACCGGCGAAACGGGCACCGGCAAGGAACTGACCGCACGCTTCATCCATCAACACTCCAACCGACATGACAAGCCGTTTATCGCAATCAACTGTGGTGCGCTGCCTGAGTCATTGATGGAGTCCGAACTCTTCGGTCATGCCAAGGGCGCCTTCACCGGTGCTGACTCGGACAAGACGGGGCTGGTGGAACTGGCTGCGGGTGGCACGTTGATGCTCGATGAAATCGGTGAACTGCCGTTAACGCTGCAGGTCAAACTTCTGCGTGTGCTCGAGGAACGAACCTTCCGTAAAGTGGGCAGTGGCGTGGAAGTCGATGCGGATGTCCGTGTGATTGCAGCGACCAACCGTGATCTGAAACAGGAAGTGGCTGAAGGTCGGTTCCGTGCGGACTTGATGTATCGCTTGAATGTGTTCCCCATTGAGCTCCCCCCCCTGCGTCAGCGTCGCGACGATATCCCGCTGCTGGTGGAACATTTCCTCTCCGAACGCCCGATGCAGTACAACGGCGAAGTGACGGTGAGCATGCCTGCGTTACTGGCGTTAAAGCAGCATGACTGGCCGGGTAATATCCGTGAGTTACGCAACGTTTTGGAGCGTGCAGCCCTGCTTTGTGATGCCGGTGTAATTGAAATGGACATGCTTGGCCCGGATTTTGCACCTGATTCTTATGATCCGACATCCGATCCCATGGCCCCGCCAGCTACGAACGCTGATCAGGAAGCCCGAATGTCGACGACCGGGACCCAATCGGTCCTGGCGCAACAGGAAAGGAGCATGATTGAAGCTGCATTAGAGCAGTCAAACTGGAACAAAGCCGCTGCAGCACGCTTGCTGGGCATCAGTTGGGATAATTTGAGATACCGCATCAAGAAGTACAAAATCAAGAAGCCCACCGGACAGTAAATCCTGCGATTTTCCCGATCCGGCTTCAGTGATTCGGCAATTTTACCGACTTTTCCCATATCACCACCGGCTTTAACCTGGCCCAAGCAGCCAAGCAGGAAAATTTCCGCCCCATCTTGCGGGCAGACCCACCAGGAGCGTCAGGCCATCATTACACGGCCAAAATGCGTCCACAGAAGATTTATACGCTGAACAAGTCACCCCACGACCAGCTATCATTCTCCTGGCGCTCCTGGCAGTTCTGACCGCAGTGTTCAGACATTTCGCAACGGTAACAACGTTTTTGAAGAGGTGTTGATCTTCCAGTTGAATCAAACAAGCCTTTCCCGCCTGACCTGATTCAACTGCAATGGTGTCCAGCGTTGAAATCCGTTTTACTGAGAGAAGCAATTTGGCAACATTAAGTATCCAACAAACCCTGGCTAAAGCCTCGCGCATGGTCCAGCCTGATCACCAGAAAGCGCTCATTGAGCTCTCTGAAGTGGTCATCAAGGCCCAATCCATCGCGGAGTTGCTAAACCAGACGGCTGCGCTGGCTGCAAGGACACTGTCTTGCCAACGTGCTGGGATTTTTGAACTGCGATCCGACGAAAAACTAGTCACGCTACGAGCTGGCTTCGGCTGGGATAATGATTTGGTCGGCCAGGCAACGATGTGGGTTGCCCCCGAAACACAGGTGCTCAGTTCATTGCAGGCTTCAGAGCCATCATTCGTCGCCAACTATGCCAATGAAACCTACTTCGCTGCCCCGCAGATACTCGTCGAACATGACATGGCAGCCAGTGGTATGGTTCCTATCCCGATGCCCGACCGCCCCTTTGGTGTGTTGATGGTTAACCATGCAACCGAGCATCCTTTCTCCGTTGCGGATCGCAGCTTCCTCACGGCCGTCGCCGACCTGCTACAACCGGGCATGATCCGCCTGCGTCAAATGCAACTCGCCGAGTTCCAGGTCGATGGGTATCGCCTCGTGGGTCCCAATCAGGCACTGCGTCCGTCACTGGAACAGATTTGCCTGCGTGTTGAAAAACTCATTAACTCCGGCCAATGTGCAATCATGCTCTTTGAGCCGCAAAACCATCGCATCCGTTTGGCAGCGGGTCCGTCACTGGTGCCCACCCTCGCCCAATCGCTGAACATCCTGCAGGTCGGTAAGGCCATGGATGTCGAAGCAATCGCTCAACGTCACGGCACCCGCGCCTGCTGGTCGACCCCCATCTCCACCGAACCCGGCTGCATGGTGGGGACCTTTGCGATCCTGCATCAGATCAACGCACAACCGACCTCTCATGAACTGCAAATCCTCGAAGCTGCATCGGAACTCACCGCTGCGGTCGTTCGCCATGACATCCAACTCCGCCGCATCAAGCATCATGAACAGATGCAAAAACAACTCGAACGACAGATCGATGCAAGGTCCATCGAACTGCAAAGCACCATCGATCAACTCGAACGCGAAATCAGTCAACGGCGACAAGCTGAAGACCTGGCAAGGGGCGGAGAGGAGAGATACCGCGACCTATTTGAGCGTTCCAATGACCTGATCCAGATCATCTCCCGTGAAGGCGATATCCGTTTCGTCAACCGGGCCTGGCGTCAGGCGATGGGCTATGTCCCCAGCGAAGTCCAGCGGCTCAGCGTCTTTGACGTGGTGCCCCCCGCCTGCCGGACCCGCTGGACGGAACTGCTTCGCCGTGTCTTCACTGGCGAAAATCTCGTGCGCGTCGAAACCGAGTTTTTCACTCGTGAAGGTAAGACGCTCGCTGTCGAAGGTTCACTGAGTCAGATCAACGAACCGGGGCGTCCTCCTGCAGTCCGTGCGATTTTCCGAGATGTCACCGAAAGCAAACTCGCTGAAGAGCAGCAGCAGAAATTCGTCTCACTGGTTCAAACCTCCAGTGATCTGATTATCATGGCATCCCATGACGGCAAAGTGCAATTCATCAACCATGCCGGCCGCGAACTATTGGGCATGACCCGCAGCCAACCGCTGGGCAACCTTCACATGTCCGACATTTACTCAGCGGGTACCTGGTCGAACTTCAAGTCCATCGTCTTACCTGCCATCAACGAGATCGGTCGATGGGAAGGCGAAGGTGCTGTCCGACATCGCAGCACGCATAACCGCATCGACGTGCACATCAACGCGTTCACCGTCAAACATCCGCGTTCCGGCGAACCGCTGTGTATTGCCACCGTCCAACGGGACATCACGCAGCGTAAAGAAGTCGACCGCATGAAAGACGAATTGGTTGCCACCGTCAGTCACGAACTGCGCACGCCGTTAACGAGTCTGCGTGGCTATGCGGAGCTTTTACTTTCGCGTGAGTTTCCCAAGGATAAGCAGGACAAATTCGTCAAGATCATTCACGATGAAACGCATCGCTTAAACAAACTCATCAACGACTTTCTGGACATCCGTCGCATGGAGTCTGGCAATCAGTCTTATGAGTTTATGCACCTGCAACTCGTGCCCCTGATCGAAGAAGTCCTGATGCACTTCAAACAGACCGCTGGCAACTTTGATTGGCATGTACAACTGCCCGACAGCTTGCCCCCTGTGTATGCGGATCGTGATCGCATCCATCAGGTGATCACCAACCTGCTCTCCAATGCTGTGAAGTTCACCGAGCAAGGCAAAGGCATTGCCATCGGTGCCCGTCAGCAAGGCTCCAGTGTGGTCGTCTGGGTCAAAGACGAGGGGCCGGGTATTCCCAAGTACGATCAGGCGAACCTGTTCGACAAGTTCTACCGCGCCACCGTCAGCGACCAGCACAAACTCCAGGGTAGCGGTTTGGGATTATCCATCGTCAAGGAAATCGTCAACGCCCACGAAGGCCGCGTCTGGCTCGAATCCGAAACCAGCAAGGGAAGCACTTTCAGCTTCTCATTGCCGACAGCGAGTATTGTGTGACCCAAAGAGCCGCGCACGGAGTAAGCGGACAATGATACACTCTCCCAATCAACAGATTGACATTACACGCCACAAACCGCTTACTGTGTGCGCTGCTCTTTGCAGATCAGGCATTTGATGATCTTGACAGCCATTGCCCCGTCATTGAAAATGCAGAATATTAACGGGGGGATTGTCTATCGACTGTGTACATTTCGTAAATAGGTAGACCATCGATGCGTTATCTTGTTTTTACAACCATATTCGCCTTACTTGCTGGTTGTTCTGGTGGTTCAAGTCCAACAATTGCTCCGAATGTCACCAAACAACAACAAGCCAGTGCCAATCAATCGATGGGCTTGGCGTTCCCATCAGAAACACAATTTCTTCTCTATCACCGTGCATCCGAAAGTGGGATTATTCGCGGACCTGATGATGCTGTACATTTAAAAATCCAGATGCCTTCATCAGTGATGGAAGACTTCATATCACAAGAGCCTTTATCAACTGCCCAATGGGGAAATAGCTTTCCACAAATTCATGACAACCCGAACTGGCCACAATGGCAACCCTCAAAAATCAAGAAGTTCCGTTTCCAACAGTTTCAACTTTTTAACAGTCAAGCATTGAATGTCTTAATTGATGATGATCATTCTGATCAGAAAGTTATATATCTTGTTTGGTTTGAAATCTGATGGCTGTATCATTCGCAAAATCAATCAGATTTATCTCTTGTATTAAAATGGATACGGACGCCGTACATTCAAAAAAATGAATGTGAATCTTACTTATGAAGTCATCCATCAAGTCAGAAGAAATCCAGAATTTGGCTACTCATCGAATAGAGAAGCTACGTAAGCTTGCGTTTGATCAGGTACTCGAACTACCTGAAAAACAAAACGATCATGAAACGATTCGCGGCCGCAACATTTACATTGCGACGTATCGAGATCAGTTGCAAGACGGACGTTTGCGTGTTGTCGTGCAGGTATATCACCATCGCTTTCTGGGCTTCGGCTCGATGGCTGCTGAAGGATTTGTCGTAGCATCAGACGGCACGCACTCACCAGTGCTTCGCAGGAGATCTGTACGCCTCGAACACCCCCCGGAAGTTCTACGTAAATCAATTTCCATTCGCTATCGCGGCGTACAGGTCTCCCCGGCCAACCGGTGAGTTGCAGGCGTTGCTTATGCTGGGTTGACCGTGTGACGTTAATGGCGTCGGTGCAACGGGATGACGCAGCAAGTGATATCGCCACCCTTGAGCCGCTGCCTTGATGTCTTGCATGACTTGGTTAAAACGACCTGACAACGAATCTGTCATGAACTCGACATGGAGTCCGGGGAGCGCATAGCTTCCTGGCAAGCAAATCAAACACCCATCAATTCTGCGGATGAATTCTAAATTGGACGTATAAAATAATTGACGACATGATCACTCTTCCACGCCCCCACTGAGAGTTTATAGCCACAAAAAACTGCTATCGAGAAACAAAACGCCCCAAAAACACCTATTCCAATCTTAAACCAAACACTGCCAAAATCTTTGTCCGATTTATGGATATCAAGAAAGTGTTTGAGTTCTCCATTTTCATAGAGGTAATATGCCTTGAGCTTCTGACCAGCAGCAACGCCCTCTCCCCGACTTTCTGAGACAACAACCCGACCTGTCACATCTTTTATTTCTGATACGTTCAACTCGTAATTTATGATGTAGCTTCGGCGTTCCCTTGAACCACTCGTATACTCATTCCTGGTTCTTGTTAATTTCGACTGAACATGCTCAACGACGGCATCACAAAGACGGCCATTTTTTTGGATATAATCAAATCTTTGTTTTTCGAATTGGTCATTTACAGCAGAAACTAGACAAGTAGTTGTAAAAAAACCAATGCCCCCCACCACGATTAGCCAATACGCAAACATCTTTAATGCAAATTTTATTTTGATCATTCTCATTATTGACTTACCCCCTGGAAAATCGAAACGGAAAAAAAGTGGACCTTCTAAATGACCATTCCCCCACTGAATCAAGGCAAATTTTCCAGATCATCCAAATCCTTATGCCGTCCGCTTGCACGTTTGTTCTGCTTTAAATCTTCCAGGCAGATGACAGGGATCACAAATTCATCAAGTGAAACATGACATGCCTTCTGACGGCAGGTTTGAAACTCAACTCCATCGATTTCTGTCAAAATTTCAATCCGAAATGGTGGAACCCCCATACGCACCAGACATTCAGGGCGCAAAAACAATTCCTTGTTGAGATTGAAGGTATCAAATCCAAAATCGGACAGGACAAGTGTCATTTTCAGTGCGTTGTCATCGCTAATACCGATCCAGATATCCATATCGGAAGTGGCGCGTGGATAGCCGTGGTAACCCACCGCATATCCACCGACAAGCAGGTACTCAACTTCTTTTTCGCTCTACAACTTCAAGAACTCTTTGAAGTCGTTGGGAAGCTTCCTGATCACCATATCCATAGACGGTTCGCCTGTTCAGTTCGATAGCTTCGAATCGTTGTTGTGGGGGTTTTTTGAGCCAATAGGCCTTTTCGTCGGATTCGTCATGCAATGTCGTGATGACCAAGGCGGAGCGATCGACCTTTGGCACGGGTGAATACGATGGCTCTTGATTGGTGTGCATGTGTAGCGTCATTGAACTTAGTGTAACAGGTTCGTCTTTGTCATTTCAAGAAGATCAATGAGCCGCGCACGCAGTAAGCGGTGGTTCGGATGTCGAATGTAAACCTTCCAGACATTCAAGACAACCAAGGCCCCGCTTACTGCGTGCGCGGCTCATTGATCCTGACAATCCCTACAACCCTCACAACCCTCACAACCCATGCAACCCCAACCTGTTGCCAACGGACAACACGCTCCTTAATCGGCACAAATTTCGGTAAAGTCACCGAGTCGGCACAACCGGACCCGGTAATATTCCCGACCCCTCCTCATTTTCAGGCCCAATAAGCCATTTTTCTGTTTGGCACGCGTCTTGCAGTTATCGCACTGTGGAAGAGGGACAACCGCAAAGGTTGGCCTGAGGAAAAACTGAAAACCAAAGACGGACATTCCTGCCTAATCGGTGTCTGATCCTTCAGTCAAACCTCAAAGTCGACAGTTGGTTGAGAATCGCAGCTTTTTGGGCGAACCACACTGACTGACTGGGATCAAACAAGAAAAGAACATGGTGGTGTTCAAGTCGTTTGGTCGTTAACCATCGCAGGACAAACGTGGACCGGGAAAAGGCTGCCAAGGCTGATCGCAGTTGGGGAACTGTGAACGCTAAAGCGCGTAACGCCTTGCAGATTTCGTAGGGGAGATCTGCAAGTAAGTATTGGGGCGGATACGGGAGAAGCAGCCTTTTTTCAGGGAGAAAGCGATGGAGTATCAATCAGGGGAAGCCCAGTTTCGGCGGGGCCAAAAGTCGCCGAAATCGATTCAAGCCATCTGGATTCAGTACAAGCTGCATCCGAATGATTTGGCGTTGAGAAACAGATTGGTTGAACACTACATGCCACTGGTTTCCTATCACGCCAAACGTGTCGCGCTGAAGACCAACAAACGAACGGTAGCAGAGGAGTTGTTGACAGCGGGCGCTTTTGGATTGATGGACGCCATTGACGCCTACGACTTTGATCGTGGGATCAAGTTCGAAACCTTCTCAAGCCATCGCATTCGTGGTGCCATGCTTGACGAATTGCGAAGCCAGGATTGGCTGCCTCGACTCATCCGGTCGCGAAATACCCGACTGGAGCAGGCAAAGACGTCGTGGTTGGGACAAAGGGGTTATGCCCCGACCGACGACGATCTTTGTCGGCAAATGAATGTGGACCGCAAGGAATATCGCAAGATCACCCGCGATGCCACACTCGCCTGCCGCGTCTCGCTGAATCAACAGGTCGCTGACAACAACGAAGCGACCGACCGTGACCTGTGTGCAGGTCACACGCTGGCAGACAAGAGTTTTTCCGCACCGAACGTGGTGGCCCAGAAACTGGAACTGCGTGAACTGGTCCTCGAAGACCTCTCACGCATCGAACGCCTCATCGTCCTGCTCTACTACTACGAGGGCATGACCATGAAAGAGATCAGCCTCACGTTCGACATCAGTGAATCTCGCGTCTGCCAAATGCACACGATGATTTTGGCCAAGCTTCGAAGCCAGCTTCGTCGACACGAAATGACAACAACCGCCGCATTGGCGTAAGTGTGAAAGGCGATCCGGGGTGGATCGCATCACATGAAATAACAACGAATGTTTACCACCCCCTCAAGGCACGATTACAGACATGTGGTCGGGCCTTTTTTTTGCGCCACCCGGAAGTTCGGATTTCCAAATTGTCCGAATTCTTAACCGCTTGCGGTTTAGCATGCCAACTGAATCATCAAGTGTTAACCCAATTCACTCGGCCAATCATGGTGCAAATAAGCCACTAACTGATTATCGACATTGTAGATTTCAAAGCGATGACGAATCCCCCCACGACTCAGCGCAATGGAAACTTTTTTTGCATCATGTATCAACTGCTCAAATGAATCGGCATCAGCTTCAATCATTGGTTCGGATATGTCCATCCCATATTGCTGAAATACAAAGTGTGATTCACAGTCGATACGAATGGAATATTGACCGACTTTGACCTTTAACCCCGCATCCACCAAAAGAGATTGCATTTGGTTCTTATTGGGCCATTTTTCTAATTCGGCGTAAAGGACGATTGATTTTTTGTCAGCCATAATCCCACCAAATAACTCACTCCCCGAACGCTGCCATCTTCCAGGCTGCAACAAGCATCAACAAGATAAACGCAATCCGCACCACTGGCAGGGGCAGCTTATGCGTCAACACCGCACCAATCCGCCCACCGATAAACGCACCGGGAACCAGCAGCGCACCGACGTACAGCCCGGTCGTCCAGGTCGTGTCATGCTCACCCAAGGTGCCGATTTTGTAAATCGAACCCAGCGCCGCACTGACCACGATCACCGTGGAGCTATTGGCAATGCAGTTCCGCAACGGTAATTTGAGCATCACCTGCTGCATCGGCACAGCAATCGCCCCGCCGCCAATCCCCAGCAACCCCGCAGTAAAACCCATTACGCCCCCCAACACTCCGCTGGCAGGTTTGGATGTCTTGGCATCTTCCAACGTGAAATCCTTCTGCTTGGAGAACATTTTCATCAGGTTCATACCGATGACATACACTTGGAACATGGCCAACACACGCCCCAGCCAGAGTCCACCATTCTGCCCTGAGAAGACCGGCAGGTTACTGACATACACGCCAAAAAAAGCAAAGAGTACCGCAGCAGGAATCATGAACCGGACAACATCCCACTTCACCGCACCGGCTTGATGATGTCTCCTTGCAGCAGGCAGACTCACCGCAACGTTGGCAACCATCGCCGCAGCCTGATAGAGATGCTGGTCGTAGCCGAAGACATAACTCATGGTCGGGATCATGACAATGCTGCCACCAATCCCAAGCATGCCCCCGAGGAGTCCTGCAGCCAAACCGATCAAGGCGATGATGGCCAGATTCTGAGCAGAGATGGTGACTTCAGCGAGTGTCAAAACAGATGTTAAATCCATGGCATTTCTTTCAAGGCATCAGCGATACAGGTATCGCAGCATTTTTCGTGTGTCATGCATCAACATCATTAATATGAACACAGGCACACAGCAAATCACGAACAAAAAACAAAGGCACCGGAGGTGAATCCAGTGCCTTTGCATGATTCACAATTGAATATCTGAATCAGTGACCGACAGCTTCTTCACCGAGCATCGGCTTGAGTTTGGCAAGCAGTGCATCAAGTGTGGCCTGATCCTTGGCTTCGGCATTCAGACGCAGCAGCGGTTCAGTGTTGCTGGCGCGAACGTTAAACCAGAAACCTTCATTATCAAACAGGTCGAACGAAACACCGTCGAGTTGTTCGAACTTGCCCTTGGAAGCATAGTCTTCCTTGAGTTGGGCGAGGACTGCATCTTTGTCTTCCGTGTGGAAGTTGATTTCGCCGGACTGCGGATATTTCTTGAACGGTTCGATCAATTCGCTAAACGGCTTGTCGGTTTGACCGAGTACGCTGAGGATGGCAGCAAAGGCAATCGCACCGGAGTCAGCGTAGTAGTTGTCACGGAAGTAGAAGTGACCGGAGAGTTCACCGCCGAAGATACCATCGGTATCGCGGAGGAGTTTCTTCATGTTCACGTGACCGACGCTGGACTTGGAAGGCTTGGCACCAGCAGCGAGGATGGTTTCTTCGACCACCTTGCTCGAACGCAGATCGTAAATCACCGTTGCGCCGGGAGCCTGGCTGAGGAAGTGATCACAGAGAAAAGCGGTCAGGTGATCGCAACCAATGATATTGCCCTTCTCGTCGGTGACCATGCAGCGGTCAGCATCACCGTCGAAGCATGCACCGAAAGCTGCCTTGTGTTCGACGACGCCTTGCTGGGTCGGGATCATGTTTTCCGCCACGAGGGGGTTGGGTTCGTGAACGAAGCTGCCGGTGATTTCGAAGTTGACGTCGACGATTTCGAGATTTTCAACACCGTCAAAAATCTTGGGGACGAGTTTACCTGCCATACCGTTGGAGCCGTCGATGAAAACTTTGACGGGCTTGGCGGGGATGGTCAGAAACTGGAGAATGTGCTTGCGGTAAGCATCCCAGATGTCTTCTTCGGAGTAGCTGCCTGTGATATCCTTGGAACCACGGGGGCCGCATTCTTCGGCGATGGCCTGAATTTCCTTAAGACCAGTCGTACCACCAACAGGCTTGGCCAGCGGCGCGGAGATTTTAAAACCGTTGTACTGCGGCGGGTTATGGCTTGCAGTGGTCTGAATGCCGCCTGCACAGCCAAAGTGGTTGACGGCAAAGTACATGATGGAGGTATCGCACATGCCAAGGTCAATGACATTCATGCCTGCTGCACGGATACCATCGGAGAGCGCTTCAGCCAGGGAAGGGCTGCTCTTACGCATGTCCTGGCTGACGAGGACGATATCGCCCGCTTCGCCGGAGGGACGTTCGGGGTGATTGGCAAGAAAAGTCGCCGTGCCGAAACCGATGGCAAAGGCTGCATCTTCATTGACTTTGTCGGGGTAGGTACCACGGATGTCATACGCTTTGAAAATTTCACTGAGCATAAGGGCTCCTCTACAAATCAGAGTGTTTGGTTGGTTGAGATGAATATGATAACGCCAGTTCAAATCAGAATCGAACGCAGGTGATATTTTGAAGGGGTTAGTTTGAATCGCTTGCGGTTTAGCAGTCCATTGGCATCATCAAATCATGATGGTCATCCGCTCGCTTTGACCATACTAAACAGCATGCGGCTGCCCGGAAGAAACCTGTCATATGCCAATCACAAAACGTCAATCCCTGTTAGAATACCCCGATGAACAGTAAACACGTCCTGATAACCGGGTTGGCAGTCGTCGTGGCAGGGATTTTCTTCTTTGTCACCATGCTCGCTGCCCCTAATCCCAAACGTGCCAACAATGACGGTGGCAGTGACATCGTCGCGTTGGATGGCTGGGAAAAAGCCTCACTGGGCCAGAAGACCGGCGCCCCCAATGTCAAAGGTCTGGCGATCCACTTTGCTGATAATCACGGCGTGCAATATGACCTGCTCGGGCAGTCGCTGACACCCAAAAGTAAAGGTGTCATCGACGTTAACAAACCCATCGCCCGCATCCATCTCAAGCCCAACCAGACCGTCCTGCAGATTAGTGCAGACCAAGGCACCTTCATCACCCCCACCGGTGAAACCCGTAGCGGGATGATCGGCACGGTCGGACAACCGACCTCCGGCTTCCTCAAGGGCAACGTCGTCATCCGCCTGTTTGAAAACCATACCGAATCTCCCATCCAACTCACCGATGGCTCAATCCACGAAATCCTCACCCTCCACATGGAGCAGGCCAACTTCGACCGGGACCTGGGCCAGATTCAGGCGGACGGCCTGGTCAAACTTGATGGCAGAGATGTTGCCTTCGAAGGTGAAAACCTCAACATCATCTACAGCCCCCTGCTTCAGCGCATCAACCGGCTGGAAATCGAAAACGGCAAGTACATCCGCATCAAACGCGTCGATGACAATGGCGAGTTTGCCCGTAATGACCAAGCCAATACCAATACGCAAACGGCTGACAACTCCGGCTCGGATCCTGTCAACAAATCAGGATCCGATCAAACCAAGTCGGTTCAGTACTATCACATCACGCTGTCCAACCGCGTTGCCATCGTCGCTCAGAAAACCCGACTCACCGGCAATGAACTGGAACTCTACCTGGGGATGGAGTCACGTGATCAAGCTGAGCAAGACGAACCTGAAAACGAAGCAACACCAACACCTGACCAACCTCAACCGGAGACCGCTGAACCGACTGACACGCCTGTTCAAATTTCCGAAGAAACCACGCCGGTGGTGGATGATCCGGACGATGACATTCTCATCACGTGGACCGGCCCACTTTTGATGCTCCCGACCGAAGGTAAGCCGGACATGCTTGCTGACGCCCGGGATGTGTATATGCAGATCACCGGCTCACCGATGCAGATCATGCCCGAGTCCAAGGATCTGATCACCGCTGCCAACATTGATTATCTGCACAGCCAATCCCGTCTGCGCATTCGCAGCAGTGACATCTACCCGCTGATCATCGACTCGCCGCGACTTGGTGGTTTAATCACCTCCGAGAGCTATGTCATGTATCTGGACAAAGCGCTGGGCATGCTTCAGGGCAAGGGTGAACTGCGTGGCCTAAGCCGTCCCGTCATCGCCCAAACCGAAGATGCTGCAACATCCAAGACCCAGGAAAAAAGCCTGCCTGCGGGGACTTCCGTCAAGTGGCAGGATCGCGTCGATCTGGTGTTCTATCATGACCCGGCAGACGAAAACGACCGCAAACTCAAAGCAGACTTCGACAAGGTCAAATCCATCACATTCCGTGGTGATGTCCAGGTGGAACATGAAGACTTCGACGTCAAATCCGACCTGGTTGCCTTGCAACTCACCGAACCCACGCAGGAACGAAATCGTCAGGATGTCCGGGCCATCAAGGCTTCGGGGAACGTTGCGTTACGCACACACTCCACGGACCCCGAACGCCAGATGGCGCTGCATTCAGAGATCGCAAGCATCGCGTTTGAACCGGATGACAACGGCAAGATGATCCCCGTCCAACTCAAGGCTGATGACAAGGTCGTCATTCGCCGCCCCAATCAGGTTCTCTGGGCGGAACACCTGATCGTCGACCTGGGCCATGGCATCAAGCCGGTGATCACCGCAGTCAACAACACGGCTGACACAACCCCGGCCGAGGAAATTGATCAGACGCAGGATCCGGTCGACGCGCTGGACACCATGCTCGCATGGGAGGAAAAGGAAAAGCCGGTCCCGACCGTTGTCCCGGTTGAAGGCCAGGCCACCGTCGCCGATTCGACTGCTAGCAACGAAGACGCATCTGGCGAGGATGATGACAAGCTGTATCTGAAGCGCGTCACCGTCGAAGGTGACGTGCGTGCACGCATGGTTAATGATGATCAGCCGGTCTTTGCCTTTGCCGACAAGATGACCGGCGATGAGCAGCAGGTCGAACTCTTTGGCAGTGATAAACGCCCTTCACAGGTCATGCTCGATGCAGGCATTCTTGCAGGTGATCATCTGGTCTTCACACTAAACGACCAGAACCTTCACGTCATCGGCAAAGGCACGCTCAGTTTCCTCAGTCACCCCATCGACGAAGAAACCGGCGAAGTGATTGCGGATAATGGACTCACCAAACCCAAGGGGGAACTCAACGCCCAACCGGTCTCAGCGATCAATGTCGATGGCAATCAACCTGCTGACACCAACACCCCTACGCCAAACACCACTGACAAAAACACAACCACCACCGTCATCGCAACCGATGGTGACCAAGAACCCACAGCTCCGTCCCTGCCCAGTCTCGAACCTGCCAAGGTTCACGTGAGTTGGCAGGACAACATGCACTACAACCACAAAATCCGCCAAGCCCAGTTCCTGGGTTCGGTTTACCTGACTGCTGAACGGACGCAGGGCGCAACCACCGTCAAAGGCGATGACATCACCGTCCTCTTCAGCAAGTTTGTGGATCAGTCCAAAACCACTAATGCGTACCAAACGCCCAACCTCCCCAGCGTCGATGATCAAGGTTTGATCGAAACCCAATCCCTCAAGGGTGGGCGCCAGATTCGCATGGTCGACATCAAAGGCAATGCGGAGTTCCTCGAAGAATCCTGGGCCCCCGCCTCCCCCGGAAGTACCCCCGGAAGTTCAACCGACAGTACGTCTGAAAAAGCAACCAACGACAAACCCGAACGTGGCCCGTTACTCACGCGTCTGCGTCTTGCAGGTCAGAACATGATCTTTGATGCGGTTCCTGAAACCATCACGATTCCCGGTGCAGGCACGCTGCTTCACGAAGATCACCGTCCCAAGACCTCGTCTGGCAACAGTGAAGATGTCCAGTTCACCGGCCGCGGACGGACCCTCTTCCGTTGGCAGGATCAGTTCCTGCTCGATATCGCGCATAACGACATGATCATGAAAGACTATGTCCAGATGCTCCACCTGCCTGCGGATTCGGACAATGGGATTCAGCTGGACTGCCGAACGTTCCTTGCTGACATGCAGGCCACCGGCGGACTGGGCACATGGCTTTCTGGCGATGCCCCGACACCTGATTTGAAGGTCGTCCAGGCATCACGTGATGTGCGCATCACCGCAGAAAACCGACAGATCACCACGGACCGTGCTACCTATATCCACAATGTCCGCAAAGTGAAACTACAGGCTGACGAAAACAAACTCACCCGCATCACCACCCCTTCAGGTACATCCGCACCCGGTGCCGAATTGATCGTCTGGGAATTGGACACCAACCGCTTCTACATCGCCCGCCCCGGTCGAGTCAACGAAGTCGCCCCAAGGCGGTGATAACCAACCAATCCAAACAAATAAAAAAGCACCGGAATCATGACCGATGCTTTTTTTAGTTGGTTGTCGATATGTAAGGCTCAGCGAATCACTTCACCTGATAACGCGGGAAGAGCGGATTGCCCTTTTGGACTTCACTGCCATGTTCCATTTGCCCCCATTGGCTCCATGCCTTGAGTTGACCTGTACCATCTGCCAATGCCTGAGCGTATTCGTTACGACCGATGCGTTCCCAGAAGACTTCGCATTGATCGGGGATGAACGGCCAAAGCATGATCGACACGATGCGCAGCGCTTCAATGCAGTTGTAGAGAATCGTTGCAACCTCGGGCAGCTTTTCTTCATCTTTGGCAAGCTTGAACGGCGATGTCTCTTCGATGTAGCTATCCACCATACGCACCAGGCTCAATGCTGCATCCGCAGTCGCAGAGAGATCAAGTTGATTACCTGCCTTGATGTACTTGGCAAGAATTTCCTCTGCTGCGTGTGAATAATCGTGTGTTGTTTCAACTTTCACCGCAGCTTCAGGGCAAATGCCGTCGAAGTACTTGTTGATCATGTTCGTCACACGGCTGGCGGAGTTGCCAAACGTGTTGGCCAGATCGCTGTTGTACACATCCGCAAAGAGGTCCGGGCTGAATGCACTATCGGTTGTTCCCAGCGGGCCGCGTGTTGCCAGGAAGTAACGCAGGGCATCAAGACCAAACTCGCCGACGTAGTTATCAATCGCTGCGGGGTCCAGGAAGTTACCCAGTGATTTACTCATCTTTTCACCGGTCGCCGAGACCCAGTAGCTGTGCGAGTAGACCATGATGTTCTTGCCAACGGACTCGGAGAACACCCAGTCATAGCCGTCACACTTGGCCAGTGCCATGAGCAGTGCAGGCCAGATTGCAGCGTGGAACCAGAGGATATCCTTGGCCATGAAATGCACGGGTCCGGCCTGCCAGAACTCGCGGCGGTCATCGGTGTCCATGTAGGTTAGGTAGTTGAACAGCGCGTCAATCCAGACGTAAATCGTCTGCTCATCATCACCGGGAACCGGGATGCCCCAACCATTGGAGCCCGTACGGCTGATCGGCACGTCCTGGGCTTCCTTGATGCGGTTGAGAATTTCGTTCTTGCGAGCCTGGGGCATGACGAACGGCTTGGCCTGGCCATCACGATGAGCAAAGAACTCAACCAACTCATCGCGGTAGGCTGAAAGCTTGAAGAAATAGTTCTTCTCGGTCTTCTTGACCAGGGGTTTACCGTTGACCGGGGACTTGTAGTCGTATTCCTTGGCCTTGGTTTCCGGGACGTATTCTTCCTGCCCTGCATCGTACCAGCCGACATATTCACCTTCGTAAACATCGCCGGACTTCATCAGGGCGGTGACGTATTCGGTGACCTTCTGTTTATGCTGATCGCTGCTGGTGCGGACGAAGTCGTTATTCGTCATCTCCAGCTTGGTAAACGTATCCTTAAATGCTGCAGCATTCTGATCCGCCCACTGCTGAGGCGTCATGTCATGCTCTGCCGCCTTGTCGGAGACCTTGGCTGCGTGTTCATCCACGCCGGTGAGAAAGAAGGTCTGATCGCCCAGCAGACGGTGATATCGGGAAACCACGTCAGCCACCATGGTGGTATAGACATGCCCCAGATGCGGCTTGTCGTTGACGTAGTAAATCGGAGTCGTCACGTAAAATTTCTTGTCAGTAGCCATAGTCAAGAGATTATACGACAGGTTGGGACCAAGGGCCAAAGTGAGATGAATGAGAGATTAGTGATCAGGGATTTGCGATTAGGGGTTAAGACAAATCGGCTGATATAAAAACCTGTTTTATTGCCTTAGACGAATCCCAAATCCCTAATTCCCAATCCCTTTGTTACAATACCCCGACTATGGGTTTGATGCTCGATATCGCGTACCTTACCGGGCTGACGGTCAGTTCCCCTTTCTGGGGCTACAAGCTGCTGTCAACAGGCAAATGGCGCACAGATTGGAACGGCAGGTTCGGTAAAGGTGAAGCCCTTCCCAAACCCCCGGGGTCCAAAACCATTCTCTTTCATGCAGTGAGTGTCGGTGAAACCAATCTCATCCGTCGCCTGGTCGCTGAACTCGAATCGCGTGATGAAAATTTAAACATCGTCATTGCAAACACTACCAACACCGGCATTAACACCTCCAACAAACTCTATGGCGAGAAACACAGCGTCGTACGCTACCCGCTTGATCTCTCCGGCGCTGTCGCTCATTTTCTGGATCGCGTCAAGCCAGACGTTGTTGCTACGGTGGAACTGGAAGTCTGGCCGCATCTGACCGAAGCCTGTCACAAACGCGGTATCCCGATCTGTGTGATCAACGGACGCATCAGTGACCGGAGTTTCCCGCGTTACGCCAAATTCGCGCCATTGCTCAAACCAACTTTCAGGAAACTCTCTGCTGCTGCGATGCAGACACAGACCTATGCTGACCGCATCATGGCAATGGGGACACCGTTGAATCGTGTGCATGTACTCGACTCCATGAAGTGGGATGCAGCAGACCTTTCCGACACGGTTCCCGGTGTTGATGAACTTGCGACTGCAATGGGCATCGACCGTAACCGCCCCGTCGTAGTGCTTGGCTCCACCGGTGACGATGAGGAAAAACTGCTCACCGATCAACTTGAACGCGTGCTTGCTGACGAAGTGCAGATCATCATTGTCCCGCGAAAGCCAGAACGCTTTGATGCCGTCGCCAATCAATATCCCAAAATTATTCGTCGTTCCGAAAATCCGGATGGCCATGCAAGACCGCTGGATGACCAACGTTATTTCCTGGTCGATACACTCGGTGAACTGCGCAAGGTTTATTGTCTGGGTAATGTCGTTATCGTCGGCCGGAGTTTTAATCGCTGGGGAGGTTCGGACCCCATCGAGCCGGTGGCATTGGGTAAGCCGGTGATTTACGGGCCGGATCATCGCAACTTCACGGAGATTGCCAACGCGCTGCATGACGGCGGTGGCATCATCATCCCCAAGGATCCGACGCAAGCCGCAATCGACACCGCCCGCCTGCTTGCCAACACCGAAGAGGCATCTACACTGGCAGCCAACGGTAGAGAGGTCATCCGTTCGCGTTTGGGCGCAACGCAGCGCCATGCGGATTTACTCATGAGTTTACTCCATCAATCAAAGGCTATTCATACCTGACAGGTATGTTTTTGACCGCGTCGTAATTGATATAAAATGATGCAAACAACCTTCCGTGTACATAAGTCAGCGGATATTCATTGACGATTGGTAAAGCATGCCTTCCACGCAACTGCGTCAAACCCGACTCACCCAGGCCAAGCATGTCGTTGTCAAAATCGGCACGCAATTACTCATTGGCAAAGATGGCCAGATGCAACTGGACTACATCCAGCACATCGCTGACCAGATCGCCCAACTCTCACAACGAAAAGTGCAGATCACCGTGGTCTCCAGCGGTGCTGTCGGTGCGGGACTTGTCGAACTTAATTTGCCCAAGCGTCCCAAGGACGTTGCCAAACTCCAGGCCATCGCTGCAGTCGGCCAACGTAAACTCATGACCTGTTTCCATGATGCATTTGAGAAGCATGACATGGAAGTTGGCCAATTGCTGCTGACACGAAGCGATCTGGATGACCGGCTGCGGTACTTGAATTTCCGTAACTGTATCGCACAGACGCACCGCTTTGGATGCGTGCCAATCATTAATGAGAATGACTCGGTGGCTGTGGACGAAATTCGTTTTGGTGACAATGACATGCTCGCAGCGTTGGCATGTAATGCACTCCGCGCCGATGCCCTGATCATCCTCTCAGGTATCGACGGACTGCTGGATCATGACAACCTTCGAGTCGACCTGCTTAAGCATGCCAAGGACGGGATGAAGTTTGCCCGTGAAGATAAATCTGAATTAGGCACCGGCGGCATCAGTTCCAAACTGGCTGCTGCCCAACTGGTTGCTGACAGCGGTGAAGTTGCCATCATTGCCAACGGTCGCACACCCAACGTCATCACCAAACTGCTTACAGGCGAAACCGGAATCGGCACGGTCTTTGTTCCTGCAGAAAAGAAGCTCGATTCCAAAAGTCGATTCATCGGTCAGACCACTCGTCCGGCGGGCAAGATCATCATTGATGATGGTGCTGCCAACGCGCTGGTCAACAAGGGCAAGAGTCTATTGGCAACGGGCATCACCGATGTCACCGGCCGATTTGACCGCGGTCAGGTGGTCGAAATCGTCAACCTCAAGGGACAGGCGTTGGCGCGTGGCCTGACGAATTATTCGGACGCAGAATTGCAGCAGATCAAGGGCAAACGCTCCAATCAGTTCGGTAAAGCCCTGGGACGTGCAGGCTTTGATGAGGTCATCCACCGGGATAATCTCGTCGTGCTTAAGTGATCAACTCACCAACGTCCGAAATATAAAAATTCTCCCCCAATCCACCTAAACCTACTAACCGGCCCATCCGATAGTCCCTGTATGGAGAACGCGCCCAATGCGCTATGAGGGACTGTCCATTGAACGAGAACGCATCCCAATTAACCGTTGAAGAACGTCTGATCGAGTTATGCAACGCATGCAATGAGGGACAATTAGCGGGTGTCGAACTGGAGTTACACCAGTGGCATCGTCAGCGAGATTGCCCGGATGCAGCATTGGTCTTGCTCGCTGCCCTGCTGTCACGTCGTGGCAAACATGATGATGCAGCCCAGGTTCTGCAGTACGCCGAACGTGCCATGCCGGTGCGTGATGCATCGATGATGATGGCGATGATCTGTGTCTTTACATTGCTGGACATGCCTGAAGCTGCAGGCAAACAGGTCCGCAGACTGCATGCCCGTCATGGACATTTACCATATGTCGCACAGTGGATCGGCTCCATGAAGATTACAGGCAGTGAATCATTACCCGATCAGTCCGACGCGATCATCAGCCAACTTTCTCGTGAACTTTGCGAAACACCCCTGGTGCTTTGCAGTCTGACAGCTGCGATGAAAGTCGCCCCCAATGAACAGCACATTGATGCGTTGCGTCATGCGGGTAACCTGATGATGCATCGCGTTTCATTGAGTATTGATATGGAAACTGAACTCTGCCGATCCATGGCCGACCTGGCTTTGCTGGCAGAAGACGAAGCCGACGCTCGCCGCTGGGCGCATCGCGGCTTGAAGGTCAATCCGTTGGCAGCACATCTTGCGATCGTTCTGTCACAGGTTGAAGACCATGCCTACATGGGACCTGCAGCACGCGATGTGCTTGCCAAAGTCAATGAAGCCAAGCCGGCGTACCCGGACGTGCATGCCGCATTGATTCGGCGTGAGTTCTTTGATGGTGACACCCAGGTCGCTCGCATGCGTTTGACCAACTGGCTTGAAACCGAACCGTCCAACCCCACGGCATTGAGATTGCGTAAGGAAATTGCAGCATGAATCTGGACCGCGATATACAGGCACGTGATCTTGGTAACCGCGCTGTCTTGGCGTTGGAGGCGGGTTTGTTTGAAGACGCCTTTGAACTCATTACACGAAGTGTGCATCTGAATCCACAGAACGCAGCGACTCGCCTTGTGCAGGCCAAAGTCGAACTGGCTTTGCAACGTCCTGCCGGTGCGCTGGTCGCATTGGACTTTCATGATCTGTATGCCCCACATCAACGTGATCTGCCACAGGTTGCGTGTATTCGGGCGCATGCCATGATGCAGAACAAGAAAACGTTCAAGGCTCAGCAGATTCTTCAGCAAACCGTCAAAGACTATCCTGAGTCTGCGATGACGCATCGTTTACTGGCACAGCTGTTGTTGACCACGCATCAGAAAATTGATGCCATCCGACACCTCACCGAGGCTGTAAAACTTCAACCGGATGATGTGATCAGCACCCGGACATTGGCCACGCTGCTTGAAGAAACCAATCCGCGTCAGAGTCTTGAATTAATGCAATCACTTTCCGACGAAGCGCGCACGCCTGACGAGATGCTTTACCAGGCAAGATTGCACAAGAAGCTTGAACAACTCTGCGAAGCAGAAACCATCTACGACACCCTGATTAACTCAGAAATTTCCGACCCATGCATTTTCATCGAAGCCGGCAAACTGGCTGATGAGATGGGTGAATATGATCGTGCTGTGGAACGTCTTGAGAAAGTCATCACCTGCAGCGAAAAGATTGCCTTCGAAGCTTTGTGTGAATTGGCAACCGTACACATGCACGGGGGCAACTTTGACCAGGCGGGACTCTGCTGGTGGAAAGCTTCGCGACTTGAGCGGACACAATCACGCCCGTGGGCCGGTGTTCTGGTCTGCGCCTTAGCAAGCGGTAAACCAACATTGGTCACCCGCGCCAGTGACATGCTTGATCAGCGATGCAATCCGATCTCGCGTCGCGAGTTGGTTTCGCAACTGTGGATGCACGCAGCGACCGGCAAGACGATCAACCAACAGACGCAGGAAACGACGGCCGATCAGACACTCATCGCATCACCGTTGCAAACCATGCTTGATCATGCGACACATATTCTTGCTGCCCATGCCGATCAATTCCCCGAACGTGCCGACACGTGGTATCACCTGGCCAACTGTCAGTATGCTGACGGCTTACACAGCAAAGCCCTGGAGACCGTCAAGCAGGCGATCAAGATCAATCCCAAGTACACCACGGCCATCGCCCTTCACGAACAACTTGCAGAAGCTGCGTGAGATGTGAATCAGGATTTAAAAGTTAAACCATTCAGACAGGAATCGGATCAAACCGGTTCCTGTTTTTTTGTATAGGTGTCACACAGGTGAATCTAAGTCACGCTAAACCGCAAGCGGTTATTCAATTTCTTCATCAAAGAGTCGGAAAGTGAACTTACGCGTAAAGGAGCGATCCAGTTTCTTGAGCAATTCGCCCTTGGCTTTCCAGTGATAAACGCTGGTGAGAATCGGGCTATCGATGCCTGCGTAACCACTTGATTTGAGAATCTTGGCAGTGATCACCACACCATCTTTGGCAAAAGTGATCTCCACCACCGGATTGGCTTTGGGCCAGATGCTCGCCTGGGTCACCGCGGTGAAACGCGGGATGCGCGTTTGGATTTCAATGCCTTTACCCACGATCACGCCACCGATCTTGCCTTCGATTTCATGATGATCCAGACTGTACGGCGGTGCCTCTTTTTCATCTCGGGGGATCACGGTCAAAGGCGGCTGCTCTGCAATCTGGTCCGCCTTGTAGGGTTGGGCGACGGACTCGCGCGGTTGTGGCAGTGCTGCAGGTGTTGGCTTGGCTTCTTCCTGGGGTTGGACCTGAGGTGTCGGCTCGACACGTTGCGGAAGCGGTGCTTCAGGCTTGACCGATGGAACCGGATCATTGGGGACCGTGGTCTGAGGCACCATTGCGACTGAAGGCGTCTTGGACGTGATCGGCTGCTCGTGAGCAATCTTCTCGGGAATCTGCATCTCCGGGGTGATCACGGGCACGGGGACTGGCAACTGATCCGATGGCTTTTGAATCGGTGATGACTGGGCGACGGCCTGCGGTTGAGGCTGCTGCGTCACCGACTCCACCGGCTTTTGCGGTTGCTGCGGTTTAGCGGGTTCTGACTCCTGCAGGGCCTGCTGTGGGGAAGGCTTGGCAGGTGCAGGTGAGGCCTGCGGGCGTGGCGTGGTCTTCTGGGTGACCATCACATTCGATGCCGGATCCACTTCGGTGGGCGCCACTTCGACGGGGTCCGCCAGGCGTTGCAAGGCGGCCTGCTCGGTTTGCGATGGCATGGCGATGAGCTTTTCAAAGTCGTCATAACCGATCCAGTTGAGCGTTAAAATCTCTTGAGCGTCATCCTTGCCAAGCAGCAGATGGTCTTCTTCGACTTTCTCTTTATCCTCTTTGAGTTGCTCGTTTTTCTCTGTTTTCTCAGACTCTTCTGGCATTTGTTCAATGGGTTCACGCAGACGTTCCTGACGCCAATGCAATGAACTGAGCATGCCGGAGAAAACGAGAACGTGAAGAAGCAGCGACAGGATCATTGCAATGGCGACGGGCAGCCATGAATCATCTCGACGGGTTGTGACAGTGAGTGTACTCATGAGGTCACTGGAGACATCTTTGCCAACCAACAATCAGGAACCGGGCGCACCGACAATGGTGAACTCGGTGATCCCCGCAGCACGAACCTTTTCAATCACCTTCAATAACACCGGGCCACGATCCGTCTGCCCCTTGGCCTGCATGGCTAGATACAACTTGGCGGCTTCAGGTTTCTGGGAGAGTTCTGCCAACACCTTGTCCAACTGTTGCATGGCAATCGGCTCACGGTTGAAAAACAACTTGCCATGTTCATCCACCGTGATCGCGTTGACAACGGTTCGCGTGGAAGACTGCCCAGCAGTCACCGAGCTGAGTTCCACCGGCAGGACCTGCGCTTTGACCATCACAATCAAGCTGTAAATGAAGAATGTCAGCAGCAGAAAAATCACGTCGATCAGCGGCAGCATCTCCACGCGCGGAGCCAGGTCGTTGTGACGGATTTTATACATCGTGTTGATCACTCCATGAGTGAATGGCATTTAAGGTTTGTCATCGAGCCAAGCTCGACCCCGCGTTGACACAACGCGGCTCGCCTGACGGACCTATCTGTCTAACACGTTATACGCGAAGACTGTTCCATGCGTTGCGAATTTCATCATCACTGTGCGTATTGTCCACCACGACTTGCCCCATTTTCACCGGCAAAACAAGGCGAATCGCTCCGTCCTTGACCTTCTTGTCCAAACGCATGGTCTTGAGTAAACCCTCATTATCAGCCAGATTATCAGCAGAAGTCGGTAAGCCGAGTTTGTCCTGCAACGCAATCAAACGATCCAGCACACTGCTGTCACACATACCTGCATCGACTGCCAACCTGGTCGCGGCGACCATGCCCAACGCAACGGCTTCACCGTGGTGATGCGAGCCTTCGTCAGTGTACTTCTGGGTCGCTTCGATGGCATGGGCGAAGGTGTGGCCGAAGTTCAGATGAGCACGAACGCCCGACTCTTTTTCGTCTTCCATGACCACGGTTGCTTTGATCTGCACATTGCGAGCGACCAACTCCACCATGGTGTCGGGGTCCAATGCGAGAATGCCATCCGCGTTGGCGTCAAGCCAATCAAAAAGATCGGCATCACGGATCACACCATGTTTCACGCACTCAGCCAACCCGCAGATCAATTCACGACGTGGCAGGGTTTTGAGGGTGTCCGTATCAATGACAACCGCATTAGGTTGGTAAAACGCACCGATGAGATTCTTGCCCTGCGGGACGTTGACGCCGACTTTGCCCCCCACCGAGGCGTCGACCATGGACAAAAGCGTGGTCGGACACTGAATAAACGGCACGCCTCGGAGATAGCTTGCAGCGACAAATCCGACGGTGTCACCGATGACACCGCCCCCCAGGGCGACGATGGGCGACTTACGTTCCATGCGTGCGTTTAACAGATCGTCATAGAGCTTCTGCATGGTGGTCAGATTCTTGTTGTGTTCGCCGGCATTCATGGTGCAGGTGAGAACCTGCTGATACCCCGCCTGCTCCATGGACTTCATGGCAGTGGGCAGATGCAGGGATTGAACCGACTCATCGGCAATGATCGTACCCCGTTCATGCTTGGCGACGGCCATGGTCAACGCACCCAACTGAACCAGCAGCCCGGGTTGGATGTGAATCTGATACTGATGATGGGGCAACTTTAAATCGACAACTGCCATGGCACACGGCCTCCAAAGCGGGTGGGTGAACTTCGTAAAACCCACATGATAATCGACCTGCGGGTTTGATGTTGAAGCGGTGCAGGTCGGTCAAGGTTCATTCCACCAATTCAACCTTCAAATCTTCGTTCCAAGGCCGCGCTAAACCGCAAGCGGTTGGGAAGACAGCATTTGACCGTCAGAACCGACCTTGAAAAAAATTTACCTGATAAACTTGAATTTAGCGTTGTATCACCTAGAATTTAACGTTGTATCATGAAAACACAAACACCCCCTACCAATACGACCCTTAAGGACATTGCCGCTTACACCGGCGTGTCGATCACGGCGGTTTCTCACGTGCTCAATAACCGTCTGGGACGGGTACGGGTCAGTGATGACACCAAAAAACGGATCAAGCAGGCCGCCCGGGAACTCAATTACGTCCCGCAGCTCAAAGCTCGATCCATGGCAACGAACAAGAGTTACGCAGTCGCTGCGCTTTACTCCACGACTCCCGTGGTCGGAGATATTGGCAATGCGGCGTATTTCATCCATGCTCTCTGCGGCGTGGAGGAAGTCTGCAAGTCGGTGAACTATCACTGCATGTTTGCCACCTGCGATTTGCAGTCACCGGAAAATTTTGTCAAGCCTCGTCTCATGCAGGACGGCAGTGTCGATGGTGTGATTCTCGTGGGTTACACCAGTACGGAAGTCGCCCGGGAGTTGGCGTCACTGGGTTTACCTTGTGTGCACATGGGTTCGAATCTGGACCCGAGCATCAACATGCCACACATCGACCCGGATATGGATGCCGCTTTTGAACAGGCAGTGGCCCGTCTTTATGCACTGGGGCATCGCAAGATTGAGCTGTACTTCCCATTGGGGCCTGGGCCTGAAGCGATCGCTGGACGGTTTGCTCAACTGGGCTCGAGGTATCCTGATTTACAGACGCCGGTGGTCTTTGGCCCAAAGCGTTCGAGTCATGTGTCGGACATCTACGAGCATGCCCGTGCGTTGGTTGCTGATCCAGATCGCCCCACTGCGTTTATCTGTCATTCCCCCCATGCCACGGGCTTGATGGAGGTTTTCAATGAAGCCGGATTACAGAGTCCGCGCGACTACAGCATCATTGCCAACGGCTCGGCGGAGTTGACGGAAAGTGGCATAGGACCGGGGCGGATCAAGACTGCGATGATTCAATTACCCAGCCGCCTGACTGCTCAATATGCGACAGCTTGCCTGCTGGAAAAATTAGACGTTCGTTCTGAAGAATATCCTACGTGGGAAGCCAAAGTGCCATGCAATCTGGTTGAAGGCCCCACGATTGGCCCTGCGCCAAGTCGCTGATACAGGAGACAATCATGTCATACCCTCAATGCAGAAAGTCTCTGCCCGTCATCCCACGCATTCGATCATTTCGAGGATTCACCTTGATCGAACTGCTGGTAGTGATCAGCATTATTTCACTGTTGATCTCGATTCTGTTACCGGCATTGGGTGCAGCTCGGGCGACTGCAAGGCGTGTGCAATGTCTCAACAAAGTCCGACAGACGAACCTGGGTTACGCGATGTATGCAGGCGATTTTCAAGACATGTACCCCTATGACCGTGGAGTCTCCGGCGTTGAACCCTGGACGACTTTGATTGGTGATTATTTGAATCAAAACAACACACACAGTTACACCTTCCGGCCACTGTATCGTTGCCCGGAAAAAGCGACTGAGATCACGGACCCCAGTGATTGGGGGTTCTGGTACACCGACTATGGCATGCATCGCACGTTATCCAGTGGCGTGCGTACCAGCGATATCAAAAACCCAAGCCGTCTATATGTACTTGGGGATTACTTTGATGTGACCAAACGGTTTCATTACGCTGGTGATGTGAACCAAACACCGCTGCGGATTGATCAGACCTTCTGTCATCAGAAGACGATGAACCTGGTCTATGCTGACGGTCATGGTGGTAACATCAAACGCACGCCCGAAACCTACCCGACCATTACAGCAACGTATGTCAGCTACTGGGGCAACCCGGATAACCTGCCGGTGTTCCCGGTCCTGTTTGCTGACAACTAAACCAACAAGATCGCCCGAACCCAATATGTTTTCCAAGATAGAAAGCTCACCTATGTTCCCACGCTTATGCTGCGCCCTGTTCGTCACCGCCCTGTTTAGCGTTGCCTGCCAGGCACAACAGACTCATCAAACCCAATCCCTCGTGCCGCAGGAAATTCAACTTGATGGCAAGACATACACGCTGCAATTCAACGACGAATTTGATGGCAAGGAGATCGACTGGGACAAATGGACCTATCGCGGCAAAGGCATCAACCCCAAACGCAAACGCATTTTCGGGACCGACGGTGTGAAACTCGATGGCAAAGGCAACCTGATCATGACCGCCTACGGCGTTGCCCGTCAATCGCTGCCGGATGAATATGTCGATCAATTCGAAGGCATCTGGGTCCCCGTCACCACCAATATTCGCACCAAAAAAGAGTTCACCTTCGGATACCACGAAGTCCGACTCAAAATGCCCATCGTCAAGGGCTTCGGCATGGCGGTCTGGTTGCAATCCAACGGACAGACACAGAAAAACCATCCCGGAACCGCAGAAGTCGGTGCGGAAATCGACGTCATCGAACAGACCTTCTTTGACCGTACAGGCAAGCCCAGTGATTACAAACACTCAACCATTCACTGGGGTGGATACGGCAAAACACACCAGTTCATCAGCATCACCGTCGACCCCCAAACCGGCACACAGGAACACACCGCGCATCAGGATGAGGAACTCAACCTCGTCAAAACCAAGGTCACCAAGGACCGCAAAGGCAACGACATTCCCCAGAACCTCGTGCGTGAAAAGTGGACCTACAAAACCGACGACCTGGACTTCCGCGATGAACAGTTCCACACCGTCAGCGTCCTCTGGACACCCGACTACTACAAGTTCTACTACGACGGTCACTGCATTGGCAAGATCGAACAAGGCGTCTCCCATGCACCGGGATACATGATCCTCTGGCCGCGTATGTTCAACTTCCTCGAACTCGTCGGTAACACACAGGAAGGCCCCGGCGATCTGCAAACCAGCAAAGCCAAATACGAAGTCGATTACTACCGCGTCTATCAGGCGAAGTAGAGGCATCACTTGTTCAGACTTGTGCAAAATTCAACCATCATGCAAGTACGCAGCGTTTGATTTTTAATGCAAAGACACGAAGGACACGAAGGACACGAAGAAAAATCGCTCAAATGATATTTTCTGACTTGTACTTGGATGAATAAGTCAGAAACATGATCATTGACATTGGCATCAAAAGAAATGTCTTGGCCTTCGTGATCTTCGCGTCCTTCGCGCCTTCGTGTTCAAATCAAATCGAACAATCCTTCAGAACACCCTAACATCAACCAATCTTTCCAGCATCAAGGCTAGCATCTGCCCCCCGCAACTGGTATCATTTGCTTTTTAACCCTGAATTTCGTGAGAAGCCATGAATCCATTGCCCCATGACCAGGTGATCCCGATCCTCGACTTCGGATCGCAGTATGTTCAGCTCATTGCCCGTCGCGTGCGTGAAGCAGGTGTGTTTAGCATCCTCGTCCGCCCTGACATCAGCGTTGATGAACTCAAAGCCATGAATCCCAAGGGTTTGATCCTCTCGGGCGGCCCTTCGAGTGTCTACGAAGAAAACGCCCCGCAGTGTGATCCGAATCTCTTTAGTCTCGGTGTTCCCGTGCTGGGAATCTGCTACGGCATGCAGGCTGCCTCCACGGTTCTCGGTGCCCAGGTTCGCGGCGCTTCAAGTCGTGAATATGGTCGCGCACAACTCAACATTCTCGATAATTCCGATCTGCTCAAGGGCATTCCCGAACACACGGCTGTTTGGATGAGCCACGGAGACCAGGTCGACACACTGCACGAAGACTTCATCGCGCTGGCCAAGACGCCGACGTGTCCCTTCGCTGCGGTCAAGCATAAATCTCAGCCGTTCTACGGTGTGCAGTTTCACCCGGAAGTCACGCACACCCCCCATGGCATTGAACTACTGTCCAACTTCCTGTTCCAGATCTGTAAATGCGATGCGACCTGGAAGATGTCCGACTTTGTCGACACCGCCATCGCGCGTGTCCGCGAACAAGTCGGCAACAGCCGCGTGATCTGCGGACTCTCAGGCGGCGTGGACTCCTCGGTGGTCGCTGCCCTGCTCGCCAAAGCCATCGGCAAGCAACTGACCTGCATCTTCGTCGACAACGGCGTGCTGCGTAAAAACGAACGTGACATGGTCGAGAACATGTTCCGCGATCACTTCGATATCGATCTTCGCGTCATTGATGCTGAAAAGGAATTCCTCGATGACCTTGCAGGCGTCGAAGAACCGCAGACCAAACGTACACGCATCGGTCATCGTTTCATTGATATCTTCAAGGAAGCCTCAGCCGACATCGAAGATGCCAAGTTCCTGGCACAGGGTACGCTGTATCCTGACGTCATCGAATCGGGACATGGCCACTCCGGCCAAGCTGCCAACATCAAGCTGCATCACAATGTCGGCGGACTGCCTGAACAACTGGGCTTTGAACTCATCGAACCGTTGCGTGATCTTTTCAAAGACGAAGTCCGCAAACTCGGTGAAGTCCTCGGCCTGCCCGAACAAATGGTCTGGCGTCATCCCTTCCCCGGCCCCGGTCTGGCGGTTCGCGTGCTTGGTGAAGTGACCAAAGAGAAGCTTGACTTGCTTCGTGATGCAGACGAAATCCTGCTTGAAGAAATCGTCTCCAACAATCTCTACCGTCGCACCGCTCAGGTGTTCGCAGTGCTCCTGCCGATCAAGGCGGTGGGCGTGATGGGTGATGGGCGAACCTATGAAAGCGTCGTCGCCATCCGCGCGGTGGAATCTCAGGACTTCATGACGGCAGACTGGGCACGCATTCCCTACGATGTACTTGCAACCATCAGTAACCGCATCATCAACGAAATCCGTGGCATTAACCGCGTGGTCTACGACATCAGCTCCAAGCCACCAGCCACGATTGAATGGGAATAAGCACATGGATATTGCAGTTCAAGTTGCCATTATTTCCGCCGCGGCGAGTATTATTGCTGGTCTGGTAACATTTGTACTCAATAAACATGCCGAAAGAAAAGATGCATTACAGTTACGGAAGTTAGAGCACTATAAAATATTACTCTCGGCAATTTCTAATCTCGCAATAGATGGAGAAGATCGAGATGAAGCAAGTAAAAATTTTGCTCAAGCTAGCAATACAATAGCTTTAGTTGCCCCTCAAGCAGTAATAACAGCATTGATGGATTTTCACGATGAAGTTTCACCATCCAATGTAAACAAAACTCTTAAAGGCGAGCAAGAAAAATTGATCAAGCTTTTACTAGAATTACGCAAAAGCTTAGACCTACCCTTCAAAGACCATCCGCAAACATTTTCATTCCATTTAATTGGTGCCAACCCTCGAAGATACATCAATCACAGGAATAATTCGTGAACTGGCTTGCACATGCCCTGCTCTCTGAAGACAGTGTCGAGTTTCGACTGGGTAATGTGCTTGCGGATCTGGTCAAGGGCAGGCAGCGTAAGACGATGACTTCTGAGTTTCTGCGTGGCGTGAAGCATCACCAGAAAATCGATGCCTTCACCGACACCCACCCCATCGTCAGCCTCAGCCAATCACGCATCAGTGATCCATACCGTCGGTTCTCGGGTATTCTCGTGGATATTTTCTACGATCACTTTTTAGCCAACACCTGGGAGCAGCATTGCCCGTCCCCCCTGTCGGACTTCACAGCCGTGTTGTACTTGCAGATGCAGAACTATCCGGTGAAGTTTGTAGACGAAACACAGTTGGCCATCGACCGCATGATTGCTGATGACCGGCTGAGTTCCTATCAACATGTTGATGGCATCGGCGATACCTTATTACGGGTATCCAATCGAATCTATGAACGAACCGGTCGTGACTTTGAGCTTCAACAGGCTGTTGATGAATTGACTTGTAACTACGATGGATTAGCAGATGACTTTGCGCAGTTCTTCCCGGAACTCAAACGCTATGTCGGCATGCATGAAACGGCGCATTGAGTCTTCACAGCTTGATATGTCAGATAAAACTCTTCCTGTCACTTTTGTGCAGAAGCAAGTTTAGTGGCAAGTGTAAGTGCGTACTGTATGCCACTGGATTCCCGCCTGCGCGGGAATGACGGAAAAATGCGATCACGGGATTAACTCATACAACAGACAATCACCAGGTTGCAGATGGAGCTTCAAGGCGTGTTGTCCATGATTATCTTCAGAGAGTTCCACCGCTGGTTGAGTATCGATCATGTTCACCAGTTGCCAATTGTTCGAACGTAAACTCGGCAAGGTAATGCTGGTGTTCACGGGCTGATAGTTTTCGGGCTTGCGCATGCTGATGTAATAACTCACCAGCAGATACTGCTTCTTGCCGGACTTGAGCACAACCGCTGAAACACGCGGGTCAGATGATTGAACTTGGAGGGTCGCTCCATTGGCAAGCAACTGCTGCTTGAGTAAAGCAGTCAGTCCATTGTCAGCCAGATTCAACTCTGCCATATCACTGGTTTGCCCGGTGTCAGCAAGCAGCCAGGTGACCGTGCCTTTGCCGAAAGTCCAACGCACCATCGCTGGTGTTTGCAGGTCAGGCTTAAAGCCTTCACGGGGCGTCGCAGCCAGCGTTGCATTGATCTGGTAAGTCTTACCACCAACCTGCTGATTGACGGGAATCGCAGGGATTTGCTGGACATCCATTTTGGCGCCCAGTTGGTTGAGCCATTGAAAATCATCCGAACCATCGAGGCTGTATTGGCCGCTGTTACCCAGGACAACCAGATGCTTGCCCGAGATGACGAATTGCTTGACGTGGTTGACCATTTGCTCGGACCAGATGGTTGCGTCATCAGGAGCAAGCAACACCTTAGCCTGATCCCAAGCAGTTTTCGGGGAGATGGCTGAGACCCATGTGGGGTTGGCAATACCGCATGCAATGAGATTCGTCCGCGCCCATTCACCGGGCATGGCATACCACCGCCACGCCAACGTGCGATAGAACTGATCTTCCCAACTGAGGATCACCGCGACATCCGTGGAGACATCCTGGGTAGGTGGCATCTGCCCGACCGCTGCCATCGCTTTGGACCACCAGTTCATGGAAGCCTGAAGTTTTTCGTTCTTCGGATAATGTGACAGGTGAATGCTCGGAAGTGAATTCCAGACCAGAGCAAAAGCGGTCTGCTCTGAACCATACCGCAGCATATTGGTCAGTAAACCTTTCATGCGAATGATGTCGGCAGGCGGGACGTCATGCGACTCACCGCGACGGGCAAACCCATAGTGTTTTGCAAAGTTGGCGATGCGGTCCATCGTGTGATGCTCACCGCCCCCATCACAGAGAATCCACTTGGCTGGATCACGGGTCACTTTCTGGAACATGTACTCCACCGGTCCGGTGTAAGCGACATAGTGAACAACCGGGCGATCCGGGTCGAGCCGATCGACAATGCGATCAAACATCTCGGTGGAAGTCTGCGAGAACTGCTGAAGTTTAAACGCGGTAAAATCCTGCCACGCCGGGTGGAGATTCACCTTTGCATGATAGTCAGGCACCGCAGGCATAACCTGATCCCACGACTTAAAGTCACTGGCCCAGGCTTGGTTGAGTTTGTCGATTTGACCATATTTTTTCTGCATCATCTTCTGAAATGCATCACGGGCAGCAGGACTGTAATCCGTGACACGATCAAAGTGATCATGAAAAATGTAACTGTCCCCGCCATGGTTGATGAAGTTGTAACCGATGAGCAAGGGATGGGCTTTGTAACGCTCGATGGCAAGGCGTACCGTCTGCTGTGCATTCTCCAGATACGCTTGTGATACCGGGCTCACAGTCAAGCGACGACGCCAGATATCAACTGCATGATGATCCGTCTGCATCCAATCCCCCCATGTCTCAATGGGATGCGAATTAAACAAGGCACTACCCAGACTCTGGATTAAAAACGGCACGCGTTGCCTGGTGAGTTCTGCGAGATACTGATCGTATTCCGACCAATCGTAGACACCTTCAAGTGGCTGAACCTGTGCAGCGACAACCGAGAGACTCACTGCATCACTGCCATGCGAAGGCATTTTACGGATCATCTCTCTAAATCCATCCGCGTGACGGGAGAAGGGCGCAAAGGCTGAAGCGTTCTCCGTGCCTTTGAAAGTCCGAACGGGTTTGATCTTGGCTAGTGACGTATCAATGACAGGTGACTGCTTGGGATATTGGCCTTTTTTACCCAGTAATACGCGGTATTCGTCGGAGGTATCAACATGACGAAGCTTCAACGTTGCGTAAGCGGTGATGCCCGGTTCGAGCCAATCCAGTGAAACGGTCAACGGCCAATGCTCGACTTTGGCAAGGTCGATTTGTTGACTGTGTAAAACCTTGCCGGTGAGTTTTTTCCAATTGATCTGCAGCGTGCCTTGGCGTTTGTCCACGTTGGCGATGTCGACCATGAGTTGATTGTTCTGCTGCCAGGCGGTCAGACTTAACGGTTCTGAGGAAGGTATTTCCAATTGCTTTTTTGTGGATTCGATGACACTGACAAACAGATGCTCAAAGCCGATCACCTCATCGGTATCACCATACGCTTTAAGCGTCAGCCACCACATCCCGCGCGGTAGCTTCGGGAGCGTGTAGGGCTTGGCGACATCCTGTGGTGGTGACTGCCAGATCGCTTTGCCATGCACGTGATCGGAAAGGATCAGCGTAAAGGTCTTGGCCTGCTTGGGGAGTCCGAGTTTGTCACATGTCAGAACGATGTCGCGGGACTGTCCCTGAACCAGCAACTGATCGCGTGGCGTCGATGGCTTGAATGTGTTGGCAAAATCGACTTTGGCGATCACCCATTGTTCGGGCAATGGCTCATAGTATTTTGTCGGGCTGGTCGTTTTGGCGTGAATCGGCGAGAGTGTCATACAACCCACCATGAATAGAGCGAGCAACAGCGCCGCGGCATCAATGCTTTTCACAGGTCAAATCCTTTAATGTCCGTTTAAAGTTGGGAGCTGAGATTCAAAAATAATTACTGACGGCGTTCGTCCCACAAGACCGACCATGGCCTGGCCCAGCCGAGGTTGTATTCCACATTCACCGGGCCGGCATGTCCATCGAGATAGACAACGTTTAAATCCATCTCCAATGGGCCGGGATTCTTGCCATGACGCAGGGACAGGCGTGATGTCACGTCCAGATACAGGTTGATATTCCCCCCTGCGCTGTCGGTGAAAAACAGCATCTCGCTGGGTGATTTGATGTTTTGGAGTTTACGTTTGGATGTGCCGTAGTTATTGCTCAGCACATTGCCGTTGTTGGCAACGTAGTTACCGTTGATGCCGTAGGAGAGGCGGATTTTCCCATCAAGGTTGTTGGCCGTGTTCAACGGCGAATCTTCGTCATCGGCTTCGGGGCACCAGTAAACGTGACTCTTGCCCAGGTCCCCGGGCAGATCCAGACGCGAAAGCTGCTTGGGCCACCAGTTCAGATCCGGGAAATGTCCCTTGTACAAGTCCGTATGAACCAGGCCGGTCATGCCGATCTGTCGGAGTTGTGTCGCACACTTGACCCGGCGTGCAGCGTGCCTTGCCTGCGTCAAAGCAGGAAGCAGGATGGCAATGAGTAACACAATGATGCTGATGACAACCAGCAACTCGATTAATGTAAATGCCTTGGTAGAAGCCCAAAGCCCGGGCGTATGTGTCGGTTTACGGCTCATCTGCCATCTCCTGTTAAACGTTGGCAGGTGGACACACCGTGTCACGCAATTCAATACGTGGCATGATATGAACCTGCTTTTGGGATAGTGTTTCATGATCCACCAATTGCTTGAGCATCCCCAGAGACGCATCAAGCATGGCGTTGTAGTCAGCCTCAATACCCGACAATAAGGGGTAGGTTCGTTTACAGTCACCATGTGCAGCCACAGCAACCAGACTCATCTGCCTGGGGATCGAAATCCCACGCTCAAGCAACAAACCAATGAGCACGCGTGCGATCACCGCACTGTGAACCACCACCGCTGTTGGATGCTGTTTGCTTTTAAACCACGATGTGATGATCGGCAGGTACTGCTGAGCACAGTCATTCAACTCCGCCGAAGTGCTCTCAATAATGTCGGCTTGCGTGGTGTTCAATGCATAGGCATTCACGGCCTTGGCAAAGCCTTCGTAACCGATGGCATGAGTCATGTAACGCGATGGTCCGCCGATGTAGGCAATACGTCGATGCCCCATGGCTGCCAACTCGGTGACCGCCTGGTAAATCCCCTGATCCACTGCCGAGTGCACGGCATATTCACCGGGTTCGTCAATGTAAACCAACGGTGATTGGCAATGGTGATTCAACCAATCAGCCAACATCTCATCCGGATGCCCCACCACCACCGCGCCATCCACCAGACCACCCGCCAACTGACGCGGAGGGATGAATGCATTGTGGTCATGCTTGGCCATGTAATACTCAATGTGATAAGGCAGCTTGTTGACTTCACAGGTCTGCACGAAACTTGCCAGAATCGGGGCAGCATAGCCAGCTTCGGGAACGTCTTCTTGTGTCATATTCGGGTTGTATGTCATCAACAACCCGACCTGCCCACTTCGCTTGCGACTGAGCAACTGGGCAGCAACACGCGGCTGATATCCCATCTGCCGAGCGATCTTTTTGATCTTGGCGGACTTCTGCGCACTGACCCTGCCGGTCCCATGCAGGGACGCAGAGACGGTCATGGCCGAAACGCCGGCTTTGCGAGCAATGTCCTTGAGTGTGACTGAAGCCACGCGAATCCTCCAAAATGACTTACCGTTAAATCCTATATTGCTTTATCGATAAGTCAACCTGTCAAGCATATTTTTATTTCAACGCACTGCCTCCACCTAAACGCAACTTTGCATACGGAAGTGCCTTAACTCGCAATCCTGCAACGGACAATTGGGTATGATGTAGCCAACAAACCTGCATGATCCGGGAGACAGTCCAACATGCCTCGCAGTCACAATCCCAATCACTTTCTGACAACTGATGAGAAGCTGCAGATCACTGATGCGGTCCAACAGGCTGAGTCGCAGACCAGTGCGCAGATCAAAGTCGTTCTCCTGAGACACTGCTGGGGAAGTTTAGCTGACAAAGCCAACTCACTGTTCGTCAAATATGGATTGGATCAATTGCCCGACCGCAACGGCGTGTTGATACTGCTTGTACTCACCAACCGCGAACTGCTTGTCTATGGGGATCAAGGGATCAACGAAAAAGTCGATGACGATTTCTGGATCAACATCCATGACCAGATGACCCAATCGTTTCAAAACAACGACATGGGAACCGGACTGGAGCAAGGCATCATCCAGATCGGTGAGCAATTGGCAATCCACTTTCCACGGGGAAATAATCATGACAACACTGTCGATGACCAACCTGTTTTTGAAAACTGATCCCATTCAGCATCGCTTCATGTCATGGTATATGTTGGCGAACTTGTTTTGCATCATTACCTGCATGACATCTTTGCAGGCACAAACACAGCAAACGCCCCCACAGCAATTCACACCCGTCGCAGGCACATCCGCCTACCCGACATTGGATTTGGGTTATGTCACCGATTATGCAAACATCCTCAGCAACAGACAGGAACAACGGCTTGAAAAACTGCTGAACCAGACCGAGACCCAAACGCGACTGGAAATGGCGGTCGTGATTCTCCAAAGTATCAAGGACTACCCCGACACGGCGAACCAGTCCATCGACACCTTCGCGAATGGACTCTTCAATGACTACGGCATCGGGAATCTGCCTGAAAACAACGGCATCCTCCTGCTCATGTGCATCAAAGACCGCAAAGTGTGTATCAAACTCGGCGGAGCGTATGGCCATCGCATGGACACGCTAAGCCGATCCATCATCAACCAGACCATCGTCCCCTACTTCAAACGCAACGACTACCCAGGCGGGATTCAAGCTGGCGTCAAAGCCTGCTTAAGCAAGATCGGCAAAGTGAAAATCAGTGGCCCCAAACCTGCAGCGGGGACTTCACCTGCCAAGCTCAATACAAACACATCCAAACCCACAGCGACGCCCAACAATCAGACAACACAAGCAGCAACCCAATCTCCAGCAACGACTCCAGAGCCCCAACACACGCACACACAAATACACCGCCCACGTCAACACCAGACATCCTGGCAACCGGCTGTCCTGCTGGGCATCGGCATGATCGCTGCCATACTCATCGCGGTGAGTTTGTTCCGCAGCGGCAAGCGTGGTTGGGGTTGGGTGTTCGTCGGACTGGCGATCGTGATTTTCCTGGCAATCATTCGCGTGGTCATTGCCCTGCTGAAAAACGGTGGCAACTCCCGCAATTTCCGTATCCATCACAACAACATCACCCACCGAACAGGCAGAGGCATGTTCAACAGTAGCCGACATCTCGGCGGTGGTGGCAGTAGCTTCGGCGGAGGCGGCTTCCGAAATGGTGGAGGTGGCTTCGGGGGCGGCGGGTTTGGTGGTGGTTCCACAGGCGGTGGCGGTGCATCAGGAGGTTGGTAAAAATGAAACCATTACGTTGCCCACAATGTGACGACGAACATCTTCAGACTTTCAACATCAAAGGCACCCAAGTTCAAATCGAGTCCTGCAACAATTGCAAAGGCATGTGGTTTGACGATGGGGAACTGGCTCAAATTCTGCGACAAGCCGAGCAGGATTACTCGATCGAAGACGAGATGAATAAATCCAAACGCTACTGCCCGCAATGCGACTCGCGGTTGTGGACGTTTACTTATCCTGATACCAACATCAAAATCGAAACCTGTCTGCGCTGCCATGGACTCTGGCTGGATCACGGTGAATATGAACAGATCATTGCATCACGCAAAGCCGCTGCGCCTCCCACCAGCAAAACATCCAAGCCATCAAAGTCAATCAAGAAAACGCATCCACCCGTATCACGCACATCACGCTCATCGCCTGTCAAAGAACAGCTCATCGCGTGGATTAATCAAACCATCGATCAACTGCTGGATTTTGAAGGCTAGTGGTCCGTCAAAACTTAATTGTGGGATAGACTGATTTAAGTTTGCATCTTGCATCGTCGATTTTCATCT
>PAIY01000088.1 GCA_002704825.1 Phycisphaeraceae bacterium
AAACCCGAAGAAAATTGGGATGACAACACCATTGAGCCGTTGGGGTATCAGGAAAACGAGCCGGTGGATGTAAATCACAATTACATGAATAACCCGCGTCTTTGGGATCACCTGCGCTTTGCTGCACACATTCAAAAGACACTGACGACGCGCATCATGACAGCCATCCGTCAATCCATCCCCAACGCGGTTGGTATGTCGCAACGAACCATTGGCGATATGTACGACGTGAGTCGCGTGCCGATCAGTTACTACGCCATCAACACGCTCTTTGGTGAACATGTCAATATCGGCACGCACTATGGCATGGGGGGCAAGACCGCGCTTGAAGCCAAGTCACTGACGTTAGCCAGTTATGACTCGGAGCGACAGATGGAACATGCAAGCAAGCTGGTTAAACGTCATGTCGAAATGGGACTTGGATTTTGCCCCTTCGCGTTTCATGCTCGTGGCAGTGGTGGCATGCTCCTCTCCGACGATGATTGGCACATGAAGTCTTCGACAGCTTATCTGCCTGGAATGTCGCAATGGATTCGCAGTCACTGGCCCAAGCCGGACTATCGAGCTGCCGTTGCGATCATCAGTAACACGCGCTTGTCCGCGATTAACGCTGAAAAAACAGGGGATTTGATTGCCATGCTCGATGCGCGTGGCTATCAGGTCAAACTGTTTGAAGGGCTGAAAATTGTCGAGCAACCGTATCTACTTGATGACTGCAAAGCCGTTATCACCTGTAGCAGTTACATGGATGCGGACCTGCTTCACGTTTTGGATCAGACCTACAAGGGACGTGTGTTGCTATTTGGTCGTCTGGATACCGATGCCTTATGCCGCCCAAAGCAACAGGGGTTACCCGCCATGCTCGCTTTGGATCAACGCTTCATCAAGCAGCCTAATCTCAAGCCACTCTCTGGTGACGATCTTGGGCAAATCGATCTCACCGGTTCATGGGCATGGAAGCATCTTGGTGACACGCCCAACGACCCGGAAAAATTGCCAACGCCACAAATCTCCGAAACGACTGACTGGAAGAAAGTCATCGTCCCCGGCAAGTGGGGTGAAGTCGGTCTGCTGGGTTCGTCACGTTATTTCATGGGTGATGCCTGGCATGTCCGTACGTTTGATGTCCCCGCCAATTGGAAAGGGCGCACGCTGACATTCCAGGCGGGTGCGATGGACGATTACGATTGGACATTCATCAACGGTCAATTCATTGGCAAGACCACCAAGGCTCAGCATCACTACTGGCTGGCGCCGCGTGAGTATGTCATCCCGGATCATGCCATCAAGTGGGGGCAGACCAATAGCATTGCCATCCGACTGCGAAATGATTTTGAAGACGCGGGCATCTGGAAGGGACCGGTGCAGATCACCTCCAATCCCAACTTCCCGATCAGTTGGCAATTCCCTGCCAAGCAAAACGGCAAGGTGCAACTCTCAAACCACGCCCCGATTCTTGACCCGCAAAATCTGCTCGACCAAGTCCAGGTGCAGGGAACATTGACACTGTCCGATGGCAAAGAAGTTCCCGCCTTCCTGCGACACGATCAATGGTATTGGTGGATCGGTTCACAATCATGGCAGGATCAGGACCCCATTCAGCAAGTTGTCCTGGACCGTTTCCTTCAATATCTCAAACGCATGTGACGCATTGAACCAACGTCAACAACCATCAAATACAGACCTGCCAACTTCTTTGGCCGGTCTGTTTTTAGTTAAGTTGGGTTAAGTTTTGTTAAGCGCTTGACTCGATGCTGGAGCGGTCTACGATTAAAACAGTTAACCGCTTAACAAACAGTTTTGGAATATGGCAGTTTGATGCAGGCAAGTGATTATGACAACGACGCTTAAAGATATTTCGAAACGTGCTGAAACCTCTGAGGCCACTGTTTCGCTGGTTCTCAACGGACGTCATTTTAATCGCGTCTCTTTGGAGACCCGACATAAAATCGAGTCCATCGCCCGTGAAATGGGCTACGTTCCGCGACGTGCTGCACAAATCCTGGCAACGGGCAAGACGCATAACATCGGCGTGATCCTCAACGACTTGTCCAATCCGTTTTTTGGACACTATGCATCACTCATCCAGCAACGACTCTGGGCCAACGGTTACACCTCATTGCCCATGGAGACCGGCGCCTGCAAGGACCGTGAACGTCAACTGCTTTCATGGCTACCCCAAAAGTCCGTCGATGGCATCATCGCATTGGAAAGTCTCTGGGGCGACAATGACGGCTACCACTATGTCGAAAAGGCTGCGCCCTTCATTCTGCGTCATCAGGATACCGGCCAACCCCGCGAAGGCTATTCGCATGTCAGTGTGGACTACCAGATCGGCGTGGTGCAATTGGCTAACCATCTCAAGGAGCAGGGATGGGATCAGGTGGGACTACTCATTCAAACCCAGCAATTGCCCCATGACAATCTGCCGGTCCATCCGCGGACATTGATGCTCGAACAGGCCATGCGTGATCACGGTCTGCAATCGCCTGAACAATGGTGGTACTCTGCTGAAGAATCCAAATCCATGGAGCATTGGTATGACCAGACCCTTGCCATGCTCAAAGCCCACCGGTCAATCAACTGTCTGATTGTGCACAACGCCATCGCCACACCGGCTGTCTTTGCTGCAGCCCAAGCAGCAGGGCGTCAGGTGGGGCACGACCTTGCAATCGCGACATTTGATAACAATGCGTTTACCCCATGGTTGCGTCCCGGTGTGACCGTGGTCCATGAACCCATGGATCAAATCGCAGAACACCTTGTCGACATGCTTCTCAAACGTATCAATAACCCACAGGCTTCACCCAAGCTCATCAACGTACCGACCCAGTTAATTGTCCGAGGCTCAACCTTGCGATCCGCTTGATTGCATCGTTGAATTTTACAGCACGGAGTTTGATCATGACCAAGAACACCAGAACATCCGCCTTCACACTCATTGAGTTACTCGTGGTGATTTCCATCATCTCGCTGCTCATTGCCATCCTCCTCCCGGCATTGGGGGCAGCACGCAAGTCCGCCCGCGATCTGCAATGCCTCAGTAATCTCCGCGGACTTATGGCAGCGTCCTTTAGTTACGGGACAGACAACAACGACAGCATCATTCTGGCTGCCTCCAGATCCACCAGCGATAGTCTTTACTATTACTGGCAGTACAAACTCGCGCATCACATGGGGACACCCATCAAGCATCCCACAACCGGCAACATGATCGTCGGGACGGATATCTTCCCCGCAGCACCCTGGCCGGGTACCGTTCTGAGTTGCCCCTCAGCTCAAGATGCTCCGACACGTAGCAGCACACGAGCCTACCAATGTAATGTCCGATTCCAACCCGGTTGGTTTATCGTTCCCGGCAACAAGTACTATCAGCATGCTCGCTTCGCTTCCATCATCACACCCGGTCGAACAGCCTTGATCGTTGATGGTCCCACCCAAACCAATGCCGATAACAGCACCTATTTCCAATATCGCTCTTCCGTCTCCGCCTTGATGTCCGGTTCGCCGTACTTCAAGGAAAACCGTCACGGCAACGGCAAGACCGCCAACGTTTCCTATCTCGATGGTCATGCCAATCCTGAAAGTTACGCCAGCACGTCCGACATCATTGACGATGTCACCTATGTTGCCGGTCGTTCGCGTGACTTCTGGTACGGTGGTTACACACCGTAAGCATTTGGGTTTGTCGTGCTGACAAGGAATGTATTCATGTGTTTTTCCCTCAAAATAATCCAGCTAAGTTTTGCACTGGCTGTGATGGCAAGTTGTGCCCAGGCTGTTGAAATGTCAATCACCCAAACCGATGCGTCCATCGTTCACGTCAAAGACTTTGGTGCCTTGCCTGGTGACGGGCTGGATGACACCGCTGCCATTCTCAAGGCAGTTGAACATCTCAAGCAGACCGGCGGGCGTGTTCTGCAATTTGATGCTGGTCGCTATGACATCAATCGTGGTGGGTTAATGATCTCTCAGATCAGTGATCTGACGATTCAAGGTCAGGTCGATGCCAACGGTAAACCGGCCACACGACTGGTTCGCAATAATGATTTTTATGTCAACAAATCAGGCATCGGCCGAATTTTGGAATTGGGACATTGTCCGCGTTTAACTCTTAAAAACCTGCTGTTTGATAACGATCCGCAGTATGCTTCAGCCGGGCAGGTGGTTAAGCTTGATGACAACGGCGTGACGGTTCGGATCTTCGATGGTTTGCCACGTGTCAGCGGGATGGGGGCGTTTTGCATGAACGCATGGGATGTCAAAACCCGACGTCTCAAACACCAGACCAGCCTGACATTCGGCCACGATGTGAATCGTGATCCGGATGCATTGACCTGGCAGGCGGTTGGTGCGGATGAAGACCGTTTGATGCTTCTGCCATCTCAGAAAATCGCATCACAGATTCAGGTTGGCGATGGCTTGTCCTGGCATAACGGCTTCTGGGGTTACCAGCTTCTGATTCACAACAGCCATGATCTGACGCTATCCAATCTCTGGACGGTTAACGCAGCAGGCTTTGCGATGTGTACGCAGCGATGCAACAACATCACCGCAGATCGCATCGTCATTCGTTCAGAGAACAACCAGCTTGCAGTGAGTCCACGCGATGGATGGAAACTCTATGCCTGCACCGGCAAAGTGGTGATCAACGACATGTACATCGAAGGCGTCCGCTGGGATGGGCAGAATGTGCATGGCTCGTTTCTCACCGTCCATGAAAAACAATCCGAGCATCAACTGCTTTGTGTTAAACGTTATTCCACGCCATGGAACATCAAGGCAGGAAGTAAAGTCACGCTCTGGGATGGCACGCAATCCGTCGATGCCACCGTTCAATCCTGCCAGGTCAAACCTGATGGTAAGCAGACTCTTTTTGCTCTGACTCTCAAATCACCTGTGCCCGCATTCACTGCAAAGGACACACTGATCACCGTGTGGGATTGGGACATTGCTCATTACCAGTTGAACAACTGCACCTTCAAGCACATTGCCGGTTGTGCAGGTATTTTGCGAAATTCCCATGCACTCATTGAGAACTGCACGTATGACAACATCATGTACCCAGCCTTAATGATCGGTGCTGCCATCAACGAAGGTGAAGGTATGTTCCCGCAGGATGTCACGGTGCGCAACACCACATTTTCAGACAGTGGTTGGGTCAAACGTAATGAAGCGATGGGAATGTTGGCTGCCCGGACATGGGGCAGTGATCTACCTCAGATGGGGCGCATCCGTGTCGAAGACTGCACGTTTAAAGACGGAACCTTGGGGATCAATTTCTATTGCACCCAGAAAGTCATTCTCAAGGGCAATGTGTTTGAGAATGTTCAGACGCCGATTCAGATTGACAGTGCAAGCGTGCTTAACGTTGAAGCATTGGATTAGTGGGTACGATCAAAACTCCGACTTAAGGCATGGTTTGCAATTCGCACCAACGCTTTAATTGCTTCAACAGGTCCGCACGTGATGAATCACTGACAAATGAACTGTCAAAAAGTTTGTCATGCTCGCTTTGATCGGTTGATTGCGTTTGTGATGAGGCAAGATAGTGACGCATCCCCGCTGAGTTTTGACGCATCAGGAAGAAAGTCAATCCCCAGGCTTGGGCGTAATCATTGGCGTTTGATCGGGTGTTCGAAGGTCGATTAATCAGCGGGATGATATCGATTTTGTCTTCATCGCAGATCTTTTTCAGTCGAGTAAGTCGACTTGGATTGATGTCAGGCTTACCATCTGCAAAGGCGGGGACTTCAAAGACCGTTGCCATGCCTTCGGTGATCCAGAATGGGGGCAGCAGGTCCGGGCTGTCGTAATGTCGGAGCATGGCATCATGCGTCAGTTCATGTCGTAACGTCGTCCAGAACGAATCTTGCGAAGGATAGCCGGAGACGAGAATGGTGTGCGTGCGCGCTTCAGTGTTACCTGCGACATGCGTAGCCGAATGCATCTCACGGACAAGGCGTTTACCCAAGGGTTCGTCAGGTGAGAAGATCAGCAAACGTGAGATGTATTGGCGGGGGGTGTCACCGAACCACATGTCAACAGCACGTTGGGTTTGGGTGATACAGTCTTTGATTTTCTGGTGATCTGCCAAGTTGCCACAGTAAAGCAGGGCGACATGGTCGTGTTCAAAAATCGGTTTGGAAGTATCAACCAATGTTTTGAGATCACGTTGGGCCTGACGTGCAGCCATCTTGGTTTGACAGCCGGTTAGCAACAGTATCAGACAGAATAAAGCAAAGACGGATTTGAGGCTCTGTATCTCTGCGACTCGTTGATTCATGACAAGAATGATAGGGTCTTGCTGCGAATCACTCAATCCACCAGCATGACGAAAATCAGCATGCCCAGCAGACCTGCCATGACCGACCAGGCGGTTTGATGCTTGGTGCAGCGTTCGTAACTCTCAGGCAGTAACTCCGCGACCACCAGGTACAACATCGCACCAGCAGCAAAGCCCATGCTTGGGGCAACCAGATATTGGAAGTGATGCACCAACAGGAACGCGGGGATCGCAACAATCGGTTGGGGCAGCGATGAAAAGACACTCCACCACGCACACTTCCAAACGCTGATTCCCTGAGACCGCATCGGTAGAGAAATCGCAATGCCTTCCGGAATGTTGTGTACGCTGATGACCAATGCCACAAGTATCCCCAATTCAATCTGCCCGGTCGCAAACCCGACGCCGATGGCAATGCCTTCTGCACCACTGTGAACAAACATGGTCAGCAGAACCAGTAGACTCTGGGGTGAGAGTTTGTTTTCGCGGAGTTGTTGGACGTGATTGTGCTCGTGTTCATGCTCGTGACCGTGGTCGTCATCATGTTCATGATCGTGACTGTGATCATGCAGGAGCTTGGCAGCCAGCCAAAGGAACACCATCCCCGCCAGCAGTCCGACGACGGTGGTCTGGGAGTTGATCTGCTGACCTTCGTGGATGAGGCTGAAGACCGACGCGCCGATCATCATCCCACCTGCAGCCCCGGAGCAGAAGCCTTGCCACTTGGGTGAGGTGTTATCCTTCATGAAGATGAAGGGAATCGCACCAAGCCCCGTCGCCAACGCCGACGCCACGCCAGCGATAATGACATTCCAGAGTAAATGCTGTTGCGAGATCGCCTCAGCATCCGCCTGGGCCAGTGTCAGAATGGAAGTTAAATCAAACATCGTGCGACATGATACACAGAGAATGAATTGCAATGAGCCATTTTAGGCAAAGATTCGGAAATGATCGTGCGTCTCAAATACATGAAATAAAAATGCGTATCGAAAAATGTTCGATACGCATGATGATTTATGTTGATCAATGGAGGGTTACTTACCCGCTTTTGCCAGCAGCCAGTCACACCACTCATTGATCCAGCCGTTGGTCGCACAGACTTCCAGCAACTTCACCGTGGGATTGATGCGGGTGATGTCTTCCTTAAAGACGTCCATGTCGAAGGTGACATGCGGTAGCAGATCCATCTTGTTAAGCAGTAATAATTCGGCTTCTTGAACGATGTACGGATGCTTGGCTGGTTTGTCATCGCCTTCAGCAACACTGAACAGGCCGACTTTGGAATTCTGCCCCAGGTCGAATCCGACCGGGCAGATGAGATTGCCGACGTTTTCGATGACAAGGATATCGAGTTCTTCGAGTTTGAGTCGATCGAGTCCCTGGCGGACCTGGTTGGCATCAAGGTGACAGCCTTTACCGGTGTTGATCTGCACGACGTCAGGACACCATTTGGCGATACGCGTGGCATCACGGGCGGTGGTCAGGTCACCAACGAGAACACCGATGCGAGCTTTTTCACCGATCTGTTTGAAGGTGGCTTCGAGAAGGGAGGTCTTGCCACTGCCCGGTGAGCCGATCAGGTCCACGGTATAGACGCCAGCTTGGGTGAGTGTCTTGCGGTTGATCGAGGCGACTTCATCGTTGAGTTTCAGTACGTTTTCGACAACAGGAATATCCATGGCGGGGGCCTTTACGAATAGATGGACAGGGAATGTTTGGATTGTTTATCGATCAAACCAATTCGTTGGCATGATCTTTTACGGTCAGTCGAACCAGTCTCAGATTATCACAATCGACAGGCGATGTTCGTGAACAGCCACAGTCACAGTCGGTGAACATGTCATCGGCTTCGAAGGTGGTTTGGCAGTTGGGACAGTGCAGCGTCCAGGGTTGCTGGATGAGTTCAAATTTCACGCCGTGCAGGTCCGTGTCATTGGTGGCTGCTTCCCATGCCCATTGCATGGCCTGTGGCTCAATGCCACGCATGGGACCGGCTTCGATGGTGATGCTTTCAAGGACTTCATTGTCAGGGCAATTGGCACGGACGAGATCAAGTAGTGATGTTGCCAGCGAAAATTCATGCATGGCTGAGCACCTCCCGATTTGAAAGTCCGTGTTCATCAAGCAGGTTCAAGACCTGTTCGATGACACGTGGGACGGCTTGTTGCACGGGGTCGGTGAGACTGTCACTGATCTCGTAGCACTTGCCGGTGACCGTGAATACGTGAGCTTCGGGCAACTTGCCATACAGGGAACCGCACCAGGTCATCAGGGATTCGGGACTCAGAAAATGAACCATCGAAAGCGACTTGTCATCGCTGGTGTGAATTTCTTTGTGGTTGATCACACCCGGTTCATGCCCCACGGCACAGTCGATGAAAATCACCAGATCCATCTCCGACATCGTCAAGGCAATGTCCGGCGTTAATCCCTGGCAGGTATCCACCTGAATGGCGGGATGAACCAGATCTTCGAGTTGATAAGCGATCTGAGGCCCAAAGGCATCGTCCCCACGAATCTCAGAGCCGAATCCAATAATCAAGGCACGTTTCATTTTGGCACAACTTTCAAATGGACCGTGTTACAAAATCATTTATCGAGTTCGGGGTGTCAGACATGATTGCCTGTCTGACACCCCTTTATCACGATACCCCGGTGACATTACAAAATTAACCGCGTGTCATTTCGTCAATCACTTTGCCCGAAGCATCAGTGAGTTGAATGTGCAGCGGCATCTTGCCCATGGCATGCGTGGCGCAGCTGAGGCAAGGGTCATAGCAACGGATGACGGCTTCGACGCGGTTGAGCATGTGCTCTTCGATCTTGCCATCCTTGATCCAGTGCTGGGCAACCTGTTTGACACCTGCGTTCATCGCCAGGTTGTTATGACCGGTGGCAATGATGAGATTGGCCTTGGTCATCTGACAATGTTCATCGACTTCATAGTCATGAATCAACGTGCCGCGCGGGGCTTCGGCAATACCGATACCACGGCTGCGGTTACCACGCGCACGTGCGCGGACGTGATCGGAAAGGATGTCTTCATCACGCAGCAATTCGAGCATCTTCTCAAGCGCGAAGATGATTTCAATCAAGCGTGCATAGTGGTAATGGAAGCTGGAAGTGACCGGGCCGGAGTTATTCTGCAAGGCTCGGAACTCAGCCAACGCAGCATCTGCCTTGGGTGTCCCGCACTTATCACAGACATTCAAACGAGCCAGGGGCCCCACACGGTACATGCCCTGAGGATAGCCCATGGGTTTGTAGTAGGGGAACTTCATGTAGCTGAAGTCCTCGACTGCTTCACCGACGATGTCCTTGTAATTGTCAGTGGGAACTTTGTCATGCAGAATTTTGCCCGCATGATCGATCACCCGCAGAAAACCATCGTAATGTTCAAGTTCACCATCTTCGGTGACCAGGCCCATGTACATTGACGGGAAGTTGGCAAAGTGTTCAATTTCCTCTGCGAAGTTGCCAGTCTGGCCCTTGTACCACTCAAAGGTCTTTAACGCCAACTCCAGAGCTTCTTCAGCCATGGGAAGAATCTGACTTCGCTTTTCTTCGGTCAAAGGTGCATTGACACCGCCGGGCACCATCCATGCCGGGTGAACACGCTTGTTACCCAGGATGGCAATGATGCTCTGACCGATCTGACGCATGCGAATGCCCATCTTGGCAAGATCGGGAAACTCAACAATCACACCAAAGACATTACGCTTGGCCGGATCACAATCCCAACCCAGCAGCATGTCCGGGCTTGAGAGATGGAAGAAACTTAACGCATGCGACTGGGTCAACTGCGCAAAGTTCATGATCCGGCGGAGTTTTTTGGCGACAGGCGGGATGTCCACAGCCATGATTTTGTCGCAGGCTTTGCTCGACGCCATCAAGTGACTCACTGGACAAATACCGCAGGTACGAGCGGTCAGCGAAGGCATTTCCGGGAACGGGCGGCCTTCACAAAACTTTTCAAACCCACGGAATTGGGTAACGTGGAATAACGCGTCATCGACATTGCCACCATCATCAAGTTTGATGGTGATCCGGGCGTGGCCCTCGATGCGCGTCACTGGATCAATTTCAATTGTTCTGGACACGTGATTTCTCCAACAGGCGTTTGGTGATCAAGCACCAAATCGCGTGACTTTCGTAGGATCGGGGACACGTCCGGCAACAAGCTCGGACAACACAAAGAAAATGGCGTCGGCTGGCGGCGGGCAGCCCTGAATGAACAGGTCAACCTTCACCGCCTGATGCACCGGGATCGCATTCTTCAAGAGTGCAGGAACGCCATTGGTCGGAATCTGCTGGCCGGTGTCCGCGTTTTCAAAGTAGGCCCGTTCGAAGCAGTCTTTCTGACCGATCGGGTTTCGCATCGATGGCACGTTACCACTCACTGCACAGTCGCCCAACGCAATCATGAACTTGGACTTCTTACGCAGTTCAAGCACGTGATGCAGGTCAGCCTCGTTGGCAACGGCGCCTTCGACGATGACCAGGTCCAGACCTTCGGGGATCTCTTTGAGATCGACGAGTGGCCCGTAGACCATGTCAATATGCGGGGCCAATTCCAGAATACGTTCGTCGATATCCAGGAAGGACATGTGGCAACCGGAGCAGCCGTCGATCCAGATGGTAGCGACCTTGATTTTTGTAGCTGTATCACTCATCCGTGGTTTCCTCTCATGGCATTGAGATAAGGCAGGAAGGCGCGGCGTTTGTGCATTTCAGCAACTGCCGTACCCTTTTGAACCAGCGCACCGGTCGGGCAGACCTGTACGCACTTGCCGCAGTTGGTGCACGTCTCCGAATCACCCCATGGGGCATTAAGATCGGAGATAACATGTGCGTTGATCCCGCGGTCAGCAAGATCCCATACGTGGGCACCTTCAATCTCATCGCAAACACGAATACACCGTGTACAAAGCACGCAGCGGTTGTGGTCATTGCGGAAGAGATTGTGTGACGAGTCCACGTCGTAACTCGGGAAGCGGTAAGGCAGGGACACGTGATCCATGCCGCACTTCTGAGCCAGGGCTTGCAATTCGCATGCACCGTTACTGACGCAGACACTGCAAATGTGATTGCGTTCAGAGAATAGCAGTTCAAGGATGCTCTTGCGATAAGCCTTGATCTGTTCGTTTTCAGTTTGAACCTTCATGCCTTCAGAGCAGTAGGTCATACATGCTGGCAACAGCTTGGGAACACCCTCGACCGCGACCAGACAGATGCGGCAAGAGCCCCATCCTGAGAGACCTTCAAGGAAACACAGTGTGGGAATATCAATGTCATGCTGACGGGCAACCGTGAGGATGGTTTCATCTTCACGACCGGTGACCTCCTGGCCATCGATGGTCAGCGTTACAACTCGGATCACTTTACTCATGATGCCACCTCCTGTCCGGCGCCGGCAGGAATGTGTTTGCCGTCAATCAGTTCAAGGTATTCATGTCGGAAATAGCGCAGCGTACTGCGTACGGGGTTAGGCGATGTCTGCCCCAGACCACACAAACTTGTGTTGGCGACGACATCGCAGAGTTCTTCGAGCTTGGCAAGGTCTTCCATGGTGCCTTCGCCTTCGGCGATGCGGTTAAGCAGTTCATGCATCTGATAAGTTCCCACGCGGCAGGGGATACACTTGCCACAGGATTCACTCATACAGAATTCCATGAAGAACCGGGCTACGTCGACCATGTTGGATGTCTTGTCCATGATGATCATACC
>PAIY01000089.1 GCA_002704825.1 Phycisphaeraceae bacterium
CTACTGCTACTGTTGATGCTGCCTACAAGAACACCACCACGCCAACGCCATCGTTAAACAGGGACTCGCCGGTGATCTTGGTTTCCAGTGACTTGGGGGCGCCCAGACTTTTGAGAATACCCAGTACAGCAATCGGATCAGTGGGGGAGATCAATGCCCCGAAGATCAGACAGTACTTGTAACTCACCGGCAACTGAATCAACTGGAGCATGTAATAGGTCAGCGTGCCCGTGATAAATGTGCTGGCAACGACGCCGAGGGTCGCAAGAATGCCGATGACAAATTTCTGTTTACTCAAGTCATTGATGTTCACATGCAGCGCGCCCGCAAAGAGCAGAAAGCCCAGCATGCCCTGCATCAACGCCTGGTTAAAGTCAATGCTGAACACCAGGTCATGGGCCACCTGGTCAATCGTCGGATGCTGCTTGCCCACCAGAACCACCACCAATGACAAAACCAGCGACATGACCATCAGGCCAATTGTCGTCGGCAAGCGAATGAGTTTGTGGTTCAGATAGCTGAACACCGCAGCAAGCGTGATGAGGATGGCAATGATGTCGAATATGCCCATGTGTCTTGGCCCCTTGAATCAACCATTTGATCCGTCAGGCATATGGTACCGTAAAACCGATTCCCACAATCGAGGGCAAACAGAACACCCCATGCAAAACTGCGATCTGGAGATATTGAGCTGTACATGAACAATTTTACAAGTTGGAACAATCACGCCTTCAGTCAATGACCCGGAACTAAAGCCCGTGGGGGGAACCCCCGGGACGTTGCGGTATCACGTTCACCCAAACGCCATGTAATCACCGCCCGATAACCATCTCAACAAGCAAATCAAATCCCAATCTCACATCTCAATGACCGATAACAACACAACATGTTAAAGACCGATATTAGCTGGTCACAGTTCAATTCATTAACCGATGATTGAACTGGGTCCGGCTTGGTAACAGGCAGGTGTCATCTAATGTCCCATTCAGACCAGGATCATCCCATGTCACAAGATCCCAAAACTCAGAATAAGAGCACAAGTTCACAGCAGGCTGCACAGTCCCTCAATCAACTGCTGGATCAGTGTGAAACCCAACGAAGCCAGCTTGATGCTTTCCTTGCAGGCTTTGAAAAGAAGATGGCAGGCAAGACCATTATTGGTGAACCTGTCAAAACCAAGGCCCAACCTGTCGAAGAAACACCGGCCGTTGCTGTCGAGGAGCCTGTTGTGTCCGATAATTCTCAAACGCAAAATCAGCCTCAAGTTTCCATTCCCACCGAATCCCAGATTCAGGCAGAGCTCTCCCCGGTGAACATTCAAACGCCCCAGATCGAAAGTTGGCTCAAGGGATCGGTCACGCGTTTGCAGACACTCGACACCTCGCTGAGTCGTCGTGAACAACGCCTTGCGACATTGGAAGGGCGTCTGAAGGATGTGGTCACAACGCTGACCGACAAGATTCAGCAGGCTCAGGCCAACAAGCAGTCCTTGGAACAAATCACTGCCAACTTTGATGACCAATGCAAAGCCGCAGCCACGCAGGCCAATGCCGATTTAGCGCAGATCGAATCCAACTTCGAACAACTCGCTTCGGATCTCACCAATCAGCAGCAGGTCATCACCCGCAGTATCAGCCAACTGCTCAAACAGATCACCACGGCTGTCGGTCCCATCGAACAGGGCATGGCGCAGCAGATCGACAACCTGCAGCAGCAGGCTTCCCAGATTCAGCAGACCATCGACCAGGCCTTTGTCGACCGTAAGAAAGATATCGAGGCCCAACTCGATCGTTTCCCGGAACTCATCCGCAAGCACGTGCAGCAGTCCGTCGAATCATCGGTAGACCAGTCCCGTCAATTGCTCGCTGAAGCTGCCAAGCCGATGCAGGACCTCGTCGAACGCGCGGTTGAATCCATGGAACATCGCGTGGAGTCTTCCGTCCGCAGTGCCCGTGACAAGGTGCACGAAAAGACCCGTCAAATGACCGACGAAGCAGAGCAGGGCCTTGAACCCGTCCGCCAACGCCTTGATGACAAGGTTCAGCAGATCAAGTCCAACGTTGAAAAACAGGCTGAGCAACTGGATGAGCAACTTAAAACCACGCAGAAAGCCATCGACGAGAATCTCGAGAATTCCAAGCTTGCCATCCAGAAACAGGCTCACCTGGCAGGTGAAACCATGGTCAGCAAGTTTGATGAGTTGGCACAGAAACTCGATCAGGCTGACTCTTTGGTCAAGCAATCCGTGACCACCGTCAGCCAATCCATTCAGCTTCAGCTTGATCAGGCTTCCAGGCAACTTGATGACAAGGTTGCCCAGGTCTGCGACGCTGCAGAAGCTTCTCGCCAGACCATCACCGACCATACAACACAGTCCACGCAGCAGTTGGGCATGGTCGTCGAAGACAGCCGCAACCATCTCGAAGAAGCCTGGCAGCGCATCCGTCAGTCCGCAGACGTCACCGTTGAACAAATGGAACAACGTACGCAGGCCATGCGTGAAGACGCCCAGCATCTGGTTGAAAACGCCTTTAACGAACTTAAAAACCAACAGCAGCAGTTCAGTGATGACGGCGAGAAAATTCTCCAGTCACTGCGCGATCGTGCGACCGGTTTCCAGCAGCGTATTCTCCGGCTGGTCGAACCTGTTGAGCAACGCATTGAAGCTTCGACTGAAAAACTCAACAAGGCTGTCGACCAAACCGAATCCCAACTGCAGTTGCGTGTTCAGGCTATCGAGCAGGCCATCGCCCAATTGGTCGAACCCGCTGAAAAACGTATCTCGCACGCGGCAGACAGCATCAACCAGACCATCTCCGACAGTGAGCAACGTTTGGCTGAGCAGGCGGATCAGGTGCAGCAAACCATGCAGCAGATCATCGAACCTGCAACCGAACACGTCCAGTCACAGATTCAGGAACTCAAAGCTGCAGGCAAGGTTCTGGACGAACGCATCGACGATAAACTCGATCGCTTCAATCAGCAGGTTGCGCTCTCCGAACAGCATATGGATCAGAAAACCCAAGTCTTCAAAGAAACATTGGATACGCTGGTTGGTTCATCAAGCGAGCAGGTGCAATCCAAGGTCGATCAGCTTGAGGCGACTGCCAAGGCCATGGACGAATTGATTGATCAAAAGCGAAGTCGTTTCAATCAGCATGTTGAAGAATCTCAGCAAGACATGGATCAAAAAGCCCGGGCATTCAAGGCATCACTGGACGCCTTTGTCGAACCTGCTGCTGAACATGTCCGTGCATTGGCTGAACACATCAAGGCCACCAGCCTGCAGTTCGAAGAACAACTCCAGGATAAGAGCAAGCAGCTTCAAACGGAGATTTCGCAGGCCATGGAACCGGCCCGCGCCAAGGCTCAGCAAATCGCACAATCACTCTTTGACAAGGCACACCAAGCTGGCCAAGCACTCGAAGAACGCATTGCAGTCAATCGTCAACGTTTTGACGAAAACACGCAACAGATGGATCAACAGCTTTCAGATACCCTTGAGAGTATCAGCCAGCAGGCCAATGCCATTGAGTCGCGCATTGACAATGCGGGTAAAGCAGCTCAGACCCGTGTCGAAGATCAACTCAAGGATGCCATCGAACAACTCAATGAGCGTGCTACCACCAGCCAGAAACTCATCGCATCCTTCCAGGAAACACTGGATCGTTCCCGCACCGAGGCCAAGGACCTTGTGGAAGTACAGACTGCACAACTCCGTGAACAGGCTCAGCGATTGCTCGCCCCGTCGGTTGAACGCATCAACACCATGCAATCTCAGTTGACCCAGCTTGAAGAGATGACCGGCAAGCTTGATCAGCGCGTTGACAAAACACGTGAACAGGCCGACAGCATCCTCGGACCCGCACGTGAACAGATCGCTGCGCTTCGTGAGCAACTTCAGGAAACCGCAGTTAAAGCCGGTGAGGAAATTCAGCAGCGAATCAGCGAAATTGACGGTAAAACCAAGGCCATTCTCGATCCGGCACAGGAACAGATTGATCGCTTTGCTTCCAAACTCAGTGAGACTTCCAATCGTGGTAATGCCATGCTCAACGCTTGGGTCAGCCAGGTTGAACAGATGACCCAGCAACGCATGAGTCAACTGAATGTGCAGATTCAGACGGTCGACCACAAAATTGCTCAGATGACGCAGAACGCTGCAAGCTCCCTTGAAAAACAACTCGAAGAGTTCACGCATCTGGCTTCACAGTCACTGCAGCCTGCCCATGAGCAGGTCGTCGAACTGCAGCAGCAGATGATTGAGTCCGTCGAAGATGCTTCCGAAGCCTTGAAGAATCAGCTCAACAAGTTCCAGGATCAGGTGGATGAAATCCGCGAACCTGCTACGAAGCAGATCGAAAACTTCGAGGAAGGGTTGCTCGAGATCGCCAACGGTATTCAGGAAGAAATGGCAGATCAATGTCGTAACCTGTTAACACCCACCGAGCAGCAGATCCACCGACTCCGCGAGCAGGCGACACGCCTTGTGGAACTCACCGAGAAGGAACTCAATGCCCGTGCAGCTTCGTTTGAGGCTGACATTGAAGAACGTCTTGAACCGGTGATGACTACGGGGAAGGAAAAACTCGAAGCACTCAAACAGGAGATTCAAGGCTTTGCTGACAAGATCACCGAACTTGCCCAGCAGCGTAAAGAGCAGGTCCTTGCGAGTATCGAAGAGGATATGCAGCCGAGCAATGAACGTTTCAAGGACATGATGCAGAATCAGGCCAAGGCCGTGATTGAATCGCTGGACTTCCAGTGTCAGCAGATGTCCACGGACGTCGTTGAACAGATCACCAAACAGATCGACCCGGTCCTCTCTGCGATCAATCGTCGCGTGGAACGCATTGGGCCGGATGGTGAACTGATGGCCTTGCAGGTCTTGGCCGATTTGCGTGATCGTATGGTTGAACTCTTTAACAAGTCCGTTAAAGCCGTCAACGATGCTGAATTGACCATTGATGAAAATTACTCAGGCGCTCCGGATGAAATCTCTGATTCGACTTTCCGCGATGCCATGAACAGCTTTGCTGACCAGATCAAACAGATGGACAGCGAAGATTCCAATCACGAGGCGGCGTGACCGGATCTCCTACGGTCACGATGAATACAAGACGATCCAGTCGGAGGGAGACTGGATCGTCTTTTTGTTGCGCTGATGTCACGCGGCCAAAAACATGGTTATCATCATGCCATGAAGCTTGAGTCTGCATTACATCAAACCCTCGCCCTGGACATAGGTGGGGCGAATATTAAAGCCTGTTACACTGATCATACGGGTGTTTTACACGCATTTTCACAGCCTTTTCTGCTTTCACATCATGTCGATGAACTGGTTGAAGCGCTAAATGGTGTCGTTCAACGATGTCCACAAGTTCCACAGCAGTGGCTTGTGACGATGACCGGTGAGTTGTGTGACTGTTTTGAGAATCGCAAGCAGGGGGTGCATGCTATCCTGGATGCCGTGTCGACTGTAGCAGGTCAAGTACCAGTGCGCATCTGGTCGACAACAGATGGTTTTGTCGACATGCAATATGCACGTGAAAATTCACTCGCCATTGCATCCGCCAATTGGCATGCGCTTGCAAGTTGTCTTGGGCGGTTACATGCCGATCAACGTTTGATTCTCATCGATACCGGTTCGACGACGACGGATATCATTCCCGTGATTCATGGTCATGTTGCAACGCAAGGTAAGACTGATGCCGCGCGTTTGGTTCATCACGAACTGGTGTATCTCGGCGGTTCATTGACACCGTTGATGGCATTGTCCGGGCATATGCAGGGGCAATTGATGAACGAGTTTTTTGCCACCATGCATGACCTTGCTGTTGTGATGGGGGCTTGCCCTCAAGAGCTTGATAGTGTTGATTCACCGGATGGGATGCCATATGACCTGCCATCATCACTGCGCCGGATATTGCGGATGTTTGGTGAAGATTTGAACGTCGATTGGCAGTTGGCAGATCACGCACAAGTGATTGAAAGTTTGCTTGATGCTGCCACTGGGATGATCCAATTCGCGTTCAATCATGTCGTGAATCGTCATCAATCCATTGATGTTGTTTTGATCGGTGGCAGTGGGAGTTGGCTTCCATGTCAGATGCTTGGGCGGATGGAAAATCCATTTGCGGTGCGAATGCTTCAGACCTTGTGGGGAGAGGGAATGTCGACGTGTGCCTGTGCTCGGGCATTAATCGCGTTAGCTTGTGAGACGAATGGAAAATAAAACGAACCTGCCATGCAAATGACAGGTTCTCTTGTTGGTCAAGTGAATCAATGTACAACCGAGTGACGCAGGTGTTGCGTGATCAGGCTGCTTTATTCATGGTTTCTTCGATACGGGTCTTGAGTTCATCGGGGGTGAACGGTTTGACCACGTAGTTGTTGACGCCGGCCTTGATGGCTTCGATCACGCGACGGCGTTCAGCCTCGGTGGTGACCATGATGACCGGGGTGCTCATGTCGTTCTGGCGGAATGCCTTGAGGAAAGACAAACCGTCCATGTTCGGCATGTTCCAGTCCAGAAGAATCAAATCCGGGTTCTCGGCACCGACGCGACTTAAGGCGTCCTGGCCGTTCACCGCTTCGATGATGTCGGTGATCTGAAGCTGTGCGAGAACCTGCTTCTGGATGTTACGCATTGTTTTAGAATCGTCGACCAACATGACTTTCATGATCATTCACTCCTGCAAGGCATTGCCGGAAAATAGAGTTTTATTGTTTAGGCAGCTCTACGGCTATCGTTGTTGATTTCCACACTTTTTACCAAGGCAGCAACGTCGAGAATCAAACTCACGCCACCGTCCTCACGCACTGTTGCACCACTGACCGCATTGGAACCGTCGAACAGATCATCCAGTGGCTTGATGACCACTTCCTGTTGTCCGATCAGTTCATTGACCAGCAGGCCAACACTGTTTTCGTCCGCTGTTCCCACCACCAATGCGAAGGGAGCCAGCTTGCCGTTATTGGCTTTTCCAAACCGCTGATTCAGATCCACCAGGGGCAGTACACGATCACGCAGACGCATCACCGGTTGACCTTGAATCGTGCTCAATTCCGTTTCTTCTGGACGCACGATTTCAAGCAGGTTCGGCAGGGGGACTGCATAGGTTTCATCAGCCACACCGACGATCATGGCATGCATGATGGCAACGGTCAGCGGAATTTTGATCGAAACGGTTGTTCCCTTGTCGACTTCAGAGAAGACATCGACAAAGCCACCGAGTTTGGCAATGTTGGAGTTCACCACGTCCATGCCCACACCACGACCTGAAAGGTCAGAGACCTGCTCGGCGGTGGAGAAGCCTGGTGCAAAGACCAGACGCTGGATGGCCTGCTCGCTCATGGCTTCGAGTTCTTCCTGAGTCACAAGACCTTTTTCCATGGCCTTGGCGCCGATGCGTTTGGCATCGAGTCCCTTGCCATCGTCCTTGATCTCGATGAGCACGTGATCGCCTTCGTGACAGGCACGAATGAGGATATTGCCATCAGCCTGTTTACCCTTGGCCAAACGATCCTGTGGTGTTTCAACGCCATGGTCAGCACTATTACGCAGGATATGCACCAACGGATCAGCAAGGCCTTCAAGAACGGTCTTGTCCACTTCCGTGTCGCCACCTTCCATCTGAAGGTTGATCGACTTGCTGGTGGCTTTAGCCAGGTCACGGATCACGCGTGGGTATCGTGAGAAGAGCTTGCTCATTGACTGCATGCGTGTCTTCATGACACTGATCTGCAGGTCGGTGGTGACGCGATCCAGATCGGACGCGATCTGGGTGGCTTCTTCACAGAGACCTTGATCCGCTGATTCACTTTTCACACGTCGGGTCAGAGAGTGCACACGGTTCTTCTGGAGAACCAGTTCACCTACCAGGTTAAGTAACGCTTCAAGACGGGAGACGTCCACGCGAATGGTTTGTTCGGCGACGTTACTGCCTGTGGATTTTTCTGCTTTGGCAGCACCGGTGTTACCTCTGGCGCCACTTGACGTGTCACTGTCTTTGGCTGTGCCGACGGTTTGATTGACAACGCCGTCAAAGAACAAGACCTGGTCAATGTTGGCAGAGGTTGGGATGCACTGCTCGGAAGGCAGCTCTTCGCCATTACATGACCGATTCAAGCGATCAATCAGATTTTTCGTTGGGATACTGAGCATACGCTCGCGTCCCAGGGCTTCTGCACGCTTAAAGAGTTGGCTGATCATTGCCAGACAACGCGGCTGGGATTGACCAAAGCAATGGTCGTCCAGATCCGTGAGTTTATGGGCAAAGTTTTCCAGACTACGAACTTCGTTGGTGATTTGATCAATGTTGTAAAAGTCCACCGAACGGACAAGACCTTCGGTCAAATCAACAAGCTGCGAAGCGATATTGCCGGTGTGATCTGAAGACGCGGACTGTTGGACAAGTTCCTGAATCTGTTGGAGTGACTCCTTGAAATCTTCAACCATGAACGGCAAAAGATCTTTCTTGGATGCACTGAATTCCAAAGGCGTTTCGCCTTCTTCAACTTGTTCCTCAGTGTTTTGCGTTTCGGTCTGCTCAGCCTGATCGGGCTGCTGCGTGGTGATTTTTTTGAGTTTTTCAATCAACGCATCGGAGGCTGGTGAGCACATATTGCCATCACGCAGTTCATCAATCTGTGAACGCAGGACATCGGCAGATTCAAGCAGCGCGTCCATGGTCTGGCTGGTGACAACGATCTGTCCCTTTCGCAGCAGGTTCAGCGCGTCTTCAGCGACATGCGCCAGTTTGGTCAGGTTATCCAGACTCAGGAAGGACGCAGAGCCCTTGATGGTATGGATACCGCGGAAGATCTGGTTGAGCAGATCCAGGTTTTGTGCTTCAGACTCCAGGCGAACCAGGTCCTGATCCAATTGGTCGATCAGTTCACCGGATTCGGTGATGAAGTCAAGCAGAATTTCAGCATTGATATGATCAAGCGACACGTCCAAACTCCCTCTGTGATTTCACGTAAGCAAAAGATTGTGGCTCTGCACGTGGCGTGAACAAGTCACGGTTGATGATGGTTTCGCTGTGCCCGATAAACAACGTCCCATCATCGGCCAACTGCTTACTGAAAATGTCCAGGCATTGCTTACGCATATCATCGTCAAAATAGATCATGACGTTTCGACAAAAAATGACATCAAATTTGCCATGTCGACCAGTCGCAAGGCGATCCTTGAGATTGACCTTGTCAAAATGAACCATGTCACGAATGTCGGGTTTGATCTTGTATTCGTCACCTTCGTGATCGAAGTATTTTGAGAGAATGTCAAAAGACATGTTGCCAATCGCCGACTTGGGATACAAAGCGGTCTTGGCAATTTTCAGAACACGATCAGAAATATCAGTTCCCACGATTTCCACGGACCAGTCCATGGCACGAATGCCCAGAGTCCGACGGACCATCATGGCTAATGTGTAGGGTTCCTGGCCACTACTGCATGCTGCTGACCAGATGCGAAGCATCTTGCGATCACGACGCGCTTCTATGACCCCGGGCAGGACGTTCTTTTCAAACACGTCCAGCTGCGGTTGATTGCGGAAGAAACTCGTTTCATTGATGGTGATCTTGGAGAACATCACCTGGAACTCATCTTCGCGATAGGGACCCATGGTCAGGAAAACGATGTACTGATCGTAGTCCTCAATTTCGAGCTCGTTGAGACGATCACCCAAGCGACTCTCGAGGAGGTATTTTTTACTATCAGCGAACCATATCCCGCTACGATCATAAATGATCTTTCGCAGTGAGGCGTATTGCTGATCGCTCATTGTTTGTGTTGTTAGTGGCATTAACCTTCTCACTCATACATGAACACCGGATCAGTCAACAGCACATCAGGCTGCGTTACGAGCAGCACCATGCTTGACGGTGCTTTCAATGGCACGAAGTTCTTCAAGGTTAAACAAACGTGACAAATCAAGGAGAATCAATAGGCGATCTTCAAGTTTACCAATCCCCATGATGTACGAGCTGTCAACGGAGGATGAGGTGATTGAAGGCGTGGCTTCCACGATGTTGCGGTCAATACGAAGCACTTCGTGAACACAGTCGACAATAAAGCCAAGCACACGACCGTCAACTTCCACGACGATGATCCGGCTGGATTCGACGTGTTCGGTCAGTTCCATGTCAAAACGCTTGCGAAGGTCTACAACGGGGATAATCCGACCACGCAGGTTGATGACGCCTTCCACGCAATCAGGGCTTTCGGGCACCTTGGTGATGGTCATCATGCGGTTGATTTCCTGAACCTGCAGAATGTTGACTGCAAATTCTTCGCTACCCACGCCAAATGAAACCAATTGCAGCTGGCTTTCATCGGTCATGTTGTCTGCGATGTCGGACGTTTTTGCCTGAGATTCATTGTTGACTTGAGACATGGTTGTATCCTCTGGTATCCGTGTTATTCGGTCCAACCCACTGATGGACTTATTGCGTCTTGAAACGATTGATGAGGTTTTGCAGTTGCTCAGACTTGCAGCTTAATTGTGATGCTGCGTTGGCTGCCTGGTTTGCCCCTTCAGTTGTTTGACGCGTTACTGTACTTATGCTTTCTACATTTCGGGCAATTTCACCAGCAGCTTGAGACTGTTGTGCCGATGCAGCCGCAATTGATTCAATTAATGTGACGACTTTTCCAGCATCATCGACAATGAGATTCAATGCCTGTCCGGCTTCCTCAGCCAGATTAACACCTTCGGTGACGCGTTGCGTGCCTGTGTTCATGCGCTCAACTGCCTGTTTGGTTTGCGTTTGGATGGCGACGATCGAGTTTGCAACCTCCTTGGTGGCCTGGGTGGTGCGCTCCGCGAGTTTTCGGACCTCGTCAGCCACCACGGCAAACCCACGACCATGTTCACCTGCGCGGGCGGCTTCGATTGCGGCATTCAACGCCAACAGGTTAGTCTGATCGGCGATGTCATTAATCACGTCAATGATCTGGCCAATCTGTTCACTGCGTGTGCCAAGTTCACCAATCTCGGACGATGATTGATTGACCAGTTCGGCAATCTCGCGAATACTTGCCACAGTACGCTGAACAATCTGCCCGCCGTCGGTGGCATTGTCCCCAGAATCACGTGAGGTCTTGGCCGCGTCATTACTCTTGCCTGCCACTTCACAGACGCTTGCGTTCATTTGTTCGATTGCTGCTGAGACCTGCGTGGTTTGCCGGTGTTGATCGTTAAGTCCATTGGCCATGTCCGATGCCGAGGCTTGAATTTGACTTGCTGCCGTAGAGACTTCCTCGCTGGCACCGCGGACCTGTTCAATCACATTTCGGATGTTGTCAATGAAGACATTAAACCAATGTCCTAATTGTGAGAATTCGTCTGTACCTTTTTCGTTGACCTTCTGTGTCAAGTCACCTTCACCTTCAGCAATGTCCTTCATGCGATGGAGCATCGCTGAGATGGGACGTGTGAGTTTACTTGAAACAAACAGGGAAATACCAGCAATCAGAAAGAGGATACCCACGGCACTTATCAGCAGTATATTCTGTATCCTGATAATTCGTGCCAAGGCTTGGTCTACAGGAATGCGTACCATCGCAGACCAGTGCAGGCCCGGATATCCCAACGCTCCATGGGAATGGGCATAGCCTGAGACTTGTTGGATTTGTTTACGGGCATGCACCGAAATGGTGTTACCTGTTTCTTGTTTGATGACATTCTGCGCTGCGACGACACCGTTGGTGGCCAGGTTTAAATTCAGAATCACATTTTCCATATCCCGGTTGATTGGCGTTTCGTGAACCGTTGGGTCACAATCAACGATGATACGTCCGTCTTTGTCAAGAATCGTCAACTCGGCACCATGCATGCCTGATTCTGAGAGTTCTTCATATGTCTGATAAACAATATCTTCGACCAGACTCCACATGGCATAGTTTTTCCAGATGGCAATGACTTTGCCCTGGGCGTCATAGACTGGTGCGACATAACCGATGGTCAAACCTTCGTTGTTGTAAATGCGTTTGACGTATTCATCGACATGAATATCTTCAACAACGGTTCCGGAGAGAAGTTTGCTTTCGAGAAACTTTTTATCAATGGCATCCTGGAGCCATTGTGCGGAGGCAAAGTTTTTGTTGTAGATGAATGAGGTGTCAATCGATTTGCCCCTGGCATCCTGATTGTTGACCGCGATGACTTTACCATCCAGGTCCACGAGTAATGTCAGGTAGTAAATGCCATAGGTCTTGACGTATTGATTCATCACCTGGGTGATGGCATTCTCTTGAGAACTTTTGTACCAATGCGCTTTGTCTTGAATCACCTGGTTGATAGCAAATGCCTGTACATCTCCGTAACGCTCAAAGAGGTTGCGTTCGACTTTGTCAATGATGTTGACCGCGACGTTCTGGGTGGTGATTCCGATTTCCGAACCTAATTCTTCGGTGACGTACCAGGCAGTGGTGCCTATAACAAGGACGGGGATCAGACCGGTGATAACAAAAGCGATGATTAGCTTGCTGCGTAGCGACATGGCGGATTCCATTTGGTTAGAAGAACAAAAACGACATAGTCCTTATTTCGTGGATTACAACATTCCACAAAATTTATAATCAGTGATAATCCGAATTTTTTGTTTTTTTTCAGGTGGTATTTCAGGCAGCCCAAGTACGCGACTGGGCCTGGCTGAGGAGTTGTGCAATCTGGTCGGGATTCATGCTGGCTACGATCAGTCCAGCTTGCGTGACAGCTTTGGGCATGCCATAGACGACGCAACTTTCATGATCCTGTGCGATGATGGGGGCACCGACTTCATGAAGCAGACGCCCGCCTTCCAACCCATCGCAACCCATGCCTGTGAGGACAATGGAGAGCACATTGGCGCCAAAGACCTTGGCAGCGGATGAGAATAATTCATCAACGCAGGGCTTGTAAAGTGCATCCGCCGGTTCGGTTGCTGCTTCGAGTTGGATGGCCGAAGTCCCGATGGCTTTGCGAACGCGCAGGTGCTTGCCGCCTTGAGCCAGGTACACTTTCCCGTTTTCCATGGGCATGTGTCGATCGACATGAACAACGGGAACATTGGCCATGTCATTCATCCGCTCAACCAAGCTGGCAGTGAATGTTGCAGGCATGTGCTGAGCAATGAGTACCGGATAAGGGAATCGCTCAGGCAACGCGGTGATGAGCTTTTCAAGAACAGGAGGACCACCTGTGCTTGATCCGATGAGAATGGCGCGCGGTGGTTTCTTGTTGAGCAACTGCTTGACATCAACATGATGATCATGTGCAATCGCGGGTTTGCTGATTGGTCTCCCCGAACGTTTGGATTCAACCAGGGCGTGAACCTTGGCAAGTAGATCATCACGAATATGCTTGATATCCAGTGAAATCTGCGATTGATCTTTGGCAATGAAGTCGTCAGCACCATATCGCAGAGCTTGGAGCGTGACATGTGAACCTTCGGTGGTCAGACTGGAGACCATCAGGATACGCGTGTCAGGACACAGTCGTTTGATCTGGCGACAGGCGGTCAAACCATCCATCTCAGGCATTTCAATATCCAGCGTCAAGATATCCGGCTGGAACTGCTGCGTGAGTTTAATCGCGTCCATGCCATTGCGACCTGTCGCCATCACACGGATAGATTCGTCGCTCTCAAGCATTGAACGAATGGCATTACGCATGAATGCAGAATCGTCAACGACCAATGCATTGATGGTGGGTTTTGGTTCGAGCACTTCGCCCTCCCAATTCAGGTATCACTTCACCTGGACCGCAGGTAATGGATACGGACATGGCAAGACATCGGCCAAATGCGTTGTAAGCTTAAGTAAAATTCAATCAGGAATTAGACAAGGTTTATTTGGGTTATCAACGCGATTAAACCGCATTGGCTGCAGAACGCAGGCTTTCTCGTGCATCAGTTATAGGCACTTGATGACGTTTGCGGTCCAGGAAAAAGCTGACATTTTCATAACCACAGGCGTCCAATAAATCCAAGGCTGCAATGTAACCGTCACCCACACGTTCCGGACAATGTGCGTCAGCACCAATCACGCATGGGATATTTCGCACCCGCATCTGCTTGAGAATCGCAGGGGCAGGATTGAACTCTTCGATCACCTTGAGAATGCCCGATGTGTTGAGTTCCATCGCCATGCCGGTCTTGGCAATGTCGTCTAAACAATGACAGATGTGATCCATCATCGCATCAAGATCCCAACGGGCAGCGTAGCAGTTCTTCACAAGGTCCGGGTGTGATAACGTGTCATATAAACCCGTCTGTGCAACCTTGACCAGGTTGGAAAAATAGTCCTTGTGATATTGGACGGCATCGTCTTTCCAGAATATCTCGCGGTACTCGGGTATCTGCGGGTGGACCGATCCAAGGACGTGATTCAGCGGGGCGGATGCCAACTGCTTTTCGACATAGCTTTCAATGCCGGGCAGCCAATCCGCTTCAATCCCTAATCGCACGTCGACTTTGCCTGCCCATTCTTCGCGGGTCTGGGCGACAAGGTCCTGATACTCCTGCCACTGGTCTTCACTCATGCGGACACCGCTGGAGATGCCATCAGGCAGGGGGTTGTGACAGGTGACGACGATGCCTTTGAGCCCGACCTTCTCTGCTCGCGCTGCATACTCCGTGGGCATGCCCTTGGCATGTTTACACAACGGTGTATGCATATGCTGTTCGTAGAGAATCGGCTGGGTCATCACACAAGGCTCCAATATCGGACGTCAAACGTAAACAGGCAGTTTAGCTTTTGTCGGCCGATTTGTCGCGTGAGGTGAGTCTTGTTGGCAATTCTAGAGAACCGACTCACGAGGTTAAAGACATCTGTTCCTTGATTCCCCGTCCATATAACCGCCAGGTGGCAAAGGTCAGAAATGCCAGCAAGGCGTAGGTGGGATAGACGATGTAAGTAGGCAATTGGGTAACGATACTGTGAAAAGTTGAAGTTCCAGTCACAGGCAACCAGAGCACTGAAAACAGCAGCACATATGTTGGAAGCCATAAAAAAATCAAAATCTGCATCACGATGCACGTTCGTCTGAAAAAACCGGGTTTAACCCAGTGAATCAATTGACCAAGTCGCATCCTGTAAGCCAGCAACGCCAGCCAGAGAAAGCTTAGGAAGGAAATAGAGTAGAAACGAGCATACAAATGCAGTGGAATATCAAATTTTAGCTGAATGATTACATGCAGATGCATCAGTAGCGATGACAAACACATCAATGTTGAAAAGATTTTTAAACCATATGTTGTAAACCAATGCATAGGGAATTGATCTATTCGTGGGTTAGACTTTGAAATAAGAATCAATCCGATCATCATCAAGATGTTAGGCGACATACGGATGAATCGTACGAATGGGAACCAGGGAGAAAGAAAGAACCGAGAGGTAATAATTAAACAGACCGCAACCAGAAAGTACATCATGCCGCGTCGGATGTTTTTAACCCACTTGGGATGACTCTGGAAAATGTTACTGCTGATGATCGACTTGACGATCTCACTGCCACACTCAGGGCATTGGTTTTGATAATGCTGTGTCCGCAGATTGTATTGGCAGGTTTCGCAGGCCAGATCATCATCAACATGTCCCCGGTCATCAAGTTTCACCAGCGTGCGCAGGATCGCTTCATTTGCTGGTCTTTGACAAGTCGGACATGACGCATTGATGCTGTGACCTCGCAGGCTTTGTCCGCAGCAACAGGTTACGTGTGTGAGAATGATGCCATCTTCATGATTGACACCCGGAAAGTTGGTTGATGCTGGCATGATGGTGTTGCTTCTATGAGTTACTTGCAGGAGGCTGTGTTGGTGGCGTTTGGCCCGGCGTTTGAGTTGGCTGTTTTCTCATGACGTTGATCTGTCGTTTGAGTTTGTCAAATTGCCAGTACATCCGAAACGCAACACCGGCATTGGCTGCAAAGGTCGCAATCATCAGGCAAAGTAATGCAAGAGCCATGGCAACAGCCAGCAAGTCATTGGGGGTTGGCTGGATTTGGAACTGCGAAAAAACAAGCGTGTAGACGATCGTTAATAGATAGAGTCCACGCGTAAAACCAATATCTCGTTTGAGTTTGGGATGATTCAAATGGGTTGCCAGTAATAGACAGCGTTTGTAGTAAAGCCAACCTGTCATAACCAGACTCCCCGTCAGTACAATCGACATCAGCAGACTAACGATGTTGAGTGATTCTTCAGAGATACTCAAGGTGGTGTTGATCGCAACAATGACATACACAATCGCCAATATCACCCAGATCGCAGGGATGATCAGTGACAGTTGGCAACCACGTTTAAGCCAGTAGCAAACCTTCTGGTTGATCGGCAATTGATCGGTAAAAACATCCGGTGAAGAAACTTTCCAGACACCGTATAGAGCCATGATCAAGGTGACCACAAAACCTGGTGGAATCACGAGGGAGGGGAGGATAAACAAAATGCCAAGTCCGATGAGCAGGTAGGCCAACCGCATCTGTTTGATCCATTGGGCGTCTGCCATGAGCAGGCGATTCTGGATGATGGTTTGATTGATTGGCACGCCACATTCCGGGCATGGCCTGGCATAATGCATGGTCCGCAGGTTGTACTTACAGGAACAGCAGGGCAGGTCACATGTGAGACAGCCTTCAGCGTCAAGTTCAGTAAATTGCTGGTAGATACTTTGTATGACAGGTGTCTGACAAATCAAGCATGCATCAGCGTGATGTGCGTCAAACAATGATTCCTGGCAATGGCAACATTTCAACGGTCGTAACAGCCGACCATCGACGCCAATTCCCGGAAGATTCAGGCCTAAAACCATTAATTCCCCTCGTCTGTCTCATTCTGATCCGAATCTTCTTCTGGCGGTTTGTAGTAAGGATTTTTCGGATCGTAGTCGGGCATGTCGTGTTGCTGATTGAGTTGTTGAATCTGCTGACGACGGTTGGCAATGATGCGCTTCTGGAATTCGTCGTAGGTGTTCTTGACTGCTTCGAGCATGCGCACGACCTGCGGGGCGGAGATGAATACGCGGGCCGTGACCACCGAACGCGGGAAGAAGTTGCAGATGAAGTCCAGATTAAACTCCGCAGCTGAGTGACTGATCATGACCGCATTGGCGTAGGCTGCAATCAAACCGTCTTCGGGCGTTTTCAGGTCATCGTAAATATCTTCAATGCTCGGGTGATTGACGATCTTGGGCTTGACCGGTTCCTGTGGGGCTGATGACGTGGGCGGGGTGATTTCGTCGTCATTGCTACCACCTGCAAATGGGCTTGCTGCGGGTTGGTCAGGAGCATCATTGCCAGCGTCGGCAGCAGGGGTAACCTGATCCGGCAGGGCGGTCTGACCGGTTGCTTCGCCACTGCCTTCACCTTCGCCTGTATCCAGATGCGGGTTGGTTGACGACTCGGCTTGGGGCTGGTCATCTTCATTCTTTACGGGTTGGAGGGGTTTGACCTCGGGCATGCCTTGGAGTGTCTGTGGCTTGTCGCCTTCGCCAGCGTCATCCTGATTCTGCTCCCTTGGCTTGGGCATCGTGGGGAGCATGCCAAAGCGTTCCTGGTATTTCTCAAGATTCTTTTCCAGCGTCCCAATCATCTGAGGCAGGACGGCATGGGGCAGGACCACGCGCTGGACCACCTGGTGTGGGCGCTGCATGCGGAGCACGAAGTCGAGAATGAATTCGGTATTACCCATGAGTACGATCGCGCCGGTGGAAAAGACACCACGGCTCACGGACTCGGGGATGCGGGCGCTAAGCTGGTTGTGACGGATCTGGCCGCGGATAAGGTGGTTGTTGTTATCGTCACTGGAAGGTTGCTGTGGCGTTGTGTTCATAAATCATCAAACCTGTCAAAACTGAGAATCGGATGGCGGGAAGGTCGGTACGTCTAGCAGGTCTCCCATTTTCCACGCTTTACCGCCAGCGTCAATTTTGGACGCAATGACAAGATTGATTTTCGTCACAGATGATACAGTCCCAACAGTATGGCTGGCTCGATGCCCGTATGAATAAAGTCTAATTCCCGGAACGTCGATTCTTATTATCACAGGTGCGTCTCCCAGGTTCTGACGCGTGATTCATTGAGGGGTAGTGAAAGGTCCGTCACGCCATGCAGCGTCCGTTATCCGGTGTTACCATACCCGGCAAGTGGCTGATTATCTGGATCATGATGCTGGTCGGCTTATGCTGCCTGCCTGCATTGCTGATGGTTGTGGGTGTTGATTTTGGCAACGCGACAAGTCATTCCTTTCATAACCAGACTTTTGAAACCGAGCATGCTGCCACCGAGGCGATGTTCCATGCCATGAGCGGGAGCTTCCTGCACTCGATCGTGGAATGGAGTGCATTTTGTGTGGCAGTGGTCATCGCGTTGGCCGCCATGTTGCATTACCGTCTTAACGGTCAGAACAGCACACCGATCATCAGTCTCGTGTTGCTCTCTGCCGGGACGATGGACGCCTTTCACGTTTTGGCAGCAGACCGTCTGATTCCCGCAGTGGCCGACAACACGACCTTCATCCCGTTCACCTGGGCATTAAGTCGCTTTTTCAATGCTGCGATCACCATCATTGGCGTGGGCTTACTGGTGTTTACACATGAACGCAAGAACCAGCGTCGTGTGGGTTTGATTTTGTTGACAAGTCTTCTCTTTGCTGCCTGTGGCAGTTTGCTGGTTTGGGGATGCGCTCGCTACGAGCATCTGCCCACATCCATTTACCCCGAGCAATTCATTTCGCGCCCATGGGATATCCCGCCTTTGGTGTTATTTATCGTGGCCTCACTGGTGGTTATCCCTTCGGCATTACAGCGACATCGCAATGTGTTTTTGCTGACAATCTGGATGAGCATGATCCCGCAGATTGCGACACAGTTGTACATGGCATTGGGATCACGTGCCTTGTTTGACAGTGCTTTTAACGTGGCGCATGTGATTAAGATTCTGGCGTATGTTATGCCGTTGGGCGGCTTGTGTGTTGACTATGTCTTACTGCATCTGCAACTTGAACACAGCGTGCGACACATCTCCCGAAGCCGCGCCAAGCTCCGGCAGAAGCACGATCAACTTCAGGCCGTTCTGGTGAATATCAGCGATGCGGTGATGACCGTCAGTCGCATGGGACTGATCAAGACCGCCAACCGCACCGCGACACAGCTATTTGGTTACAACACCAAAACGCTGCATAACATGCACATTGAAGATGTCATCAAAGATATGCCCGTTAGTTTTGACGGCGTGTGTCAACAACTGGACTATAGTCAATCGCAATGGCAAAGTGCCTACTATCTCGAAGCCACCGGTTGGCATGCCGATCAACATGGTTTTGATGCAGAAGTCGGCGTGAATCGTCTTTGTGATTCGCCGGACACCGATTATGTCGTCTCGGTTCACGATTGCACGCAAATCCGACATGTCACCCGTGAGTTGGCCCACGCGCGTGATCAAGCGCATCTTGCTGCTGAAGCACGAGACCGTCTGTTATCGAATGTCAGTTTTGAATTGCGTACACCACTCAACGCCATGATGGGTTTTGCGACATTGCTCGAAGAACAGTTGCGTGATCTGCACATGAATGAGTTACTTGAAGATGCGTCAGAAATTCGCCATGCCGGTCATCACTTGCAGGAAATGATTAACGAGATTCTCGATCTGGCAACCATCAATCAAGGCAAGCTCGATATCACCATCGGTCCTGCCAATCTCAAATCGCTGTGTCAGCATGTCATGCAAGCCTCGCTGGGCATCATTGAAGCCAGCAGCAACATCATTCACCTGCATTGCATGGAAGACCAACTCGTCATTCAGACTGATGGCGATCGACTGCATCAGGTTCTCTTTAACCTGGTAACCAATGCTGCCAAGTTGACCCAGGACAGCCGGATTGATCTGCATGTCCAAACACATGATTTTCAGCAACGTCCGGGCGTGATGATTAATATTCACATTGACGGTTTGAACCTGCCTGATGCACAACAGCAACTGATCTTTGAGATCTTTGGCAACACGTCCGAACCTTCGCATCCGATCATGGGGAGCGGGACCGGCTTGTCACTGTCTCAACGTCTGGTCGACCTGCTTGGGGGACAGATTCACCTTTCCTGTGATCCTGAATCCGGGACAACCTTCCATCTGCAGTTGCCAATTGATGGGCCGCAGCTTGCGCCCATTGAAGTCAAAGACGCATTGAACACAGCCGAAGTGGAGGTGGTGATCAATGACCGATGACCCCGTGATGAAATCGCAGAAAAGCATACTCATCGCCGATGCCAGTCGCTCCAATCGGGTGATGCTTCGCAAATGGCTTGAACGTTCAGGTTATCACTGCCAGACCGTGGAGACCGGGCAACAGGCCTTGGATGCGCTGCGTGAGTTCCCCGCGCAAGTGTTGCTATTGGATATGAAATTCCCTGATATTGAAGGTTGGCATGTGATCCGCATGGTCAAGCGTCAACCTTTGGGACACCGTCCGTTGATCATCGCGGTCACCGCCTGTGCCATGCCCGGTGACGAAGCCCGGTTTCTGAATTGGGGATGTGATGCCTATCTTGCCAAACCCGTTGACCTGCATCGTCTGACGCAAGTGATCGATGAACTGGTGGTATCAGGTGACCTGCGAAGCCTGATCGCATAAACTGCACACGCGTATCAATCATCCATCAACAAGGCCATGGGGGCATCATGGACCGACGACGATTTCTCAAATGGACCGCTGGCACGGGTATCGCCGCTGCTGCAACCGCAGGGGGGCTGCTTTCCTGGCGTGGACTTTCCAAACGTGACCCGCGACCCAATGTTGTCATCTTCAATGCTGACGATTGGTCCTGGGAACATAGCTCGTTTCTGGGTTGCCCTGATGTCAAAACGCCCAACTTCGATCGCATCTGTCGGGAAGGCGTTTGCTTTACCAATGCCTACGTTTCCTCCCCGTCATGTTCCCCGTCACGTGCTGCCTTACTCACCGGCCGCAACTTCTGGGAATTGGGGACCGCAGCAGACTTGCGGGGCAATTTCCCTCGCGATTTGCAGGTCTATCCCGACATCCTCAAAGAAGCAGGTTACCGCATCGGCTTGATGAAAAAAGGATGGGGGCCTGGTGACTTCAAGGCAACGGGTTGGGAGGAAAATCCCGCAGGTCCGCCGATCTCGTTTAAGCGGATGATGTATTACCGCTATGCCTCACTGAACCCGACACAGCCGTTTTGCTACTGGTTTGGCAGCTTCAATCCGCATCGCCCCTATGACGAAAATCGCTATGTCAATGCGGATACGTTAAAGGTTCCCGACTTCCTGCCAGACATACCCGAGGTGCGCAAAGATGTCGGGCGGTACCTGGCTGAGGTGCAGGACTTTGACAGTGAAGTCGGCTATGTCCTGAACATTCTCGAAGAATTCGGTGAGTTGGATCACACGATCATCATCGTCACCGGTGACAACGGCATGCCGTTCCCACGCGCCAAGACCAATCTCTATGACCATGGCACGCGGGTGCCGTTAGCCATCCGTTGGCCTGAAGGTGTCAACGGCGGGCGCGTGGTCACCGACTTCGTCAATCACACGGACCTTGCCCCGACGATCCTTGCTGCAGCACGTATCAAGCAACCCGATGCCATGACCGGCCACAGTCTAGCCAACGTGCTCCAATCGGAGAAGCAGGGGCGCATTGATCCTTACCGCGATTTCGTCGTCACCGGTAGAGAGTCACATGAGACGCTCTATCCCATGCGTGCAATTCGCACCGATGAATATCTCTACATCCGCAACTTCGAACCCGACCGTTGGCCGTCGTTGGCTGAATCGGTTGATGATGATGGTGTATCCTTCGATGCGATCATGGCGTGCAAAGCCAATCCCAACACCATGCATTTTTACGAACAGGCACTTGGACGCCGACCCGTAGAAGAACTCTATGCCATCAAGGATGATCCGTACCAACTCAAGAATCTGGCGGACGATCCCAAGCTTTCAGTGACCAGGGAACTGCTGCAGAAAAAAATGGTCAAATACCTGACCAACACCAAAGACCCGCGCGTGGTTGGCAATGTCACCTGATTCACGCCATTTGATGTTCATGTTACTTGCTCTTTTTTTGTCACTCACGCTATCCTGTACCTGTTACAAGTTCATTTGACGATGACCACGTAAACCACTTGCAGGAAGACACCTCATGGATTACCGCACCATTCCCGGGACTGATCTGAATATCTCTATTTTTGGCTTTGGCAATTTCGTCTTTGGCACCAATTGGTGGGGCGATTACACCGACGAACAAGGCGTCGCGATTCAGAACCATGCCTTCGACAAAGGCGTGAACTTCTTTGACACCGCGCCTGCCTATGGCAACGGTCGTGCAGAAAACCTGCTCGCTCAGACCATCAAATACGCAGGCCGAGATAACATCGTGGTCTCCACCAAGTGTGGCTATGACTTCTACTCGGACCCCGGTGAAGAAGGTGGACACCGCGAACGCCGACAGGACTTCTCTGCTGCGTTTCTTGAAAAGGACATTGAGCATTCACTCAAGCGTCTGGACATCGATTGCATTGACCTTTACCAATCGCACAATCTCAAGCTGGACCAGTTTGCAGATGAATACGTCGAAACGATGCACAAGTTCGTCGAGCAGGGCAAGATCCGTTACTGGGGTGTTGCACTGGGCCCGGCGATCGGTTGGCGTGAAGAAGGTTACAAGGCATTCATCGAACATGATGCAGCCGTCGTGCAAACCGTGATGAACATGTACGAACAGGACCCGGGCCGCGAGTTCTGTGAAATCTGTGAGGCCCGGGGGCGCGGGGGCGTGATCAGCCGTGTACCGACGAACTCCGGCATTCTGGATGAAGAATTCAAATCCGCAGACCACACATTCGGTCCCAATGATCACCGCAAGTTCCGCGATAAAAATTGGCTGATTTATGGTCTGAAAAAGAACGAAGTTATCCGTCCCATCGCTGAGGAATACGGCTGCTCCATCCGTCAGCTTTCCTTCAAGTGGCTTGCATCACAAAAAGCCATGGTCAGCGTCGAGCCCAACCTGCTGAGTGTCGAAGACATCAACGATTACGCCCAGGCAGCCAACGGCAAGTATCTCAGCGATGAAACCCTGGCCAGGATCACCGAACTTTACAACACCGACTTTGACATGGGTGATGAAGCTCATCCCTGTGACTGGAAATCTTCCGTTACCGAAGACGGCACCATCCGCAGCGGATACCAAAAGCCGCAGTTGACGGTGTAAAGATTCATTAGCCACAAATGCAGTAAAAGACATTAACACTTACCGTCATTCCCCGAAGGCGGGAATCCAGTGGCATGCAGTTGACGCTTGCAGATATCACTGGACTCACGTCTTCGCGGGAGTGACAAAATGAGCGTATGAAAGTGTCTTTACAAACTCTGTGCTTCTGCGACACTGTGGTACAGTCAGAGAAAAAATCTCACCTGCAATGTCCAACCACCCCCCCATCCTGCTCATGCCTCAAGGTTCAGCGGGGGATGTGCATCCATTTGTGGGAATCGGTCTGGAGATGCAACGTCGTGGTCATCACGTGACGTTGGCAACCAACGGCTACTTCAGCGAATTGGCCGAGCGTGTGGGTTTACCGTTCGTGCAAATCGGTACGGCAGAGCAGTTCAACGAAGTCGCAAAAAATCCGGATCTCTGGAAGCCATCCATCAAGTCCACTCGTGTGGTCTTTGGTGTGTCCGCCCAGGTGGTGCCCGACCAATACGCGCTGATTCAATCGTTGCATGAGCAGGACGAACGGCTGATCGTCGTGGCGGGGCCGTTGGCATTTGGCGCACGCATTGCTGCAGAGAAACTGGGGGTGAAACACGTCACAATCCAGTTGGCGCCCGCTGTATTTCTCAGTGCAGTTGATCCGCCACGTATGCCGGGGGTGGTGTTGCCCACGTGGTTGCCACTCTGGATCCGCAAGAGCGTTTGGAATCTGGCGATGTCGATGGTCGATCGCATTGCCTGCCCGGATGTCAATGCGTTTCGCAGTCAGGTTGGCTTGACCAAACCCATGCGGCAGATCATCCGGTGGATGAACTCCGACCAGTTGACGGTTGGAATGTTCCCAGAGTGGTTTGCCAAACCCGCATCCGATTGGCCGTCATCGGTCCGACTCTCAAGCTTCGGACTTTACGATGAACGCACCGACCAGACACTGCCACCGGAAGTCCAGTCGTTTCTCAATCGCGGGGATAAGCCGGTGGTCTTCACACCGGGCTCAGCCAACTGTCATGGCAAAGCGTTTTTTGTAGAGTCCGTCAAAGCCTGCCAGTTATCCGGGCGTCGGGGGATTTTGCTTTCACGATACCCTGAGACAATTCCCGACAAGTTGCCTGATACCGTCAAGCATTTTGAATTTGTCCCCTTGAGTCTGCTTTTGCCTCATTGCAGTGCGCTGGTCTATCACGGCGGGATCGGCACGCTCAGTCAGGCGTGCAAAGCGGGTGTCCCGCATCTGGTGATGAAGCTTTCCCATGACCAGTTCGACAACGCCTACAGGCTCGAACAACTTGGCGTCGGCCAATCATGCAAGCCTTCGGGATACAAAGCAGGCCGCGTCGCGCGGATGCTTGATGCGTTGATTTTGTCTCCAAAGGTGAAGCAGCGATGCGAGCAAATCCGTGATCAAATGCGTGCTGAAGACGGGGTTGGGGCGACGTGTGGCCTGATTGAAAAAATGCATGCAAATGTGGAAACATCGGATCAAATTTGAAGCCACTTTGAGCCGATGAGTCAATATGAAGTATGATGTTCTCACCACAGACCCCGCTGGTATGGACACCAGCCTTGCCACAGCCGAAGATGGAACTTGTTCAATGACCGCAACGCAGCTTTTGACAGACCTTGGGATCACCCACGAAACCGACGTACCATTGGCACCGATGACCTGGTACGGCGTTGGGGGTAAAGCGCAATGTCTGGCCAAGCCCGCAGACGAGGCAGAACTGGCCAAGCTGATGCAGGGGTGTAACGAGCAGGGCATTCCCGTGCGGATTCTCGGTTCGGGTGCCAACCTGCTTGTCAGCGACGACGGCGTCGATGGCGTGGTGGTGAAACTGGAACATGAAAGCTTTTCGCAGATGTCCATTGAGGGGACGACGGTCACCGTGGGGGCAGGCTATGACCTGGCTAAGCTGGTACTCGACACCGCTCGCGCCGGACTGGCAGGGCTCGAAGTTCTCGCAGGCATCCCCGCCAGTGTCGGTGGGGCAGTCCGCATGAATGCAGGTGGCAAGTTCGGTGAGATCGGCCCGGTGGTCACCAAGATCCGCGTGATGGATCACAACGGTGAAATTTACGAACGCTACCGTGATGACCTGGTCTTCAAATATCGCAAGAGCAACATCAAGGCCCCGATCATCCTCGATGTCGAATTCGATTTGTCTGAAGATGAACCCAACCAGCTGATGATGCAGGTCAAGGAAATCTTCATGTACAAGAAGAACACCCAACCCCTGGCAGAGGACTCAGCAGGTTGTGCGTTTAAGAATCCGGTCAAGAAAGATACCGACGCCAACCCCTATCTTGAACAATCAGCAGGCAAGCTCATCGACATGGCGGATCTCAAGGGTTACATCATCGGTGGGGCGTCGATCTCCGAGCGTCATGCCAACTTCATCGTCGCTGGTGAAGACTGCACCGCGACGGACATCATCAATCTGCTAGATCATGTCACGCATACCGTGCTCGAAAAATTCGGCGTCCGGCTTGAGCGTGAGATCATTATCTGGCCTTGAGTGATTGCAACCTGTCAGTTGTTCTGATCGCATCGTCGAATCACCAACTCAGGTTCTGATTCAAACCACTTGCTCAATTTTATCCTGATGCTTCCATGTGGGCATTTGGGACGAGACATCAGTCCATCCCGATAAGCCGATTTTGCGATTTTTACAATTTTAAGCTGTTTTTGTCCTGACATATCAGTGCAATTCGGTATGATAATTCTCCGGTAAAGGGTTGTACCCCGGCCGTACTTCAGAAAGTACCCCGGAAGTACCTCAGGAATGATTTACAGAACACACTGAAAGGTTTTTCTCATGGCAGATTTCCGCGTCGGCGCTCAGATGTACACTTGCAACCAGCATCTTAAAACGCCCGAAGACATCAAGACCACTTTCGAAAAGATCTCCAAGATCGGCTACACCTGTGCACAGGTCTCGGGTATCCCGCAGGGCACCATCGAAGTTGCTGACTTGGCTACCATCCTCAAGAACAACGGCATCGAATGCGCCGTGACACACGTTCCGCTGGATCTGATGAAAGACACCAACGCATGTGTGGATTACCACAAGGCTCTGGATTGTAAGTACACGGCCATTGGCGGTTTCTTCCCGCAGGAAAACCAGTACGATCCCCAACTCTGGATCGACTTTGCCAAGGAATACAACGACATCGTTGCCAAGCTTGCTGAACATGGTCTGACCGCTGGTTATCACAACCACAGCCACGAATGGATCAAAACGACCAACGGCAAGACTCCGATCGAACTGATCCACGAAAACTCCAACGATAATGTCTGGTTTGAAATCGACGTGTACTGGGTCACCCACGGTGGTGGCGATCCCTGCCAGTGGCTTGAAAAAGTCGCCGGCCGTTGCCCCGTCCTTCACTACAAGGACATGGGTATCGATCACGAACGCAAGCAGTTCATGTGCGAAGTTGGTGACGGCAATCTTAACTGGGACCGCATCATCGAAACCACCAAGAAGATCGGCACCGAGTATGCCATGGTCGAACGCGACAGCGGCAAACTCGATCCGTTTGAATCTCTGGAAATCAGCCTCAAGAACCTGATGGCCTACGGCCTCAAGCCGTAATCCGTTGACGGTTCAAAATTGATTCATCCTTGCCAAGGCCATGTTCACACCGAACGTGGCCTTGGTTTTTTATGTCCATCAATTGAGATAACCCAATGCACGAAGGATGCTGCCTGCTATGACCATGTTGCCCAGGTGACTGAAATGGCCATCCTGCCCGGTGTACATGCTGTGTTCTTCATACTGGGCATGCAAGGCGTCGGCTTGTGTTTTGATTAACTGGCCGATGTCAAGGTAGTAGCCGCCAGATTGTGTGACGGCCGATTTGATGGCTTGGTAACGCGCTTCTTTCTGAGGCTGTATCTTGGTCTTGCTCGCCAGGCAGTTGGGATAAACCAGGTAACCGCCGACATACACGACGTTGGCATTGCAGGTGTTCTTTGCAAGTTCGACATATTCACACACATTTTGCTGCGTCTGTTCAAGGCTGATTTGCTGAGTGATATCATTGCTGCAGACGGTGACGAAAAGCCAATTGGGGTTGTGGGGGGCGACATGTTCGCTAAAACGGTCGAGTACCTGTTTACTTGTCGAACCCCCAACACCCACGTTATGAAATGTCAGGTTCAAAGGTGCCTGCCAGGCGAAAAGCAGTTCCGCAAGAATATCGCACCAACTGCGGTCCCAATTCGACATCCGTAGGAATGGCCAGTTGGAAAGTCCAGCACCGCAACGCCGATTGATCGTGCTGTCGCCTTCAAAAACAAGCGTGTCGTTTGGCTGGAACGGTCGGTTTAGTGTTTGCTTCATGTTGTTCTTGTCATGCTGGCTGTGTTATGAAAGTTGCTTGACTGAATCGCCCACCACCAACTCCGGCTGGATCATCGCGATGGTGTTTTGCATATCGCGTATCGCATTGCGTCCGCCTTTGAGCATTTTCATCATCACCTTACCTGCCTGCAGGCCCATGTCGAACATGCGGTGATCAATGGTGGTTAAACGAGGGGTGAGATATTCGTGAAACAAGGCGTCATAGCCCGTTAAGCTCAAGTCCTCGGGAATGCGCAGACCTGCTTGCAGGATGGCACGGTGGGCGCCGATGGCAATGATGTCGCTGTAGCAAATCACCGCTGTGAAGTCGTAAGGTTTTTTCAAACGCTTGGCAACCTGCTCGCGTGCAGTCTCAATGAGATTGGGTTCGTAGAAATCTTCAGGCTTAGTCGGTTCAGGATAGGGGCAGAACTCACATTGGCAGCCTTTACTGGCCATCACCTTGAGCATGTGGCGTTCGCGTTCAACAAAACGATTGGGGCGTGTGGTGTCTGCACTGAGCCAAAGCATTTTCCGGTGGCCCTTCTCGTAGAGATGTTCAATGAGTTGGGTAATGCCGTCCATCTCATCAAAGAGGATCGTCGGGATGCAGGTGAGTTGGCGTTCTTCGAGACTGATGATTGGGATATTGAGCGACTCTTCCATGAGCTTCTTGGCCTGCGTGTCCGAAGAGAGTTGCAACGCGATCATGCCGTCAATGCGTTTGCTTTTGGTCGCTCGGATGCCACGTTCGATGGCAGAGCGTTCAGGGGAGGGCCAGATTTGCATCAGGTAATAGCCATGGGGCGTTAATGCGGTCTGAATGCCATCAGCAATCTGGTGGAAGTAGTACCGGCTTGAGCGTCTGGGGTTCGCCAACTGATCAGGATTGTCGACCAGTTCGATGACCAGGCCGACGGTCTGCGTTTTGCCGGTCCGGACGGTGCGCATCTGGTAGTTGGGGACATAGCCCAGATCTTCAGCGGCCTGATTCACGCGGCGGACACAATCTTTGGAGATGCGGTCATATTGCTTGCCATGGTTGAGCACCACACTGGCAGTGGTGACGGAGACCCCGGCGGCGGTGGCGACATCAGCAAGTTTGGGGGATTCAGGCATAATGGTCTCAATGCAAAAACATAATTGCATTTGATTCTAGGCAGTGTTATCGCATGATCAAATGGTTTTTGCAGAACTTTTTCTGTTTTACCAACTATTTTTGCATACAAGGAAGTAGAAATTCATTGTTAGCTGCATTAATGTTTTTTCATTAGGACTGAGAAACGCTTTTGTCTACAATGGAGTTGCCCATGTTCAACTGCTACATCACACGCAAGGCTTTTACGCTTATCGAACTGTTGGTGGTCATCAGCATTGTGTCATTGCTGGTGGCGATCCTGTTACCGGCTTTGGCATCCGCGCGGTCTGCGTCCCGCAGTTCCCAATGTCTGGCCAATATCAAAAGCCAAATGCTGGCGATCCAACTATATGCATCAGACTTTGGCGATTATGTGCCACCCTACTACATCCGTCGCCCATCGGCTTCGTGGCCCGGCCCCAAAGGATATCCAAGCTATCATGACGCTAAACTTTCCGATGCGATTCTCCTGGGGCAGTACACACAAAACGAAACACTGGCCAATGGGAGCCAGACTCAGTTTGCCTACATCCGCGAAGGCAGTATTTGGGAGTGTCCCGATCGGCCGGTGACATGGACGGGGCAGATGCAGTCACATTATGCCGGTGCGGATACGGTTTTCGCCAAGTGCGATTCAAGTTTGTTATGGTCAGAGATGTGGCGAATATCAGATATTTTGATACCGTCCAAGTTAATCGGGACGGCCGATGCCGGTAGTACCAGCTACCATCCTGGTTCCAATGGAACGTTTTACATGGCCACGGATGAGCAAATCCATGCCTATGGAAATTACTCCACCGGTTCGATCTATTACTTCGGCAATATCCGTAAACGTCATCATCTTCGCAAGACTTGCAACATGGGTTTCTTTGACGGACATGTTTCAAACTTTGCGAATCTGCATGATGAATATGTTGCAGGACGATTGGATATTAAACGTCCCAGCTATTAATTCTTGGCCAAGTCCTTTCGTATATAAGCTGCAGTCCAGTTCCACTTTTCGATCAGGAGATGTGATGTTCAATCATCGAAAAATTTTTTGTCAGTTTTCCATGCTTTGTATGCTGCTTTTGATTGTCAGTTCAAATGCTCATGCCCAGCATCTCACGGTGTTCACCACAGGTCCGCAAATAAAGGTGGTCGACGAAGATCTCAAGCCGATTTTGGAAGTCGCTCCAGGCATGTGGGGACCGGGTTGGAAATATCAATCGTTTCGAGGGAACTATCAAGACAAAGGCAATCGCTGTGTCGGCTCCTTTGGTGGCAAAGTTCGCGGGACCGATGTGCCTTTTGATTTTGATGTTGTTCTTCAAGTACTCGACAAACGCCAATTTAAAATCACCGCCAAATTGCAGGCCGTTGAGGATACCGAATTAACGATGGCCGTAATGGCCATCAACATCGCCAAATCGATTGCCGGTAAACAACGTCTGAATTTGATTCGGGCGGATGGGCAGAGAAAAATTGATTTGCCGTTGGGGCGCGGCGATCTCGGTGATGGGATCACGCAAATGCAGTTTGCCGATGATCAGGGCAATGATTACATCATCCGATTTGCTGAGCCGGCACGTGCAGGGATGGATCGGCAGATACGCGTATCATTGGCAGGTGGTCATCTCAAGACCAATGTCATGTACACGGTTGAAATGACAGTGCAATTGCCATTTGATGCACAGTTCGCGATGTCGCCCGATGCCGTCACCATGCCGGAGAACTGGGATGACTGGTTTATCTGGGATGCATCGGCTGACATGTCGCAAGATAGTCTGCTTGATATGAGTTCATGGTTAGATAAACCTGCTGGCAAATATGGCCGGGTTACGCGCGACAAAGACCAACTGATCTACAATGGCAACCCAACCCAATTTTGGGGTATCAATATTTGTTATTCCAATACTTTCCCTGAACATGAAGTGGCTCAACAGAAAGCAAAATTTTACGCTCGGTATGGCATTAACACCGTACGTTTTCACAAGTTTGCTGATGGATCGACATGGAACGGCCTGCTTGACCCAAACAGTTATGTGAAGTTCAATCCAGAACGCTGTGAAAAAATGGATTACCTTGTCAATCAGTTCAAGGAGCAGGGCATTTTCATCAAGCTCTCAGCCAATTTTGGACGGGCGCGATTGCTTAAGGATGATTTGAGTCGCGTGCCTTATTACAAGGAGTTGGGGGCCGTCAAGCGTGGTGTACTCGACCCGGGAAATGGTGCGATTTTTCTCTCACGTGAATTGCAGGACATCCAGATCGAGCAATGTACCAATTTTCTCAAGCGCACCAATCAGTACACCCATATGACCTATGCACAAGATCCGGTGGTTATGGTTGTGGAATTGATCAATGAAGATTCAGCCTTGTTTTATGGCACTTTTGCGGCACTGCGTCGGTCACCAACGCTTAAGGAACGCGCGGGTGAAGTATTTGGTAAATGGCTTCGCAAACGCTACGGCAGTGTTGCAAACCTTCAGAAAGCCTGGGGAAATGTTCTTGACTGCTTTGAATATGAAAAAGTCATCGGTGAGAGTTGGGATGGCAAAATTTATCCTGCAGGTAACCCGTGGTTCTATGATCCCGATCAACTTGCAGGTCCGATGGCATCACGCAAACAACGCCTGCTGGATACCATGCTCTTTCTCTACGAAATCCAAAACGAGTTCTACGACCGTTTTGTCAAAGCCATCCGCGACACTGGCTATGAAGGTCAAATCGTGGCTTCCAACTGGCAGGCAGGTAGCGCCTTCAGTCATTTCTACAATCTGCATTCCGATTCTCGCATCGGCTTGATTGATCGACATAACTATTTCGGTGGCGTTGGAACCATGGTCAGCAACCCAGGCAGTGGCAGCCTAAGTAGTGGCATGCAGCAAGTCGCCGATCGACCCTTCATGCTCTCAGAATGGATTCATACCTTCCCCAATGAGTTCGGCGTCGAAGGCCCGGCAATCATCGGTGCCTATGGGATGGGGCTAAACGGGTGGAATGTTTCCTACATGTTTCACAACGGAGACAATGGACGCTTCCGGGATCGCCTGGGGTACAAGGCATGGGATGTCATAGCTCCACAAGTCTATGGCATCTTCCCCGCAGTCGCACGCCAGGTCATTCGTGGAGATGTCAAGCAATCAGATATGGTCTTTAGCCGCAATGTTCATGTCCCATCCATGGCAGATGGCAAACTCGGATTCGATGATAAAGTCCAGCAAGGCTATGACGACAAGGTCTTCTCAAGCAAGACGGTTCCCGCACAAACATTGGCAATCGGGCGAAGCGTCATCGACTTTACTGACACATTCAAACCCACACCTACGGTCGATATCAGCCCGTTTATCTCTGGTAATAAGATACGGTCTTCAACAGGCCAGTTGGTATGGCAAACCGGCGAGCATGTCCGCGATGGCTACTTCACCATCAATACACCAGGCACGCAGGCTCTCGTCGGCTTTGCGGATGGCAACACACAACAACTTGATGATGCATCCATCACAACACACACGCCTTTTGCAGCAGTCTATGTCTCCGCCCTGAATGCTGATGGCCAGATTAACTCGGATAAACAACTACTCATCACTGCCATCGCCCGTGTCCGTAACACCGGCATGAAGTACATGGCAGGACAACTCATCGACAAAGGTAAAGGCCCCATGCGCGCTGAGCCCGTCAAGGCGACCATCAAGCTCAACCGATCCGGTGGCACATTATATGCACTGGATCAGGACGGTTGTCGCACGGACCGGAGTTATCCCATCAACAACGGGCAGGTTCAGATTGATACGGCCAGAGACAAGACGTTTTACTATCTGATCGAGTATTAACCGATTGGTGACAATCACCAATCAACCGCATTGAAATACAAAAAACGCAGACCGAATTGGCCTGCGTTTTTTGTGTATTTCGTTTGTGGTTCAGGACGAACAAATCAGTCTTTGTATTTGTTGTGTCCGTTTTTCATCAAGGTGTTCATCTCATCGACACAGGCTGCAGCCTTGTCGTTCTCGCCCTTGAGGATGGCAATTTCCATGTCCAGCATCTGCTTGATGACATCGGCCATCATGCTGCGATATTGGATGACATCTTCCTTCTTGGTGATGTGTTCTTCTTCGTTAGCATGCATGGCGATGATGGCAGCCTGCTGCATACGTGCCAGTTCTTTGAGGGTGGAGTTATCGAATTTTTTGCTTCGTGCATCTCGACGGAGTTGCCGGAAGGCGCTACCCATGATTTTCATGTTGTGTTCGAGCACTTCATGACCTTCGCCATGTTCATGCTTGTCTGAATCGGCTCTTGCGATTTGCGTGGTGGAGACGGTGAACGTCAATGCGGTGATGAGGCTAACAATCACAAGGCCGAGAGTCAGTTTCGAAGTCATGAGCGAATTCCTTTGAAGTTGGGTCGTGCTTGCCGATGGCGTATCGGCATCCAATGAAACTACAGCATCATACCCTGCTGCGTTGCAGGCGTTAAGCACTTTGTCATGAAAAAGGGGTTGGTTTACAGATCGAGCACGCCGTCAATGACCTTGCCTTTGTTGGCCACGGTGAACGGGCGACGGGAAGGGGAATAGACGATTTTTTCCGTGTCGATCCCAACGGCGGCGGCAATGGTGGCATTGAAGTCCGTAATGGAGATCTTGTCCGACTCCACGTTGGCGGCATTCTTGTCCGTCTTGCCGACGATCTGCCCGCCTTTGACATTCGCGCCAGCGAGCATGCAGCTGAATGCCTTGGGATAATGGTCACGCCCCTCGTTGCCGTTGATCTTGGGGGTGCGCCCGAATTCGGTAGCCAGGACCACGAGTGTGCGGTCGATCAAACCCAACTGCGTCAGGTCGGTCATCAGGGCACCCAACGCCTGATCCAGACGTGGGATCAATTCCGAGCCGCGACGGAACATGTCATCATGCATGTCCCAGCCGCCCAGTGAGACTTCCACGAAGCGGACATTGTTTTGCACCAGGCGACGAGCAAGCAGACACCCTTGGCCGAATGAGTTGTTGCCATAGAGATTGCGCACCGCACGCGACTCTTTATTCAGATCGAATGCTGCCAGGTCTTCGGACTGCATGAGCGTAATCGCGTCGTTGTACATGTCGTTGTACGCTTTGACCTGCGACTGGTCATAGCGACTGGAAAACGCACGATCCAAACGGGATGCAAGTTTGAGACGGCGGGAGAATTGTTCGTCGTCGACATCGCTGGGCAGGTGACTGTTCTGCAAACCCTTGTTCGGATCACCAATGATCAGTGGCCCGAGTTTGGGTTCCATGAAGCCTGAAGATTTAAAGCCCGAACCGATGACGATATTGCCCGGGAGTTTCTGGTTGGTTCGGCCTTGCATGTTCATGATCCAGGTGCCCATGCCCGGATGCGTGATCGTCCCCAACGCCGAGTAACTGGTGTGCATGAGATAGTAAGCCTGCTCGTGAGCGCCCTGTGTGGAGGACATCCCGCGGATGATGGCAGCCTTGTCACAGTGCTTGGCAAAGTTGGCCATATGCTGACCGACGCGGATGTCCGGCACGTTGGTCTTGATGACCTCCGTCGGACCCTGTACATCGGTCCCGGGTTTCGGGTCGAGCGTGTCGATGTGACTCATCCCGCCGTTCATGTACAGGTAGATCACATTGATCGGATCACTGCTGTTGCGTTTGGACAGGTTGCCACTGGCAGCGGAGGCTTTGTTTGTTGAGGTATGAGACAGGGCGCTGACACCCAGGAAGCTGCCTGCCATTTTCATGATGAAGCTGCGGCGGGTCGGTTCATCAAGGTTCTTGGTGAGTTCTTTGAAATCCATGAGGTGATCCAATCTTTAAACATCCGTGATTGCAATGTCACTATGATGGTTTGATCGTTTGCGATCGGGCGTTTGGTGCTTACTGCACGAACATAAATTCACGTGTGTTGAGTAGTGCCCAGACGATGTCCTGGAAGGCTTCGTCCTTGGCAACGTCCCGAAGCTCGCTTTGAACGAGCGATGTTTCACTGGCCGTGGGCTTGCGGGTGAGGATGCTGACCCAGACGGTTTCGAGTTTATCCCGACCACTGCCAGCCTTTTTGACCTGTTCAAGCAGGATTGAATCGCGGCGCATGATCCGTTGGAACAACGTGCCGTTCATCAGGGAGAGGATTTGCGGGATGGACGAATCGTCATAGCCGTTGTTGGTGATCTCGCGATCGGATTGGCCGAACATTCTCAGGAAATGACCGGGGCGTGCGGGCTGCTCCATCTCCGATGCGCGAACCATGTCACGTGGGACACCGCGCCAACGCGGGTCGTCATCGACTTTGCCCTTGTTTTGCTCACGTTGTTTTTTTCGCATATCAAGCAGGTCACTGTATTGCTTTCGCAGGTCCTGCATGTCGGATTTGAGTTTGTTTTCCTCGGATGTGTTTTTGCTGTTGCGTGCCTGACGCATGTCGCGTTCAATTTCCTTACGCTTATTATCAAACTCACGTCGGCGGACCATGACATCAGCAGATTCTTTGACCAGGGTGAACAGCGCGTCAGCATTCATGTCCATGTATTCGTTGAATTTGTCATAGTCATAGCCGCGCCCGCCGGTGACGTCGCCGGGACGTTCGTCAATGTCCTGAACCGCCAAAGTGAGGATCGAGTCCCAGATTTGGGCAGCCGACATGCGCCGGAGAACCGGGCCGGGGAAGTGGTAGGGCTTGGTGTTGTCCAACTGCTCCATGGAGGCCTGTCGCTGATAGGTCTGCGTGTTGTAGATCATGCGCTGAAATTGCTTAACGTCATATTTCAGATCGATCATGGTCTGGACCAGGTAGTCCATCAATTCCGGATTGCTCGCTTCGGTGTCGTTTTTAATGTCGTCAGTTGGTTCAATCAAGCCAACACCGAAAGCATCTTTCCAGAGACGGTTGACGATGACGACGGTGAAGCGCGGGTTCTTGGTGTCAGTGAGCCACTTGGCAAAGACTTCGGGTCGAGAGTGTCCCTTGGGGACTTCTGCTAAATCACCGAAAATCGTGCGCGGTTGGACAACATCTTTGGGCTTGGCATCATCATACTTGTAATCATCAGGCAGACGCAGGTCCTTGTTACGCACGAACACCGGGTACTGTAACGGTTCAAGCATGTTCCGGGCAGCACGGTTCATCATGATGCGCTCCGGGTCATCCTTGTCTTTGTTCTTGGTCTGTTTGCGGATCTTGTTGTAAAGCTCTTTGAGATTGTCATACTTCCAACGGGCATTGGTGGTGTGAATGCCATAGGTGTAGGCGGACATCTCGTGAAACTCCATCTGAGTCCAGATGTCAAAAGGATGATCGTGACATTGGGCGCAGCCGACCTGTGTGCCCAGAAAGACGCGGGTGGTGTTGGATATGTTGTCCAGGGGCATGCCCATGTCGCGCTGGTAGTAGCCGACCGCACCATTGTTCCAGACGTAACCCTCAGCTGTGAGCATTTCGTAGACCATTTGGTTGTAAGGTTTGGAATACTTCACCGAGTCCTTGATCCAGTTGATCCACGGTTCACCAATCGCGCGGTTGTTGCGAGACTTGACGCGCAACAGGTCCGCGTAAAAGTTGAACATGTCACTGGTGTAGCCTTTGGAGTCAAGCAGGTGATCGACCAGATCACTGCGACGGTTCTTGTCGCGACGTTTGTCGAAGACCTGGACTTCTTCATAGGTCGGGATGCGGCCGGTGATGGCAAGGTAGTACCGGCGGAGCATGGTGTCATCGTCCGCAGGCGGGTTGGGGCGGACACGATGCTTCTTGTAGTTGGCCTGGATCAGATCGTCGACCTTGTCACTGATCACCTGAATCTCACGCAGGGGGACATCCTTGGCGGACTTGACGGGGATCGCCGGCTGGGAGGTTGCTGGCTGAGACGTCGCAGGTTGTGAGGTTGCTGCCTTGGTCTTGGCAGCCATCATCGTCTGAGCCTGCGACTGACGCTCGCCGAGCATCATGTTGCAAATAGCCAGGCTGAGGATGGCAACCAGTGAGAATCCAATGAGCGAACGACGGTGGGGGGTGGCGTTTGGCATGGCAATTGAGGTGTGGGCATGAGGTGTCAATACAGCGTTTTATTCTAAAAGTTATCGGCGTGTTGGCCAATGTTTTTTTAGTCTTTTTCTAAAACAGTGATTTATAAAAATACTTTAATGTGTGAAGTTTATAATTGTCACAGTGTTGGGACACGCTTAATGGCTTAACGCTCCGGGGCGGAGATTCATTGCATTTGGGTGATAAAAATCTTGATTCATACTGCGGATTGGCCCGAGTACGTCATTATGTCGCGGATATTCAGATAAAGGTGTACGCTTTAAAGGGTTACCGTTTGTATTTGCCGTGATTCTGATACAATGCTGCTTCAAACAACAAAGGGGTTGTTTGGATACATCACAAAGGAGCACACATGCTGCTGACACTTGGGCAGGAAGCTGCCACGCAAGCGACGACGGAATCGGGTTCGAACCTGATGCAACAGATACAGGAAAATGGGTTACTGCTGTTTACGCAATACGGCATACCCGCAATCACGGCATTGCTGATTCTGTTTATTGGTTTCCTGATTGCCGGCTGGTTATCGGGTTCGACGCTCAAAGCCTGTAACAAGACCAAGCTTGATCTGACGCTGAGCAAGTTCATTGCCCGCATGGTCAAGTGGTTGGTGTTGTTGCTGACGGGTATTTTCATTCTGGGCAAATTCGGTATCAACACGGCCAGTTTCGCGGTGGTACTCGGTGCGGCCGGTTTGGCGATTGGTCTTGCTTTTCAGGGGACATTGTCGAACTTTGCTGCCGGGATCATGCTGCTGGTCTTCCGCCCGTACAAGGTGGGCGATGTTGTGACCGTTTCAGGAACGACTGGCAAAGTCGACGAAGTGGAGCTTTTCACCACCACGCTGGACACGCCGGACAACCGTCGGTTCATCATCCCCAACTCTGCGATTTTCGGCTCGACAATTGAGAACATCACCTTCCATCCGCGTCGTCGCGTGGACGTTGCTGTGGGCGTTTCCTACTCAGCGGACATTGACAAGACGCGTCAGGTTTTGATTGCCGCTGCCAACTCGATTGAGAAGACGCTCGATGATCCGGAGAAGGTGATCATGCTCACAGGACTGGGCGCCAGCAGTGTGGATTGGGTGGTCCGCGTCTGGGCTAACACCTCGGACTTCTGGGGCGTGAAGGAAGATTTGACCCGCGCGATCAAGATGCACCTGGACGAAGCAGGCATCAGCATCCCGTTCCCGCAGATGGATATTCACCTGGACAAAATCGACAGCGAAGACTGATTGATCAGGTTAATACATACGATATACCCTGGGCCGTACCTGTATTTTGCAGGTGCGGTTTTTTATTGGACTTTGCCTGGCGGATTGCGCACAAAATAACCCCCAGCCGTTACAGAAGGCAACAATTGATTAAGAATCTATAAATTACACTTCATGTATTTGTACTTGCCTCCCTGAATTGGCGATTTGTATTGATAGAAACCGTTTTTTTGAAAGGTTCCTCATGCCTGGCGATTACATGCTGCTCAATCAGGGGCAGATTGCTGTTGAATATTGGGAAGGGCAGATCACCTACGACATGCTCATGGCCAATGAACTGGCCATCTCCAGCGATCCGGATATCCAAAAGGGTTCGATCTATCTCGTGGATATGCGAAAGGCCACCACGGACGTGACCATGGAGCAGGTGCGTGAAATTGCAGATGTCACCATCCACGGTGAGTACGGCATCCGCTACAGCAAAGCGGCGATTGTGTGTACGGAGAATCTGACGTTCACCCAATCCCAGATGTATGAGCTGAGTGTCTGCCAGCATGGGCTGAGCATTATAACCTTCACCAGCCTGCCGATTGCCTGCCGTTGGTTGAATGTGGATATTGACATGATTGAGCGTGCGATTGGAAAATTACAACATCACCTTCTCCCGCATGCCCCCCACAGTGTCGATGAGAAGAAAGTCATCAAGGTTTTGTGAGTTTCGATCAATCAGCAACTTGATGTCAGTGCAGTGGTCCGGCCCTGTGTTGCTTTGGATGATAGGGAGTTGAATATGCCAGGTGATTACGAAGTGATCCATGACGGCCAATTGGTCGTTGAGTATTGGGCCGGTGCCGTTACATGTGATGAAATTCTTGAACATGAGAAGATTCATCTTGCGGACACATCGATCATGAAACATGCCCGATGTCTGGTGGATATGCGAAATATCACATCAGAATTGAGTATAAAAGATATTCAAGAAGTCGTGGATATGAACATGGCCTGTCTTGATGCCCCCAAACATCTCAAAATCGCCATCGTCTGCACGGACAGTCGCGTCTACAGGCAGTCGCAAATATTCGAACTGTCATTGTTCAAACATGGTGTGAGTATTATCACCTTCACCAGTCTCTCGGTCGCCTGCGCTTGGCTTGATGTTGATGTGGTACAAGTCGAGAGCACGATTGACCAATTGAAAAACAAAGTGGAAGAACAACATTTCCACGCAGCTTGAATGGTGATGAATTTCTGACTGCCGGGGCAGCGCATGTCATCCCCAACCAACACGACGGATTATTGCTATTGCCAACGCAGCGGCTCGAAGGTTTGCGTACGGATGGCCTGTTGCCAATGGGCGAAAAGGTGATCCATTACCAGCGTGAGATTGACGTTGGAGCTCAATGCCTGCTGGGCGATGGTCAGTGAATCGATCAAGCTCAGCCAAGGCCCAAGTTGCTGTTCATTGGTCACTGGATCATCAGGTTGGGCAGCTTCTGCAATATTCTGCATCCGACTGCGGGCGTACTGACCAAGCAGATGAAACATCAGGTTGGCCGACATTTTGTTGGCAGCCTCCTTGGAGGCACCGGCATGTGTGTCGACCCAATCCTTGGCTAAGGCATCAATCTTTTCACCACAGTCCTGCCCGAGCATCGGTGCTGCCTTGCCACGTGAAATATCCATCACACCCGGCAGGATGTCCCGCGCCCACTGCACCAGTTCATACTTTTCTGTCATTGCCGCCAAACCCAATGAACCATTGCAGAAATGGATAAACCATTGTGTTTCACGTTCGGTGAGATTCAGCTCATGCTCTGCTAACCAACGGTTGATAACCTCATCGGGCAAGGAACCGAAACTCACTGCCTGACAGCGACTGCGAATGGTGATAAGCAGTTGATCAAGCTGATGGGTGACGAGGATGAAATAGGTGTTGGGCGGAGGCTCTTCGAGTGTTTTGAGCAGGGCGTTCTGGCCGACCGCTGCCAGCAGGTGCGCTTCGTCGATGATGAAGACTTTGCCATGCCGCAGCGATGGACTCTTGGATGCCGCCGAGTCGTGGAACTTGCCATCGGATGTTTCACCGCCGATGACAAACTCGCGGATGAGATCCACGGGGATCGACAACAGCTTGCGACTGCGGACGGTGGCAATGCTGGATTGGGCAGCCAACTCCTTTTGAACGACATGTAAATCCGGGTGTGCCGCGTCGGGTTGATTGATGAGGTTGCAGGATTCACAGCCGTTGCAGGGTTCGCGGTTTCCCGCCAGATCGACCTGCGGGCTATGGCAGAGGAGCATCTTGGCAAAGGCGGTGGCAGTGGTGAATTTGCCGACACCTTCGCTACCATGGAAAATCCATGCGTGATGCGTTCTGTCGGATGCCAGTGCAGACTGTAGAATAGCCGTGGCTTTGGGTTGACCGAGAATACCTTGCATAAGCGGTCATCTTACCAAGGTTCGCAGCAGGCGTCAGGCGACAGTCCCTGTTAAGCTATCGGGGGTTTATTGAAAGTGTTTACGATGAATCAACGACGGACATTAGGGCAGGCATGGGTGTGGGCAGTAGCAGGCATCGCGGTGATTGCAATTGCCGGTGTGTTGGTGTTTGTGATGATGGGGGGCGATGATCCGCAACAGGCGTTACCCGATGCCGACATCGTTCATGTCGCACCGCCACCGACTGCAGCACAGGCTCCTTCCAGTGAACCCCAACTCAAGCCACGGCCGACAACACCTGCCACACCGCAGCCGGTTTTGACGAACACCGTCAATCAGTCAGAGAGTGTTCCCGTTAACACGTTGGCTCCCAGGACACAGGCGGTCGCCAGTGCGCCCGCCAGCAAACCGGCAGCAACACCGGCTGCCACATCACCAAGCCAACCCGCCACGATCACACCTGCCGGACATTACGGCGGTTTCCATGTCAAGCTCTCGCGAACCCCTTGGCCGTTGGAGGGTGAGAAATTTGGCAAGCCCATCCCACCGACCTTGCTGGTTGATGCCGACACCTTGGCCCAACTGGATGCCATCGGTTCTCTGCAGGCCAGACCCGGCCAGATCATCCCCTGGGATCAGGCCCGCCGCTATGTCGGCCAGACGATTACCGTTCAAGGCAAGATCGTGTTGGCTAACCGAACCAGTCGCGTCTGCTTCCTGAACTTCACCGAGAATTGGCGGGGACGGTTTTACGTGATCCTGTTCCAGGATGTCCTGGGGAGTTGGCCCCAATCGCCGGACAAGTATTTTCTGCATAAGACCATTCAGGTCACCGGCGAGGTCAAGGAACGCAAGGGGGTTCCACAGATTCAGGTCAGCAAGGTGGATCAGATTAAAATCATGCCATGATCCGGCCGATGTCTCTTCGCCACAGATGGATTGGGAACGCTCTGGCTTTGGGGTAAGGCAATTGTCTTAATGTCCGATTTTTCGCTTGATACTTTGGCGAATCTTGGATACAAAATGGTGGTGTGTATTGGGCGTGGTTGGTAGGCACTGCCATGAGTTTGGGCGTCTTACATGTTCTGGATTCAACCACCGCCAGTTTCACATGGGAAATAGAGAAGCGAGATGACCGGGGGCCTGGTCTACAGTCCGAAGACACCTTACAGGCTTGGTTTTGAAAACATCCGTCCTTGTCATCCATACCCAACGATTTTCAGATCGGATGCAGTGTTATGCCCACGCCGACAGAAACTCACCCCAAGGCCATCAAGCCAACCGTGTTCGTGGTTGACGATGATGCCGCGGTTCGTGAGTCCATGGCATGGTTGATTGAATCACACGGCTATGAGGTCCAGATTTTTGACTCCGCTCAGACGTTTCTGGATGTCTATCAACCCTACATGACCGGCTGCATTGTGCTGGATGTCCGCATGCCCGGGATGGATGGCTTGCAGTTGCAGAATCTGCTTCATGAACGCGGCTGTACCTTGCCCACCATTTTCGTCACCGGACATGCCGAAGTCCCCATCGCCATTGCCGCGATTCGTAGCGGGGGTTTTGACTTCCTGGAAAAACCCTTTGACGATGATGTCATGCTCGAACGCATCAGACAAGCCTTGGCTTTGGAAGCCCAGAGCCGGGATGATCCCGACCGTCATCAGGATGTGATCAACCGCATCACTCGGCTGACGCCCCAGGAAAAGCGAATCATGCAGATGATCTGCCAGGGGATGACCAACCGCCAGATTGCAGATGACCTGGAACTCAGCCACAAGACCATCGAAGTCTACCGCACCCGTGTCATGCAGAAAATGCAGGCCAGCAGCTTGCCGACGCTGGTGAGAATGCTCGTGGAAAACGGGTTGGGATGAAACTTGGTTATACGACTTGTGCATATCAAAGCCGTGACACGCCCATGTCACGGATCGATTTACCATGGGGTTTGAAACAACCCGTTCCGCTTACCGTCCCTATAATCGTTAAAATGATCTGATGGTTGATAAAAACCTTCGCGTTGGATTTGCACCTGGCAGGATTGCGACTTACATCTTGCCCACAGTAATTTGAAAATGATCTCGCACGAAAGATAAAGGGGTTCCTCATGAAGGGTGTGATTCTTGCTGGTGGTTTGGGTTCACGTCTGCGTCCGTTGACCAGTGTGACCAACAAGCATTTGCTTCCGGTTTACGACAAGCCGATGATTTATTATCCCATCGAATGCCTGGTCAATGCCGGCATCAAGGAAATTCTCATTGTCACCGGCGGTGAACATGCTGGCGACTTTCTCAAACTTCTGAAAAACGGCAAGGAACTGGGGGTCAACCATCTTGAATATGCCTATCAGGAAGGTGAAGGCGGTATTGCCGACGCACTGAGATTGGCTGAAGACTTTGCTGACGGTGACAAAATCTGTGTCATCCTCGGCGACAACATTATCGAAAAGAATATCCGTAAAGCAGCAGGCGAGTTCTTCACCCAGAAGTCCGGCGCCAAGGTTCTGCTCAAGGAAGTCGAAGACCCCCAGCGTTTTGGTGTGGTGGCTTTGGATGAGAATCAGAAAGTCATCGACATCATCGAGAAACCCGCAGACCCGCCGAGCAATCTCGCGGTGACCGGGATTTATTTCTATGACGCGGATGTCTTTGACATGTGTAACTCACTGGAGCCTTCAGCACGTGGTGAGTTGGAAATCACCGATGTCAACAACTTCTATCTCAAACGCGGCGACCTGAGTTATGAAATTCTCGAGGGTTGGTGGACGGACGCGGGGACCTTTGAGTCCTTGCACCGGGCCTCGAAGTATGTCGCTGAGAGTGGCGCGAATCACGCGGATTGACCCGTGAAAACAGGGCGTTTCGTGATGCGATCATCGCTTTGACACCACCGGCGAAGGTGACCGCTGCACCGATAAACCACATCAGGCTGATCAACATCACCGGGCCGATGTGATGGTACATGATCCGGTCAATGGCATGCAGTGAGATCAACGGCAGGCAGAATAAACTCAAACTTGCCAACGTCCCACCGACCGCCAGAATCACCGGCAGGCCGCGCTTGCGGACCATGTAAAACGCTGTGGAGTAAATCGCAATCATCGGGATCGCAACGACAACGAATGCCATCGCCTGTAACTGGCGACGGTTTTCGTACATATCCATATCGCGAATCACACTGCGCAGCACTTCGCCTGCATCAAAGCGCATACTCGTTTGCAACTCAATGAGCATCGCCAACTGCGCAACGAGTAACCCAATCCAAAGCCCCATACTGTGGCCAGGATCGCGTCGTTGACGTCGTAAGAAACACAGATAGACAACCAGCCCGCACAGACCTGAGGTCAAGGCGAAACTCACTGTCCCCAGCAATCGCGTGGGATTCCAGTCATTGGCGTAGGCCAATGTGAAAACAAGTTGATTCATTGCAGACATTCGCTTTCTCCCTCCGAAGCTGCGTTATCACTGGGATTATGTCCCGGTCGGCGTTTGGGAACAATGTGATGTGATGCCCGCAAGGCCATTTTCCTGCCCCTCAGTCCGCATAACCGCGCCAGGCTGAATCACTGGCCAAAGATTCTGCTTTTGAGATTTGCTAAACGCGGCATTTATTCAGGCATGTGGTAGCAGTTGATGTGAGTGACTGGTGCGCGCTGCGTGCATCTGGAATCGAGAGTCTGACGGAGAGACGTGATGATTTTGATCATCTTCGGCCTGGCCATGCTGCTGGGCGTCATCCTGTTTTTTGTCCTGCCCCCGCGCCGTGCTGCGATGGTGTGTTTGATTGGTGGATGGTGTTTGTTGCCGACCGCCAATTTCGTGGTGCCGGACATTCATGACCCGACAATCGCACAGGCCGATGAGTTCACCGTGGCAGCAACCACCGGGATCGGCACCGCGCTCATTGGTCCGTATTGGCTCACGCGTTCGACCGTGATTGGCGCAACCGTCCTGATTGGTATGCTGCTTGCCGACTTCAAATCACTACGTCGACTCAAGCCAAAATGGTTCGATATTCCCATGGCCATCTGGTGCATCGCGCCGTTGTTCTCCGGCTTGTTCAATCAACTGACCATCGAGCAAACCCTGCTGAATCTCAGTTATCATATGATTGCATGGGGCGGACCTTATATCGCAGGCCGACTCTACTTCTCTGACATCAAGCCGATGCGCGAATTGGGCGTTGCCCTGGTGATCGCTGGACTGGTCTATGCGCCCTTGTGTGTCCTTGAAGGCGTGTTTGGTCCCTTGTTTTACGAGCTTTTGTACCAATATCACCCGTACTACTTTGACGGTATTGACCGGGCGATCGGCTACCGGCCGGTTCTCATGCTTGAGCATGGCAGCCAACTGGGAGTCTGGATGCCTGCCATCGCGCTACTGGCATTCTGGATGCATATGTGTCGGGCGCTACCCAAACTCCTGTTTGTCCCGTCGCATGTCGCCGTGCTGATTCTCGTCTTCTCATCGCTGTTTACCCAATCATTGGGTGGCATCGGTTTGATGATACTCGGCATGGTTGGCTTTGCCTTGATCAAACGGGGAGTCCAGATTCCCAAACCCGTCTGGGCAGCTGGCGTCATCTGCATCGTCGGAATCGGTGTCTTCGTTGCTGGCGGTGATCAAGTCGTTGGCAAAGTCATCGGCCAGGGAACCGTCAATAAACTCAAGGATGTCTCACGCCTGCGATCGCTTGGCTGGCGCGTCAATGCCATGACCCGTGGCATGGAACCTGCGTTAAAACAACCGGTACTGGGACTGGGCCAATGGGATTGGTGGCAGCTCAATGAAGAATCCAAACGGCCGGTCTGGAACCTGTTTTTACAGGGGATGGGTGAGCATGGCCTGTTCGCAGCTTTCGCGTTGCTGGCGGTCTTCGTCATCCCGCTTTGGCAATTCGTCACCGGATGCCCCGTCAAACTCTGGTCGGATGTGAATCTGGGTGTCATCGCTGCGCTGGCGGTGTTCCTGCTCGTTCACCTCATCGACAGCATGCTTAACCCAACGTTCTCAACCAGTCTGATCTGTGTGGCAGGCGGTCTTAACACCATCGGCCCATTCCTCAAACGGGCGCTTAAATCCGCATAGCTGACACAATCGTTTCAGACTTGAAAGCTGGAGAAAAAAAGACCTCCCCTTATTGGCGACACCGCAAAGCCAAGGTAGAAAAAAGAGTCGAAATCCCGGAGAAAAACACGATGTCCCGCATCCATGTTCCAATCAATCATCAGCGTCTGTTGACCACAAACCCGGTCATATGGCTGTTGGTATGGACATGCTTGATGTCGCTGACCTTGATGTCCAATCCGGTGAACGCTCAGGATCGCGATACCTTCCGACCCTTCAGCTTTGTGTTGCTCGGTGATCCGCAGATCGGTTATGGCAACGGCATGGCGCATGGCAGTTATCAACGCTTTGTCGATCAGGCCAAAGTGCTCAACGCCTTACCCAGTGACTTTATCATCATGCCCGGTGACATGGTGCATTCGAACAACCCCTATCAGTGGAAATTGTTCATGCAGGGCGTCAAGCAATATGACCGCCAACTCTTCCTGATTCCCGGCAATCATGATGTCGAATCCCTGGTTGATCTGCAGCGGTATCGTGATCGCTTTGGTGCGGACTACTATGACTTTGTAGTGCATAATTGTGCCTTTGTCATGATTAATTCCGAGACCGCCAGAGATGATGCGATCGACCGCGATGAACATATCGCGCATTGGAATTGGCTTGAAAAGACACTGGAAGAACACCATCTTGCAAACCGTCGCCACATTTTTCTGGTGATGCATCGACCGCTGTATCGCTATCAGGCGGACGAGAAAACCGAATATGAAAACTGGCCCCGTGGTACGCGGGACAAGATGCTCAAACTCATGGACAAGTACAACGTCTCAGCGGTTCTTGCAGGTCACCTGCATCAAACCCGTGAATGGGACATGCAGGACACCGATGCCAAGTCCTACACCGTCGGGGGCACGTCCAGGCTCTGGGATGAAAAAGGCCACGGCTGTCGCGTCTTTCACGTCAATGCAACCGGGATCACGCAGGAGTATCAGGTTTTTGAGCCGACATGGCCCAAGCGTTGGCATTTTGTAGGTGTGATGGGTTATGTCCCGGCAATTTTCAAAAATGACATCATGCTTTATGGCGTGATGCTGCTTTATGCCGTTGCGACTTTGCTCAGTGTCCGCACATGGCGTCATTGGGCCAAAGCAAAGTTCCGTGGACCCAAACGTTTCTGGGGGGTGGCTTCCGGGATCATGTTGCTGCTGACGCTGAATGTAATTTTCTCACTCAATGATTTGGCCATGATCTTCGGCGCCCGGTTTGATTATCTGCCTGGGATGGCTGATGGTTTAAAGACGATTCCTTTGGCCATCATCGGCCTGCTGGTGATCGTGTCACTTGGATCTGCGGTCGTCTATTTCAGGCAGATGCATCGTGTTCGTTTTGGTTACCTTGCCTTGGCTGCGATCACTGTTGGTATCAGTCAGGCCATGTTGAGCTTCTCGACTTATGAACCGTGGTTAAGCTGGATGGACACGCCGTATTGGCTGATGTCTCATGCTGGCGTCTGTCTGATCGTCTGCCTGATGGCGAAATTGAGCAGCAATCGCGCGACTCAAAATAGCCAGGTCTCTGCTACAATGAGACGACCAAGGCAGATTCAACATACAACCCAACCCACGCGCCCGACACCACCTCGGCCGCGACCCAAGCCGGCGGCAAAACCGCAGGTGACGCAAACGCGACGTGAGCCCGTTTCACGTCCCACACCCACAGCCACCACGCAGCCCACGCAGGTGTCTGACGCCTTTATGGCTGCAATGATTCGTTCAGGGAGACGCAAGTGAAAATCATCAAACCCACCATCATCCGAGACAAATCGCTGGCCGAAGCGCACGAACATGCCAAGGCCAACAACGAGCCGGTGTTCGTGCCCATGTCCGTCTTTGCCGATGATCGTGGCTGGTCGCATATGAACCTGATGCAAGGTGTACTCGGCCCCGAAGGTCAGATCAATATCTCACAGGTCTACCCCGGCACCATCAAAGCCTGGCATCGCCACAAACTTCAAACCGACTTCTGGATGTGTCCGGTGGGGCATATCAAGGTCGGTATCTTCCGCGATGATTTCGCCGCATGGCAATTGGTCGTCGGTGAAAAGAACCCGGGCATCATGATCATCCCGCCAACCCTTTGGCATGGAGTGGCAACCGTTGGCCCGGAATCCGCGTTGATGATTTATTATGTCACCCACGCCTACAACATCGCCAATCCTGATGAAGAACGCCGAACCTATGACAGTGTCGAAGGGTTTCACTGGGAGGTGGAACACAAATGAGCGTTGACTTCCCGCAACCCATTTTGCTTATCGGTGCCGATGGCATGCTCGGGACGGCCTGGTGTGCGGTCCTTGATGAAATGCAGGTCGATTACCGCTGCCCGAAACTTGCTGAGTTTGATCTGACCGACGAAGAAAGTATCAACCGCCAGGTCACCGATGAGATACAACTCGTCATCAACTGTGCAGCTTACACAGCCGTCGACAAGGCGGAAGAAGAGGAAGAACTTGCCACCGTCATCAACGGTGAAGGTGTTGGCAAACTCGCGGATCGCTGCAAGCAGGTCAGCGCCAAGCTCGTGCATTACTCCACGGACTATGTCTTCCCCGGAGATGCGGATACACCGTATTCTCCCAGTGAAAAGCGTGATCCGTGTAACGCCTATGGTCGCAGTAAAGCGGTTGGCGAAGAACTCATCGAGCAGTCAGGCTGCCATCATCTGGTGATCCGAACCAGTTGGCTTTATGCACCGTGGGCCAACAACTTTGTTTTGACCATCGCCAGGCTTGCAACCGAGCGTGATGAACTTTCGGTGGTGGATGACCAGTTTGGTCGTCCCACCAGTGCACAGCATTTGGCACAGGTTTCCGTGGACCTGATTTTTGCGGGTGCTTCAGGCTTTTATCATGTCACGGATGGGGGACAGTGCAACTGGTTTGAGTTTGCTCAGCAGATTGTCAAACTCACCGGCGCTGAATGCATGGTCAAACCCTGTGACTCCTCACAATTCCCACGTCCGGCGGTGCGGCCGGCATACAGTGTGCTGGACATCACAAGCACTGAAAAAATCGTTGGCGAATTAACCCATTGGAAAGACAACCTTGCTGCTGTCATTGCTCAGCATCAAAAGAAAGAGACGATCTGCTCATGAGCATTCAATCCATTCTCGTAACGGGTGGCTGTGGTTTCATTGGTTCGAACTTCGTGCGTTTTGTGCTCCAAAACCGCGATGTGATCAAGATCACCAACCTCGATTCGCTGACTTACTCGGGCAATCCTGAAAACCTGGCGGACATCCAGAACGACAGCCGTTACAGCTTTGTTCATGGTGATATTCGTGATGAAGCTTTGGTTGCCAAGCTGGTTGCCGAGTGTGATGCGGTGGTTCACTTTGCTGCTGAGAGTCACGTGGACCGTTCGATTCTCGACTCCAAGCCGTTCATTGAGTCCAACGTGCTGGGCACGCAGATTCTGCTTGATGCCGCACGCAAACAGTGGGGTAGTGAACGGGGCCGGTTTATTCATGTGAGTACCGATGAAGTCTATGGCGACTTGCCGTTGGACAAACCGGAGTTGCTGTTTACCGAGTCCACGCCGCTCAATCCGCATTCACCTTATTCGTCTTCCAAGGCATCCAGTGACCTGCTGGTGATGGCTGCGCATCACACGTTTGGTTTAAACGTCAACATCACGCGCTGCTCCAACAACTTTGGGCCTTACCAGTTCCCTGAGAAGGTTATCCCGCTGTTTGTTACCAACCTCATCGAAGGCAAGAAAGTTCCGCTTTACGGTGATGGTCGCAACGTCCGCGACTGGTTGCATGTTGATGATCACTGTGAAGCGATTCTCACCGTGCTCGAGAAAGGCACACCCGGTGAAGTCTACAACATCGGCGGCAATAACGAACGCTCCAACCTTGAACTGACGCACATGATTCTTGAAGCGATGGGTAAAGGCAAAGACATGATCCAGCCGGTGACCGATCGTCTGGGGCATGACCGCCGTTATGCCATCGACCCGACCAAGATCAAAACGCAATTGGGTTGGCAACCGACCCGCAGCGCCTGGCCGCAGGCGTTGGAAGCTACGGTCAAGTGGTATGTGGATCATGCCGGTTGGTGGCAGCGCGTCAAGAGTGGTGCGTACCGCGAGTACTATCAGAAGCAGTATGGTTGAGATCACTGCCGTGTGAATGACGGATTTGTTGTGTCATTGCATGAAGCGTGGTGAAGGTCACATCGCAAAAAAGCCGTGTTGCTCCTGCCAACCTATTCAATCTTTGCTTTTAGTAGTCTCTTGTTATTGATTTTTGTGTGTGCGGCCACAATGCCATGACTGGATCGTCACTCCCGCGCAGGCGGGAGTCCAGTGAGGCCTGCAAGCGTCAACTGTATGCCACTGGATTC